>DATKCZ010000001.1:0-3000 GCA_035512955.1 Acidimicrobiia bacterium
GCGATGTTGACCCCTGGGTTGCGCAGGATGCTGGCCAGGGCGATACCGGCTATCGCATAGAAGATGGCGGCAACGACATAGACCAGGATTTGATTGAGGGTCACCCGGACTCCCAACACGTTGGACGCCACCGGATTGGCCCCGACGACCTGGAACCTGCGTCCAACCGTGGTGTAGCGAAGAGCGACTATCAGCAAAAGGGTGACGACCGCCCCAATCCAGAAGACGGGGCTCACCCCGAAGATGCGCGTGGAGGCCCATTGGGCCAAGGCCGGCGGCACCGCAGTCTGCACCGGGAATGTGAGCACATAACGGCCGACCAGCCCCATCACGACCTGGCCAACGGCGAGCGTGACGATGAGCGCGTTGAGTTTGATCCCCCCGATGAGGATCCCGTTCACCAGGCCGATGAGAGCCGCCACCCCCAAGGCGGTGGCGATGGCGAGAAGGATCCGATCATTGGATTGCTGGCCGACTCCCACCACGATCAGGGCGGAGATGGTGATCGTGCCGGGGACGCTGAGGTCGATGCCTGCGGTCATGATCACGAGCATCTGCCCGAGCGCAGCGATGCCAAGCAGGGCGCCGAACGGGGCGATGGCCGAGAGAGCGGGCCGGCTCAGCGTCGCCGGCACCCAGATGGCCGCGATGGCCACCAAGAGGGCGATCGCCACGTAGACCGGCAGATAGCGTGAAGCGACCACGAACCGGGTGAGCGCCGACGCCGGGACCTGGATCGAGGTCACGAAGGCACCCCCAGCCCGGCGGTCAACCCGGCCGCTTCCACCACACGCCGCTGCGCGGCAACGGCGAGATCGCGGGCACGCGCCGAGTCGGCCGTGAGCTCACCCTCCCGGACCAACGGCTCCCCACCGACGAGCACCCAATCGACGTTAGAGGTGTCCATCCCCCACACCACCGCGCCGATGGGGTCGTTAATGGGGTGGATGTTGGGACGGTCGGTGGCCAGCACCAGGACGTCCGCTTGCTTCCCCAGCTCCAGCGACCCCGTCACTTCGCCGACCCCGGCGGCCCGGGCCCCGTCACTGGTGGCGTAGCGAATCACCTCGCGCGTGCTGAGCAGGTTGGGGATTCCCGCCTTGCCGGCCAGCTTGAGGTCGAAGAGGGTGGCGTGCTGCATCGAGTTGGCTGCGCGCATGGCCGCGAAGATGTCCCCGGGCGCCAGCGCCTCCTGATCGACACCGAGACCGGGGCGAATGCCCCGATCGATCAATCCCTGGATGGGCGGTGCTCCCAAACCGATCGCCATCTCGCTAGCCGGCGCAATCGACACCCGCGCCCCCGATGCGGCGATGGCATCGAGATCGGCGGCCTCGAGGTGGGAGCAATGGACCAGGGTAACGTCCTCACCGAGCAGGCCCCGCCCGCCCAGATCGGAGATGGAGCCCCGTCTGCCCGGGTCGGTACCGGCGTGCGCGTGAACTCTCAATCCGAGGTCCCGGGCCAGAGCCCACTCCGCCGCCACCCCATCGAGGTGGTCGGGGTCGGGCTCGGC
Source organism: Acidimicrobiia bacterium (assembly GCA_035512955.1). Taxonomy (GTDB): domain Bacteria; phylum Actinomycetota; class Acidimicrobiia; order Spongiisociales; family ZC4RG35; genus JANQRA01. The sequence continues at coordinate 1,517 of DATKCZ010000001.1, forward strand.
GGACCCGAAGGCGAGAGTCGTCTCGGGCCGGCTCGCGGTCAGCTGCCTGAGCTGCGGGCCGACGTCTACCTGTCGGTTCGACCACTCCGCAGCAGCCAGGGCGAACACGCTCCGGACGCCCGAGTCGGCATGAGCCTGGAGCGCGGCATCGACATGACCGTCCCCGGGGGGGAGATCGGCCCAGTCGACCACGGTGGTGATCCCCGCTTCGGCCGCCCCGAGCAAGCCGATCAGGGAGGCCGCGTAGACGTCTTCGGGCCGATAGTGCGGCCCGTAGACAGATGGTTCCGGCGGCGCCCCGGCGTGTGACGCACCGAAGTTGCGGAGGAGGGACTTCCACACATGCCTGTGGGTATCTACGAAACCGGGCATGACGATCGCCTGGGTGGCATCGATGTGCTCAGCGCCGCGGGCGCGCAAGCCGAGCCCTATCTCGGCGATCCGGCCGTCCTCGATGAGCAGGTCGGCGTCGGTGTGATTCGACGTCTTCGCACCCAGGGTGAGAACCGTGCCGCCGCGTATCAGGACCCTGCGGCTCACATCCGCTCTCCAGAGTCCACGGACTTGAGAACGGTCTCGTAGATGCGGTCGACAGACGGCAAGGCGAGGTCCTCGAGTGACGCCGCCGCCGCCAGGGGAACATGAGGCGTGGTGATACGGATGCTGGGGCCGTCTAGGTCCCAGAAGACCTCCTCGTCGACGATCGACACCAGTTCGGCGCCCCAACCGCAGAGCCGCGGGTTCTCCTCGACGGTGAAGAAACGACCTGTCTTGGAGACCGACTCCAAGAGGGAGCGGGTGTCCAGAGGAACGAGCGACCTGACGTCGATGACCTCCACGGAGACGCCGGCGTTGGCGAGCCGATTCGCGGCCTCGAGAGCTCTGGGCACCATGAGGGCGAGCGCAGCGATGGTGGCGTCGGTTCCCTCCCTCAGCAGCTTGGCCTTGCCCAGCTCGTCGACGATCTCGCCTTCCGGCATGTCGGACTTGGACGCCATCAGCGACTTGTGCTCGAAGAAGACGACCGGATCGGGATCCCGCACCGCAGCCGCCATCAGGCCCACGACGTCCTCGGGCGTCGAGGGAGCGACGACCTTCAGCCCGGGGATCATCATGCACCAGTTCTCCACCGACTGCGAGTGCTGGGCACCGAAGCGAGCCCCTCCTCCATTGGCGGTTCGCACCACGAGGGGAAAGCTCATCTGCCCGTCGGTCATATACCTGCTCTTGGCGATCTCGTTGGCGAGCATGTCGAAGCAGACGGCGAGAAAGTCGGAGAACATGATCTCCGCGATCACCGGGACGCCGGTCATGGCCGCCCCCATCGCCGCACCGAGGATTGCCTGCTCCGATATGGGGGTGTCGCGGACACGTTCGGGCCCGAACTCGTCGAGGAGACCCACGGTCGTCTTGAAGACCCCGCCGGCCGCGGCGACGTCCTCACCCAGCATCACCAGCCCCGGATCGCGTCTCATCTCCTGGGC
>DATKCZ010000002.1:0-121429 GCA_035512955.1 Acidimicrobiia bacterium
CTCGTCTCCGGGGCGATAGGCGAGCAGCCGGCCTTGATCGGCGTCCTCGTGGATGACCGGGCCGATGAACAGCCACTCCCCGTCCGAGGCCCAGGCGACGTTGGGGAAGCTGAAACGGTTCGTCGTCACGGATCCGGGGACGATCGAAGTGGTGCCGGCCTCGACGTCGATGAGGATGACCGCCACCTCGGTCTCAGATGTGATGGGTGGCGGCGTGAGAAACCCGAGCGCGGCCACATGACGGCCGTCCGGCGAGAAGCTGCCCCCGGAACCGGAGACGGAGACGACCCCAACTGGTAGGTCCACCGTCTGCATGGTGCCGACGTCGAGGTAGACCAGATTCAGCCGATCGCACTCACCGCAGGTGAGCAATCGGTCCTGCCAGACTGCCACCAAGTGCGGGCCGGGGGCGTTTTGGATCGGGCCTTCCCCGTCTGGCCCCCACAGCTCGATGTCATGGTCACCGTAGAAGAGGACACCGCGGTCAACCGCACCCGCTGGCCAGAGCCCAGGCGGGGTGGGGACTTCGAAGGTGGTCGCCTCGCCCTCCACCGTGAGTTCCTGCATGGTGACGACACCTTGGGAGTTGCTTTCGAACGCCCATACCCGGTCGGTGATCGCCGAGGGAATGAAGAAGGCACTTTCCTTGACCAGTGTCGGTGAAAAGCCGGGGTCGCTCGGGTCGAGCGACATCACCGCCCTCCCCAGGTCGGTCTCACCGTAGAAGGCGAGCCGCTCCCCTCTCCAGGCCAGTCGATACAGCGGGTCGCCTGGCGCCAACTCGGGGATGTCATGCACCTCGACCGACCCGCCGTCGATGTCGACCACGGTGAGCTGGGTGTCCGTGGAGAAGTAGACGTAGCTACCCGTGGCTTGCTCGAGAGTCGGTGGCTCCTCGCCGGAGACTCCTGGTGGTAGCGGATCGACCACGAGCTCACGATGGACTCGCTCCTGGACCTCGGCATCTCCCCCGACGAAGAAAAGGGTGTTGGTCGGTTCGTCGCAGAAGGCGAATACCTCCTCGCCGTAGGTTTCCTCGTCCAGAGTTTGCCCCATCCGAGCACAGTCGTCGACGAAGACCAGCAGGCTCCCTGATGATCCATCGACCCGGATGTCCGGGCCGCTGGGCCCGGGGTCGTCTGCTGCTGGAACGAGCTGGAGCGGTGGCTCCGAACCGAGGACCAGGAAGCCGGGAGCGTAGGTCCCACCCCAGAGATGGGCAGCCCAGGCGGTCTGCGCCTCCTCGCCCATGGGTGAGTTGGCGCCGCCCATACCGTCCCAGACGTAGACGGTCCAGGGGTCGAAGTCGTATACCAGGTAGGCGATCGGCACCTCGGGGAATTCCCAGCGCTCGATCACCCCTTCATTCACCCCTGGGAAGGTGGCCGCCAGCTCACCCGGCCCGGAATGTTCCTCCATCCTGGCTATGAACGAACTCGGCGGCCCGTAGTGCGCTCCGATCTCTCGACTGTGGGCCTCCTCCAGGCTTCCCACCGTCGCCACCTCGACTCCTGCACTCGTCATGTCGAGGTCCGACGGATAGGCGAGCGAAACGTGGCTCCCGTCGAGAAGAGTCAAGGAGAGATAGCTCAGCCCGTCGGCCGAGCGAGTCGGCGGCACGAACACCTCGGGAGAATCGGGAGAGTCCAAAGAGGTGGTCGGGGCTGTCACCGGCGGAACGCTTGTCGGCGTGGGCTCTGAAGGTCGAGTGAGCAGCCCGATCATCAGCCCGCCCACCACGACCGCCAAGAAGGCTCCGACTGCGACCGCCACGGGTCGGCTCGGCTTGACTTTCCTCACCGGCCCCGAAGACCGCTCCTTCACCTCCTCGAGGGTGACCTCCGGCGCTCCCTCCTCGAACAGCTCGGCCAGGTCACGACCCAATGACTCAGTGTTCAATGTCCACCCCCAGTGCACGCCGCAATCTCTCCATTCCCCTTTCAACGTGCTTTTGCACGGTCGACGTCGACAGTCCAAGGAACTCGGCGGTCTCCAGTTGAGTCCACCCGAGACCATGGACCAAGACGACAGCGGTGCGCTGTCTCGAGGAGAGCTCGGAGAGTGCCGGCGCCAGTTTCGGCTCGATCATCGGCTGATCGGAGTCCGGCCGTGAGAAGTCCACCGGGTCGCGTCGCTTCGCCATTCGCTGGCCGACCCGCTGGCCGACGCGATATGTGTAGCCGGCGGGATTGTCCATCCCTGCGACTCGATCCCAATGCTCCCAGGCATAGGCAAACGCCTCTGCTGTGGCTTCACGACCCATGTCGAAACCAAACCTCGCGGACAGGGCGAACCGGACCGGTCGTTCCGACCGGGCGAAGAACTCCTCGAAATCGGACGATTCGATATGTCTCTCCGACTCTTGCCCTCAACGGTTAAGGCCAGAAGACTGCCACCCACACGACAGGGTTTCTGGTTGCGCCGGCTCGGGCTGCAGCCGACGCCAATCGAGGTCTGTGTCAAAAATTCCCCGAGAGTGAGAGGAGGCGACATGGAGATCAAGACGGTGGCGAGTATCTGGAGGGGGCACCGGAACCACACAGAAGTACCCTCATCAAACTCCGGGAGACATTGCGGGGGATGCTCCCTGACACGGCCCTTGACCGGAAATGACCGCGTTCAGGACTTCGCGGCCAACCGGCACGCACCCGGTCAGATCTTGTCACCAACCCCTGATACCTTCGGGATGTGAACGCGCTCGAAGCCTTCACCCCGGCGACGCGGACCTGGTTCCAGGCCTCGTTTGCCGCGCCCACGGTCGCACAGGAGGAGGGCTGGCCCGCCATCGCCCAGGGAGACCACACCCTGATCCACGCCCCCACCGGTTCGGGCAAGACGCTGGCAGCATTCCTATGGACCCTCGACCGTCTCCTCACCGAGCCGATCCCCGATAAGAGCGAGCGATGCCGGGTCCTTTACATCTCTCCGCTGAAGGCCCTCGCCCACGATGTCGACCGCAACCTCCGCGCCCCGCTCGCCGGGATCAGACACGCCGCCGAGCGTCTCGGTGGCGACCCGCTCCCCGAGCTCAGCACCTTCCTCCGCACCGGCGATACCCCCGCTGAGGACCGTCGCCGCATGGAGCGCAACCCGCCCGACGTCCTCATCACCACCCCCGAGTCGCTCTACCTGATGCTCACCTCAGCGGTGAGGTCGGTGCTCCGCACGGTGCGCTGGGTCATCGTCGACGAGGTCCACGCCGTCGCCGGGAGCAAACGAGGCGCCCACCTCGCCCTCTCCCTCGAGCGTCTCGAGGAGATCACCGACACTCCCCCGCAGCGAATCGGCCTCTCCGCCACCCAACGCCCGCTGGAGATCATCGCCGGGTTCCTCGGTGGGGGGACCGTCGAGGAAGACGTGTGGAAGCCGAGACCGGTCACGATCATCGACGTCCCTCAGGACCGCGGCCTCGACCTCGAGATCGTGGTGCCGGTCGAGGACATGAACGAGCCGGCCGACCCCGACCCGCTCGACCCCGACACGGTGACCACCCGCTCGATCTGGCCGGCTGTCTACCCCGAGCTGCTCCACCAGATCAACGAACACAACTCGACGATCGTCTTCGCCAACTCGCGTCGGCTCGCCGAGCGCATCTGCGCAGAGGTCAACAACCTCGCCGGCGAGGAGATCGCCCGGGCCCATCACGGGTCGGTGGCCCGCGAGCAGCGTCTCGAGATCGAGGAAGCCCTGAAACGGGGCACGCTCAAGGCGGTGGTGGCCACCTCCTCACTGGAGCTGGGCATCGACATGGGGGCGGTCGACCTCGTCCTCCAGATCGAGGCCCCCAACTCGGTGGCCTCCGGCCTGCAGCGGGTGGGGCGCTCCGGACACGAGGTCGGCGGGACCTCACGGGCGATGATCTTCCCAAAGTACCGGGGCGACCTCCTCGTCTCCACGGTGGTCTCGTCCCAGATGGCGCAACGTCTGGTCGAGATCACCAAGGTCCCTGCCAACCCAATCGACGTCCTCTGCCAACAGTTGGTCGCCCACACCGTCGCCGGGGACACCACCGCCGACCGTCTCTACGAGATCACCCGACGGGCCGCCCCCTACGCCAACCTGAGCCGCGCTGTCTTCGACGAGACCCTCGACATGCTCGCCGGCCGCTACCCCTCCGACCTCTTCGCCGAGCTCCGGCCCCGTCTCAACTGGGACCGGGCCACCGGTGAGGTCACCGCCCGGCCCGGCGCTCGCCAGCTGGCCGTCACCAACGCCGGGACCATCCCCGACCGCGGTCTCTACCGGGTGACCTTGCCCGACGGGAGCCGGGTCGGCGAGCTCGACGAGGAGATGGTCTACGAGTCACGGGAGGGAGACGTCTTCCTCCTCGGCTCAAGCGCCTGGCGGATCAGCCAGATCACCCACGACAAGGTCGAGGTTGTCCCTGCCCCCGGTGACAACGCCGCCAAGATGCCCTTCTGGCACGGCGACATGCTGGGTCGACCCCTGGAGACCGGCCGGGCCGTCGGCCGGTTCATCCGGGAGACGGCCGCCCTCGATGCCGACGACGCCCTCGAGCGTCTCGAGTCGGACTACCGGCTCAACTCGTTCGCGGCACGCAACCTGGTCGCCTACCTCACCGAGGAGCGGGAGGCCGTGGGCATCCTCCCCACCGACAAGACGGTGGTCGTCGAGCGGTTCCAGGACGAGATCGGAGACTGGCGCGTCGTCCTGCTCTCCCCGCTGGGCGCCCGGGTCCATGCTCCCTGGGCCATGGCGCTGCGTCACCGCCTCCGCTCCCGCGACGGGACCGATGTCGACGCGATCTGGTCCGACGACGGGATGGCCTTCCGCTTCCCTGACTCCGACGACCCGCCCCAAGCCGACGATCTCCTCATCGACCCCGAGGAGGTGGAGGGCCTCCTCGTCGACCATCTCGCCGACACCGCCCTGTTCGCTGCCCGCTTCCGTGAGGCGGCGGGACGGGCCCTACTCCTCCCTCGTCGCCGACCCGGGGAGCGCACCCCTCTCTGGCTGCAACGGCGGCGCTCGGCCGATTTGCTCGGGGTGGCCAAGCAGTTCGGATCATTCCCGATCCTCCTCGAGGTATACCGGGAGATCCTCCAGGACGACTTCGACCTCCCCGCCCTCCAAGAGGTGCTCGGCGAGATCCGCTCCCGGAAGATCCGGGTCGTCCCAGTCGACACGCACAGCCCGAGCCCCTTCGCCTCGTCGCTTCTCTTCTCGTTCGTCGCCGCCTACATGTACGAGGCCGACACCCCGCTGGCCGAGCGCCGCGCCGCCGCCCTCACCCTCGACCGCGACCTGCTCCGCGAATTGCTCGGGGAGGGAGAGCTGCGCGAGCTGATCGATCCCGAGGTGGTGGCCGCCGTCGAGCTCGAGTTGCAGCACCTGACGGAAAACCGCCGCGCCCGGCACCCCGACGCCATCCACGACCTCCTCCGTGACCTCGGACCGCTGACCACCGACGACATCGAGGTGCGAAGTGAAGGTGTCGACGTGGCCAATGCCCTCTCCGACCTGGCCGAGGCACGTCGGGTGATCGAGGTGGTGATCGGCGGATCACCTCGCTGGGCCGCCATCGAAGATGCTGCCCGGCTACGGGACGGTCTCGGGGTGCAACCGCCCCAGGGCGTCCCCCATGTCTTCCTCGAACCGGTCGACGACCCACTGGGCGACGTGGTGGGGCGGTACGCCCGCACCCACGGTCCGTTCGTCGCCACCGGGGCCGCCTCGGCTCTCGGTCTGCCGGTGGGCGTGGTCGAGACCGCCCTGAGCAGGCTGGAGAGGGCCGGCCGGGTGATTCAGGGTGCCTTCCGACCCGGCGGCGAGGGCCGGGAGTGGGTCGACGACGGGGTATTGAAACGTCTCAAGAGACGTTCACTCGCCGTGCTGCGCTCAGAGATCGAGCCGGTGGAGCCGGCAGCCCTGGCCCGCTTCGAGACCGTCTGGCAGGGGGTCGGGCCGGAGCCGCCCCGGGGGCGGGCCGCCATGGCCGATGCCCTGCGCAAGCTCACCGGGGCCGCCATCCCCGCCTCCACCCTGGAACGGGACGTCCTCGCCACCCGGGTCGCCGACCCCGGGACCCGCATCGACGAGTTGATGCTCTCCGGCGATCTGGTTTGGGTAGGTCATGGCGCGCTGGGGAGCCGCGACGGGCGGGTCGCCCTCTTCCCCAGGGAGACGGTGGCCACCTTATGGAACGGGCCAGATCCCGGATACGAGCCCGACGAGACCGCCCGTTCAATCCTGGAGACCCTGCACTTGCGAGGCGCCAGCTTCTTCTCCGACATCTACACGGCCTCGGGTGGTGGTGATCCCGGGACCGTCCTCGACGCGCTTTGGGAACTGGTGTGGGCGGGGCACGTCAGCAACGACACCTTCGCCCCGGTCCGGGCCTATGTCGCCCGGAGAAAGGGACGCACCGGAGGCCGGCCCTCCCTGTCCAGCCGCTTCCCGGTCCACGCCCAGGGACGATGGTCCCTTACCGCCGGGCTGGCCCAGGAGGCTCCCACCGACACCGAGCGTCACGCCGCCTGGGCCGAGTTGCTCCTCGACCGCCACGGGGTGGTCACCAGGGGCACCGTCCTCGCCGAGGGCATTCCCGGCGGGTTCAGCGCCCTCTACCCGGTGTACAGCCATCTCGAAGAGACCGGGCGGATTCGGAGGGGCTACTTCGTCGAGGGGCTGGGCGGATCACAGTTCGCCCTGCCTGGCGCGGTCGACCGTCTCCGCTCCCGTCCCGATCCGGAACTGGCCGTGCTCGCCGCCACGGACCCGGCCAACCCTTACGGCGGGGTGCTCCCCTGGCCCGAGGTGGGAGGGACCAGACTGGCCCGCGACGCCGGGGCCTACGTGCTGATCTACGACGGTGAGCTGGTCGGTTACCTGGACAAGGGTCGCCGCGGCCTCACCCTGCTCGACCCGGTGCCGGAGCGCTTCGGCCAGGTATCCGGGGCCCTCGCCGAGGTGGCGGGACGGCATCGTCGTCTCACCCTGGTCACCGTCGACGGTGAGCCGGCACCGGCCTCACCCCTGGCGGCGGCGTTGCGGGAGTGGGGATTCGCCGTGGCGCCGCGCGGCCTGACCTATCGCGGCTGAGCCTCAGACCCGGTCCAGGATCTCGTAGGTGGTGTTGCGCAGCGCCGGGACCCGGCCCACCGACTCGATCACCTCGACGAACTCGGCGGGGGTCACCTCCTGACCATGTTCGGCGCCGGCGGACCGGGTGATGATCTCCCCCATCAAGGTGCCACCGAGGTCGTTACACCCCGCGTCGAGGAGACGGGCCCCGCCGTCGAGGCCGAGCTTCACCCAGGAGGCCTGGATGTTGTCGATCAAGCCGTCGAAGGCGATGCGGGACACCGCATGGATGAGAACCGCCTCGTCCCAGGTCGGCCCGGGCCGGGACCTTCCCCGGAGGAAGATAGGCGACCCCATGTGAACGAAGGGGAGCGGGACCATCTCGGTGAAGCCACCGGTGCGAAGTTGGATCTGGCGGATCACCTCGAGATGTTTGGCCCAGGACCGCGGATGGTCGATGTGGCCGAACATGATCGTCGAGGTGGCCCCCAGCCCCAGGTCGTGGGCGGTGATCATCACCTCGGCCCACTGTGACGTCCTGATCTTGTCGGGGCAGAGGTGGGCCCTGACGTCGTCGTCGAGAATCTCCGCCGCCGTCCCGGGGAGGGTCCCCAGACCGGCGTCGCGCAGCTCGGTGAGGAACTGGCGCACCGAGATCCCCAGCGTCTCCGCCCCCTGCCACACCTCGAGTGGGGTGAAGCCATGGATGTGCATGTCGGGCATCTCCGCCTTGATCGCCTCGACCACCTCCCGGTAGAAATTGCCGGTGAAGTCGGGGTGGATGCCGCCCTGGAGGGTCACCTCGGTGGCACCCCGGCCCCAGGCCTCTCGGGCCCGGGCCACGATGTCCTCGATCCCCATCAGATAGGGGTCGCCGCGCAGGTTGAGCGATTTGGGGCCTTTGGAGAAGGCGCAGAAACCGCATTTGAAGTAGCAGAGGTTGGTGTAGTTGATGTTGCGATTGACCACATAGGTGACCGTGTCACCGACGGCACGCCGACGGAGGACGTCGGCGATATGGGCCACCGCATCGACCTGGTCGCCACGCGCCCCGAAGAGAGATTCGATCTCAGCAACCGATGGAGACTCGCCTTCCAATGACCGTTCCAGGATGGGAGCCAGATCGCCCGCTCCGGCCAGTCCTTCAGGGGCCGACCCACTCACCCAAGCGTCGTCGGTCCACTGCGCCGACACGCGGCCGGCCGGCACCGGGGGCGGGATGTCCTTGCCCGGGGCCCACTCATGACGAGGGCGCACCGCCCCGGAGGCGTCCACCTGGGAGAGCCAGGCGGTGAACACGTCCTTGGGCAGGCTCTCACGGGCATCGTCGATCTCCAGACCGATGGGATACAGGGACCGCTCCACTAATGGCTGACCGAGCGCATCCCTCAACTCACCGATCCGTTCCTTGCTCCAGTCACGCAGGAGCAGGTCACCGGCACCGTCGGAGACTGCCTCGAGCGCCTGTGCCACGTCGTCGACGAAGACCGACACGGTGGTTCCGATGCCGGGCAAGGCGGCCAGCCGGGCTGCGGTTGCCACACTGGACCGGGCGGTGCGCAAGAAGGCCGCCCGAGTGCGGGCCAGGGCATCGAGGACTTCCTCCCGGGTGCCCTCATCGAGGATGGTCAGCCTCCAGCTGTGTGGCGCCAACTTCAGAGCCGACCCGGGGCCGAGCACCCAGCCGGCCGGCTCGGCGGTGCCCTCCCCGTTGGCGGCGACGAGGAGACCGGCTTTGTTGGCAGCGGCCAGGTCGGCCGGGGTGGGTGACGACATCTCGATGGCGGTGGTGCCCTCCCGGCGTCTGCTGACCGCGGTGGGCTCGGCGAGCAGGTCGGCAGGCCTCATTCTCAGAAAGGTGATGGTCATCTCACTCCTGGCGTGGCTCCGATGGTGGCGAGACCATCATGGTCGGTGGCGGCGCGCACGTCATCCAACAGCCCGGGGTCGATCCATGTCTCATCGATGAACTCGGGGTACACGGGCAGGCGCGGCCTCAGGTCGAACCCGGCCCGGGTGGTGCGACCGGCCAGCTCATCGAGGTGGGGCCAGGGCGCCTCCGGGTTGACCCAGTCGATGGTGAGCGGGGACACCCCGCCCCAGTCGTTGATCCCGGCGTCGAGGTAGATCTCGTACGAATCGGTCAGGTTGGGGGGTACCTGGACGTTGGTCTCGGCGCCCATCACCCAACGAGCCAGGGCGACCACCCTGGCGAACCAGCGGGGTACCGGCTCGGCGTGATGCCGCATCCGGGTGTCGGCTTTGGCCCTGAAGTTTTGGATGATCACCTCCTGGATGGCGCCGGTTCGGTCGGCCAGATCGCGCAGGGCGAACAGCGAGTCCACGGTCTCCTGCAGGGTCTCCCCGATCCCGACCAGTATCCCGGTGGTGAAAGGAACTCTCTGACGTCCGGCGGCCTCGATGGTGGCCACCCGCTTCGAGGGGTGCTTGGTCACCGTGCCCTGGTGGGGCATGCCCGGGTCGGTGAGCCGCGCCGAGATGTTCTCCAGCATCATCCCCATCGAGGGGTTGGTGGGGCGGAGCAGCCTGAATCCCTCATCGTCGAGCAGACCGGGGTTGGCATGGGGGAACAGTCTCGTCTCCGAACGGACCAGCGCCGACATCTCGGCGACGTACTCGAGGGTCGTCTCCAGACCCTTGGCCGCCAGAAACTCCGCTGCCTGGGGCCATCGTTGCTCCGGTCGGTCACCGAGAGTGAACAGTGCCTCGGTGCACTCCGCGGCATCACCGGCCCTGGCGACGGCCAGCACCTCCTCGGGCTCCAGATACGCCCCCCCGGCGCCAGGTGGCTTGGCGAAGGTGCAATAGGAGCATCTATCGACACAGAGCGTGGTCAGCGGGACGAAGACCTTGCGGCTGTAGGTCACCACCTTGCCCTTCCCCTCGTCCCTGAGTGCCGAGGCATGGGCGAAGAGGGCTGCATCGTCGAGTCTCCCTTCTAGATACGCCAGGGCGAGGCCCGGATCGGGTCGTGGGTGTGACATCTACGAGATTCCCGACGAGGCGGCGCCGACCACTCCCCCGTCCACCGGGACGGTGGTTCCCGTCATCCAACTCGAGACGTCCGAGGCGAGGAAGACGATCAGACGGGCGACGTCCTCCGGCTCCCCGACACGCCCCAACGGGTGCATTCGAGCGGTGGCGTCCTCGTCGACCAGCAGGGCTCCGGCGAGACGGGTCTTCACCACTCCGGGGGCCACGGCATTGACCCTGATCCCGGGGGCGAGCTCATGGGCCAGCTGACGAGTCATGTGGATGAGCCCCGCCTTTGAGATGTTGTAGGCGCCCATCATCGGGCTGGGGCGGAGACCGGCCACGGAGGCCACGTTGACGATCACTCCCCCGTTGTCACCCATCCAGGCATTGAACGCCGCCCTTGCCCAGAGCAGGGGGGCACGCAGGTTGACCGCCCAGGTCTTGTCCAGGGCGCCGAGATCCACCTCCATGAGCCCGCCCGCGGCGGGGTTGGTCCCCGCGTTGTTGACCAGGATGTCGCAGGCACCGAACCGGTCGACGGTTGCCTTCACCGCCTGATCGGCCGCCTCCTCGTCATCTGCCCTGGCCGGAAAGGCGAGGACTCTCTCCTCCTCGACACCGGCTCTCACCAGCTCGGACCGCGCCGTCTCGATGTTCTCCGGCTTGCGGGAGGTGATGACTACTCCCTCGGCGCCGCTGCGAGCCAGCTCGAGAGCGGTGGCCAGGCCGATGCCCCGGCTGCCCCCGGTGACCAGGGCGACCTTGCCCGCTACTGAAACGTCCATCTCTGCTCCCTGCTCCTCATCGCAGTGAAGGGGCGATCATAAGGCGGCGGCGCCGACCTGGACCAACATCGGCGGCCTCACAGATCCCCGTGTAACTCCCGGACATCGAAATCCGTCTTCCACGTGAGACAACACCGATACTGAGGAGGACCGGAGTCGTGTGGGCGGATCGCCGACGATTGAAGAGTTCTACCGGGAGCACGCCCGAGCCGTGTACGCCTTTCTGGTGTCAATGTGCCGCGACCCGTACTGGGCGGAGGATCTGATGCAAGACACCTTCGCCAAGGCCACCCGATCATTGGGCGGATACCGCGGCGGCAATCCCAGGTCCTGGCTGTTCTCGATAGCGCGAAGCGTGTTCATCGACGAAGTCCGGAAACGCAAGCCCGAACCGACCGATGAGATCGTGGAGACCCCGGTCTCCGACCCCGACGTCACAGAGACCGACACGATCCTTCGTGTTCTGGCGACCTTGCCGGAGCGGCAACGGGTCGCCCTGCTGCTGTCCGACCATGCCGGTCTGACGAACGTCGAGATCGCGGAGGCCCTCGACGCGTCGACAGGAGCGGCCAAGGTCCTGATCCATCGCGCCCGCCTCAACTTCCGCAAGTTGTATGGAGAGGAGGTGTCACGTGACTCATGATGAGATTCAAGATCGCCTGGAGGCCTACGTAGACGATCGACTCACCCGCACAGAGCGCAGAGAGATGGACGCCCACCTCAGAGACTGCGGCGAATGCCGCGCAATCCTGGACGAAGTGGCCCCCGTCGACATGTCTGCGCTTGATGTGAGGTACGACGAGGTCGCCATGAAGCGGACGGTGCGCCGTTCTATGTTCCGGACCGCCTTCAACGCCGCCCTCCTCCTCCTGGCTGCGTGGATCGTCATCTGGTTCGTGTCGGCTCTGGTGGTCCAACCTCTGGTCGTCAATCGTGGAGGGAGAGCGGCCGACGCAGTGCGCATGAACATCGATCTCGCCACGATGCTGAACCCCGGAGTCGTCCTGACCGACGGCCGAATCGACTCCGGTCTCCTCTCTCGCGACGTCGACCTCGAGTTCGTGATGCCGGTCGGCGCCGGGCTGAGAGCGGGTCTCGAGACCTCGATGTCGATCGGGGTGTTCGGAATCGGCGACCTCAGCGCACACGACCCGCGCTTCCCCAACTTGGACGACGAGGGACTACAGGGCGATGCGCTAGACCAGTTAGAGAATTTGGGTGCCGGGACCGTTGCGACAGTGGCGGTGCGTTACGAACCTGCCCTGTCGGTCGAGGCCGCCCAGGCGATCGCCGGGGACCCGGGAGCGGATGTCCGTGTGGTCTGGGCCGGGTTCGACGTCTCACTGGGGCGTGAGGACCCACCCACCTGGACCGCCGCGGGGACTCTCGGCTATGGCACCTGTCAGGCACGTGACTCGTTCGCCGACGAGCTTCTCGGAGCGACGTCTGCCGGGTTTGGTGGCATCTCCCTCTTCTCCCCAGTCTCGGTGGAGAGAGCCCTCGACTCTGTTATCGGGGCATTGGGGAACATCGAGAGCCGTCGGGAGCTGGCCGACTACCTCGTGAGACCATTCGACGAGAATCCCGAAGACGTCGCCGCGATCTTGGACGAGCTTCGGCTGAGACCCGAGGTCACGACCTTTGTGGTCACCGGCCCGACGCCCTCCGTTGCCCGGTTCGTGGGCTCGGCCCGGCGATCGGGAGCGTCCGCCGATGTGATGGCCGTCGATTTCTACAACTGGACGCCCGGGGTTTGTGGGAGGTGATGGCATGAGCACTTATTCGGATATCAAGAACTCACGTCGGCTCGTCTGGGCAGGGATCGTGATCGGATACGGCCTAGCCGTGGGCGTTGCCGCGGCCAATCTCAGCTCAGATGAGGGCACACCTCTCACCGGGCTGGCGTTTCTGCTCGGCTTCTCGCTCCCTGCGTCTCTCGCTTTGATCTCGCTCGATCGCAGACCATCGCTGCTCCCGGTGGCGGCGATGGGGGCCGTCGTCCAGGGCGTGCTCCTCATCACGTCCGTTGGTCTCGTCGAGTTCGTGCCCGCCGTGCTCTGGTACCTGGCCGCGCAGCGCCGCCCGAGGGGGGCCGCCACGCCCCCCGGAGCGACATGGCTGCGGCCCTTGTCGGCAGCAGCGACCGTTATCCCACTCCTGGTGATGTTCGCCCACCTCGACCCGATGTGCTCCGTCACCGGGCCCGACGGAACAGTGGTCACGACCTACGTGGCTGAGGGGGCCCGGGAGGGGTGGGCCCTGGAGCTGGGGAGCTCGTCGTCGACGAGCAGCTCGAACGACGGCGAGACGACCCGGTGCGCGACGAACACGATCGTGTGGTGGGAGGCGGTGGCCTCGGCTGGGCTATCGGCCGTCTATGTCGCGCTCGTGGTCGCCCTCTGGCCCACCGCTGAGCAGCTGACCAGATCTCGCGGGGCGAGCACCACGTTCAGCGGACCTAATGCCCGCCGCGTTTGACGCCACCGTATTTCATCCGGGTGTCCGAAATGGCCGCCGCCCGCTGGTCTTCTTCGTCCTCGTTGATCCCGGCGTCGACCAGCTCGCCGAGGAACAGAGTATGGGTCCCGAGGTCGATCGATTGACGGACTTCGCAGTCCATCCACGCGATCGCCTCCTCGAAGACCGGGGCGCCAGTGGTGGCGGTCTTCACCGGCCTGCCATTGAGGGTGTTGCCCTCTCGTTCGGCGGGTTTGGAGAACTTGACGAAGGGGCGGGTGTCCTCCGACGACCAGAGGTTCACGGTGAACGACCCCCCCTCCGAGATGAGACGGTGGGTGACCGCCTTGTTGTCCACCCCGATGCCGATGATGACCGGATCCATGGAGAGCTGGGATATCCAGCTCGTAGTCATCGCGTTCCACTCCTCTCCCGACGCCGACCCCACCAGGGCCAGCGCATTCGGGATCTTCCACGTGATCTTGTTGACGAGCTCTGGGTCCAACTTCACCTCTGCGTTACCGGGTTCCGAACCCTAATGTTCCGGCGGTGCGGATCCTCATAGCCACCACAGGCGTGTTGCCCGCGGCCCCCACTGCCCAATTCTGTAGTCAGCTCATCGGTGATCAGAGGTCGGTCACCGTGATGACCGTGATCCGGGTCCCAAGATCGTTCCTCGAGGCCCTCGACGACGACGTACGAAGGTCCTTTCTCGACGACGCCCCCGATCAGGAGTCCTCGGAGGAGGAGAAGGCCGCGGCATACCTGGAGGAACGGGGGCGGAGGGCGGTGGACCCGATCTGTGCCGCCCTGGCCGCAGAGGACATCGAATGCGACATCCGCTTCGTCGAAGGCGACGACCCGGCCGAGGCCATCATCTCCACCGCCCAGCAGATGGATGCCGAGATGGTGGTGATGGGCGCCACCAGAAGACTCTTCACCGAGGAGGCCTGGCGCAGTGTGTCGGCCCGGGTCATGGTCAATTCCCACCTCCCGGTGCTCCTCGTCCCCGGTGCCCGCATCGAGGACACCATGGAGATGCCGATCATCGAGCTGTGAGCGAATAAACCTCGCGTCGCGTTCGTTGCTCCAGACATGAGTGATCGAAACGAAGGGATCATCGAGGAATTCCGCTCCAACGACGGCAAGGTGGGCGGGGTGTTCACCGACGCCCCGCTTCTCCTCCTCCACCACACCGGTGCCAGGACCGGGACCAAGCGAGTAAGCCCGCTCATGTACCAGGAGATCGACGGCGCCTATGCGGTCTTCGCCTCCAAGGGCGGGGCCGACACCAACCCCTCGTGGTTCCACAACCTCAAGGCGAGCCCGAAGACGGTCATCGAGATCGGTTCCGTAGAGATGGTGGTCGAGGCCCGTATCGCCGAAGGGGAGGAGCGTGAGGCCATCTGGGAGCGTCAAAAGAGCGATTGGCCACAGTTCGCCGGGTACGAGAAAAAGACCGCCAGGGACCACATCCCGGTGATCGTCCTAGAACGGTGATCGTCCTAGAAGCGGTCTAGACCCCGGTCAGTCCCAGCTCTCGGGGAGGCCCCTCTCCCCCTTCTCCGCCTGGGCACGGGCGACATACGCCGCGGCCTCGCTGCGGCGGCTCATCCCCATCTTGGCGAGGACGTTGGACACGTAGTTCTTCACGGTCTTCTCGGCGAGGAACATCTCCTCGGCGATCTGTTTGTTGGTGAGGCCGTCGGCGATGTGCTCGACGATGGTCCGTTCCTGTTTGGTCAGCCGCCCGAGGAGAGGGTCGTCTGTCTCTCCCGACCGGATCCGGGTGAAGAGACGCTCGGTCATCTCCGGGTCGAGCAATGACTCTCCGGCGCCGACCCGGCGGATGCCGCCGACCAACTCGTCGGTCTTGATCCGCTTCAGGACATATCCGGACGCCCCGGCGAGAATCGCAGCCATCAGCGCCTCCTCGTCGGCAAACGAGGTGAGCATGAGCACCTTCACGTCGGGGAACCGCTCCCGGATCTCGCGACACGCCTCGACACCGCTTCCGTCCGGTAATCTGACATCGAGGACCACCACGTCGGGCTCGTCGAAACCGACACGTCGTATCCCCTCCTCGGCCGTTCCCGCCTCGCCCACCACGGTCATGTCGTCCTGTGAGTCGATCAGGGCCTTGAGACCGGCACGGACCACCTCGTGGTCGTCGATGAGCGATATCCGCAACGTCATGGCCCGTGACGGTAGTGGTCGTTATCGTCATCGCATGCAGGAGGCGCCCAGGCTGACCAGGCTCACCCCCCTCATCGAAGAGGCGGCGTCGGTGGCCGGTGAGGCCGATCTCGGCAAGATGCTGCGCACCCTTCTGGACGAGGCCAAGGCGACCACGGGCGCCCGTTATGCAGCCTTGGGTGTCATCGGCGAGCATCGGGTGCTCTCTGAGTTCATCTACGACGGCATCTCCCCGAAACAGGCCAAAGCGATCGGCGCGCCTCCCACCGGGAAAGGGGTCCTCGGCACGCTCATTCGCGACAACGAGACTCTGGTCCTCGACACCATCTCCGACCATCCCGACTCGGTGGGATTTCCCGAGCACCATCCCCTTATGCGCTCGTTTCTCGGCGTGCCGGTCTCTGTCGGTGACGAGGCGTTCGGCAACCTCTACCTGACCGACAAGGAGGGCGGCTTCACCGGCGAGGACGTGGCTGCGGTCGAGGCACTGAGCCGCATCGCCGGAGCCGCCATCCAGATGGCCCGCCTGCAGACTCGTCTCCGCCGGCTGGCGGTGGCCGAGGACCGCCAGCGCATCGCCCGCGACCTACACGACTCGGTCATCCAGGACCTCTTCGCCGTCGGCCTCGGGCTCCAGGGCCTGGGGACCAGAGTCGACGACTCCGAGGTGTCCACCGTCCTCGACACGTCGATCGACACCCTGGACGATGTGGTTAACCGTCTGCGCCGATACGTCTTCGAGTTGAAAGACACCAGGAAGCTGGCGATGAGGCTCGACGAGAGGCTCCAATCCCTCGTCGCTCGGATGGGATCGGCCTACCCGGCCCGGGTCCAACTGACCCTCGACGTTGTCGAGGGCGGGGAATCGGATGACGAAGTGGTCTTCTTGGTCACCGAGGCGCTGTCCAATGCCCTGCGTCACTCCCAGGCCGAGCACGTCGAGGTCGTCCTCACCACCGACGACGACCAGGTGGTGTTGCGGGTGGGGGACGACGGAGTCGGTTTCGATCCCGGGGAGCTCGAGGGAGGCATGGGCATCTCCAACATGCGGACACGCGCCCTGGGTTTGGGAGGGACGGTCCACGTCAGCAGCGAACGCGGCGACGGGACCACGGTCGAGGTGCGGTTCCCGGTCAGCCGTTGACGGAGTCTGTGTTGAGGGCCTCCGCCAGCCGTTCCATCCAGTCCCGGACGGTTGCCTCGGCCACCCGGCCCAGGACCGCCCTGTCGGCCAGGCGCCCGAGGGGGCCGAGCGGCGGGTCATAGGTGCCCTTCATGGTCAGCATCGTCCGGTCCGAGCCGAGCTTGGACAAATGAAGGTCCGCCCTCAGCTCGGGGAACAGGATGGTGGCGCCGGTGGCCACCCAATGAATCGGGTAGACCAGACCCGAGCTGTGTATCTCGGCGACCCCGATGTCGAGCTTGACCTCGTGGGCGACGCTCGCGGTGGGGCCGACCCGGGCGTACAGCTGCTCACCATCCCGATAGGCGGTGTCGGCCCACTCCTCGAGGTTGGATCGGACGCGATCGAGGCTCCTCTCCACCCCGGCGAGGGCTGCGGCGACCTCTACGGAGTATCCCACGAACACTCAGAGCCTCCCGGGCTTGGTGCGGATGCTGAACCCCCGGCCCGAGGTCACCCCGGAAATCTCGTCGATCGACACCGCGATCACGCGGGGAAGGCCGAGGACGGGGCGCAAACCACCGCCTCCACTGATCGGCGAGCCGAGGACTTGGTCGTACTTGTCGAACAGCCTGGTGATCGTGGCCGTCTTCGTGTCGTCGTCTTCGACCTCCGATGCGGTGCCCCTGACGATGACACTCGACCAGTCCCCACTGTCAGGGTCATAGGTCGAGACTTCGATGCACACCTCGGGATTCGACCTCAAGGCATCGAGCTTCTTACCCGCCATGGTGCGGAAGAGGATGCGGTCCCCGGCGACCACGTATGACATCGGGGTCACGTACGGGAGACCGTCGTGGATGACACCCAGATGAGCCACCGGCTGGCTATCGAGGACCTCCATCGCCTCTTCCACACTCAACGGCTCCATGTCAGGCCGTCCTCTCGCCGGTCAGGGCCCACAAGATGTCCTTGATCGATGCCATCCCGATCAGTCGACCGTCCTCGACCACGGGGAGGTGGCGGTACCCCGCCGCCAACATCCAGTCGGCAGCCTCCCTGACGTCCATGTCGGGGAGGAACGAGTCCGGATAGAGGGTCATCCACTCCGCCACGGTCTCCACAGATGCTTCGGCGCCGGTGGCTACCACCCGCAGCACGTCTCGCTCGGTGAAGATCCCGCTGAAGACGTCTCCGTCGAGCACCGCAAGCGAGCCCACGCCCGCCGCCTGCATCTGCTCCGCCGCCTCGGCGACGGTGGTATTGGCTGAGACCGTCTCGATCTCGCCGTTGATCAACTCACGAAGTTCCACGTGTCTCTCCTGGTGCTTGTCCTCACCATCTTCACCAGGCCACCCTCTGCCGGCCATGGCCGAAAGTCCCCTATTCGGAGGGTCCTCTGCGCTCAAACCCTCCCGTTTCAGCCAATCAGGCTAGACCTCATGGCTTTCTGTCCCACCCGGCTCCTAGGTTGACGAACATGGACATCAATGGATGGTGCGAGCACAAACCGGTCTGGGTGGGGCGGGTGGCCGTTGCCGCCTGCGAGGACTGTGGTCGGGTCGACTGGCTCTCCGACCAGGGCCCGGTGGACCCCTCCGAGGCGCTGGCGGCGCTCTTCGGCAGCTATGACCTGGTGGGGTCGATGCCAGCCCTCGGTGCCCCGTCGCCCGAGGTGCTGGTCTATGCCCCGCCTTCGGCCCGGAAGCGACGCAACCTCGACGCCCTGCCCCAACGGGCGTGGCTCAAGGCGGGCCCGCACCTGTGGATGTCGACCGATGGTGAGGTCCTCCTGTTGTCGACGACCCAGCGGCTCCTCTTCGAGAACCTGACCCGGGGGGCCTAGCGGCGAGTTACCCGCCCGGAGCATTCCTCCATCCGTCGGGCATCCTGGCCGATCAGGCGGTCATCCCGGCGAACTGGGTGCGATTCAACTCGGCGTACAGGCCGTCGAGACGTACCAACGAATCATGGTCCCCCCGCTCGACGACGCGCCCCTCGTCGATGACCAGGATCTGGTCGGCCGCCCTCACCGTCGACAGCCGGTGGGCGATGACGATCGAGGTTCGGCCCTGCATGAGCTTTTCGAGTGCCTGGTGGATCAGGGCCTCGGATCTCGAGTCCAAGTGGGAGGTCGCTTCGTCGAGGATCAACACGCGGGGATCCTCCAGCACGACCCGGGCAATGGCGATCCGCTGCTTTTCGCCTCCTGACAACCGATAGCCACGCTCGCCGACCACCGTCTCGTAGCCCTCGGGGAGGGCCTCGATCATCTGGTGGATGTTGGCCACGGTCGCCGCGGCCACCAGCTCGTCGAGGGTGGCGTCGGGGCGGGCGTAGCGGAGGTTGGCGGCGATGGTGTCGTGGAACAGGTAGGTCTCCTGGGTCACCACCCCCACGGTGGCGGCCAGCTCGGTGAGAGCGACATCCCTGACGTCGACCCCATCGACCAGCACCCGGCCCGAAGTCACGTCGTAGAGACGGGGGACGAGGTAGGAGATGGTGGTCTTGCCGGCCCCTGACGGTCCCACCAGCGCGGTGAGGGTATCGGGCTCGGCGACGAAGCTCACCTCCTCGAGCGCCCACAACCTAGTCGAGGCCTGTGACACCACGTCCCCGGCGTCCGCCGATCTGTGCCAGCTGAACCTCTTCACCGCCTCGAGGCCCTCCGGGCCCTCTCCCTGGTAGCGAAACGAGACGTTGTCGAACTCCACCCGGCCATTCCCGCTCAGACCAATCGGAGCCTCCGGTTCGGGGATGTCCGTCTGCAGGTCCAGCACCTCGAAGACCCGCTCGAAGGAGACCAGGGAGGTGGCGAATTCCACCCGGGAGTTGGATATGGCCGACAGCGGCCCGTAGAGCTGGGGAAGCAACGAGGCGAACATCATGATCACGCCCAGGCTGAGGCTCCCGTTGATCACCATCAGCCCGCCCACCCAGAACACCCCTGCCGTGCCCACCGCGGAGACCAGGCCGAGGGCGGCGAAGAAGCCCCGGCCCACCATGGCCCGGCGCACCCCGTAGTCGCGGACATTGCCGGCCGCCTCCGAGAACTTGGTCCTCTCCTCGTCCCAGCGTCCGAAGAGACGGATCAGCTGGGCGCCGGAGACATTGAACGACTCTTGGAGGATCCCCGACATCCGGGCCTCGTGCTCCATCTGCTGTTGGGTGATCCGTCGCAGCACCTTGGCCACCCGTCGGGCGGGCAGCACGAACAGAGGAAGGGCGGCTACAGCGAGCAAGGTGAGCAGCCAGTTCTGCTGCAACATGACGATGAGGATCACGGTCACCGAGACCACGTTGGACACGATGGTCACGAAGGTCCCGGTGATCGCCTGTTGGGCTCCGACCACGTCGGAGTTGAGGCGGTTCATCAGCTCGCCGGTCTTGGTGGCGGTGAAGAAGCGCAGCGACATCCGTTGCAGGTGCGCATACAGCTCGCAGCGCAGGTCGAAGATGATCCCCTCGCCTACTCTCGACGACAGCCAGCGCTGGACCACCCCGACCAGTGCGTTCACCAGGGGGGCCAACACCATGGCCACACCGAGGACGGTGAGCTGGCCGATGTCGGCGTTCTCGATCGCCTCGTCGACGAGCACCCGGATCAGCACCGCGGGCACCACCGACAGCGTGGAGATGACGACGATGGTGGCCAGGATCCCGACGAGCCCCCTCAGGTAGGGGCGACCGTAGCTCCAGACACGTCGCAGCAGATCGCCGTCTATGTCAGGGCGATCCTGCTCCTCGTCGTATTTGAGATAACTCCACCAACCGCCGCTGTGAAAGATGGCTCAACTCCGGGGAAAGGGATCTAGACCTTACGACGACTCTGTCCCAATCAGGGCGAGGGGAACCATGTCGCCGCTCATGTCACGAAGGATCTCCCAGGGAACGAAGGAACGCCCGAACAGCTCGTATCGGTAGGAGCCCTCGAACCAGATGACGGTCGAGCCGCCTGCGGCCCTCAGCAGCCAGGTATCACGTGCCCCCACCGCGATGATCTCGCACTCCTCGGTGGTGCGCTCGGAGAACCGGGCACAGCTGGGGGCGACACCGGAGGCCAACTCGTCGGCTGCTTCGGGGTCCATCGAGACCCTGAGCACGCTCATCTGAGCCACGGTGCGTGACCTGGTGTATGGCTCGGCCGACCAAATCCCGAATGCCGCGCTCGGATCGTCGGCCACTGTGCCGTCGTTGTTGAAGACGAGCTGTGAGGAAACCCACTCGGCGCCGGCCGGGGCCCGGCCGGGGAAGGTGACGTCGGGAAGGGCGGCCACGATCTCAGAACGGCTCGCCTGGATGAACCGGTCTCCTTGACGCCGGTTGAACACCTCGGCGAGGATGCCGGCAGCGTCATCGGCAGCCGCCGGGTTCTCGATCCCGTCGTTGGACCAGAGCAGACGCTCGGCGGAGATCACGGTCGGGGTCGTGGTCACCACGGCGACCGTCGTGGGCACGGTCGGCTCGTTGATCCAATCCGAGCTGCGCCAGCCGATGGACTCGAGCGGTGCTTCGCCACAGGCGCCGAGGACGAGGACTGCGATCACCAGGGCGCGGCTCGGCTTCACGAGCTTGTCTCTCCAGTCGCTGTGTTGCCTCTCACCTGTTGTCATGCAAACGATCGACCTGCTGCTTTCGTTCCACACCGCCCCATGCCCTACCCCATTGTCCTCGTCCGTAAGCTGAATTCGGTGAATTCGCTCACCCTGATCAGTGAGAGCCGTCCCGGGCCCCTCGACGTGGCCATCAGCCACGCCATCCTCTCCGCCGTCTCTTCGGGGAAGATGGGCCCCACACTCCGGCTGCATGTCCCCGGGCCCCTGGTCGCATTCGGGCGCGCCGACCGGGTCACTCCAGGGTATGGCTCGGCGGTGCGGGCTGCGCAAGCCCATGGATTCACCGCGGTCGAGCGTCTCGCCGGGGGACGGGCCGCGGTCTTCCACGAGTCCACGATTGCCTTCTCCCTCGCTCTCCCCGAGCCCGATCCAAAGACGGGGATTCAGGAGAGATTCGAGATGGTCTCCACCCTGTTGGTCCGGGCGTTGCAGTCATTGGGAATCGACGCCAGGATCGGCGAGGTTCCCGGCGAGTACTGCCCGGGTCGGTGGTCGGTCAACGTCGCGGGCAAGGTGAAGGTGGTCGGGGTTGGCCAGCGACTGGTGCGTGGCGGCGCCCATGTCGGAGGCGTGGTCGTCGTCGATGAGGGTGATCGCATCAGCGAGGTGCTGATCCCGGTGTACCGCGCTCTGGGCCTCGACTGGGATCCGCGCACTGCCGGCTCGTTGGCCGACCGGTCGCCGGGTCTCACCACCTCACTGGTGATCCAGAGCATCGAGCGAGAGTTCGCCCGCTCTTTCTCCCTCGTCGAACAAGCCCTTCCCCCTGCGGTGCTCGACCGCGCCCGGGCCCTCGTCGACGATCACCTCCCCGACGTTGCGTGATGCGGTTCCTCGTCATCAACGGCCCGAATCTCAATCTCCTCGGCACCAGAGAGCCCGATGTATACGGCGATGCCACCATCGACGACCTCGAACGTCAGATCGCGGAGTGGGCGGAGCCGGAGGGTTGGGTGGTCGACACCGAGCAGTCCAACAGCGAAGCGCGCATCCTCGACCTGATCCAAGGGTTCGACGGGGACGGCATCGTGATCAACCCCGGGGCGCTGACCCACACCTCCCGGGCGATTGGGGATGCGATAAGGGCGGTGGGGACACCGGTGGTCGAGGTCCACATCTCGGACATCCGCGCCCGCCAGCCCTGGAGGGCGGAGTCGCTGATCGCCGACGCCTGTGTCAACAGCATCTATGGACGTGGGGTCAACGGGTACCGCGACGCCCTGCGTCATCTCGCCAACCGGTCGGCGATGCAGTTCGAGACCGTCCGTTACGGACCACACGTGGACAACGTCGGTGACTTGCGCACCGGCGGCGGGGATCTGGTGGTGCTGGCCCACGGAGGGCTCTGGCGTCATCGCTTCGCTCGGGACACCACCGAGTCGCTGGCTGTCGATCTGGCCCGCCGCGGTTTCGACACCTGGAACGTGGAGTATCGGCGGATAGGGGCGGGAGGCGGCTGGCCAGCCTCGGGACACGATGTCCTCATGGCACTCGATTTCATCCCCCAACTGGGCCGCGACCCCAACCGGGTGCTGGGAGTGGGCCACTCGGCAGGGGCGCACCTGCTGATGTGGGCGGCGCAAAGATCGCTCACCCCGGTGGCCCTCCACCTGGCGTTGGGGCCACTCCTCGACCTGCGCACCGCGGTCGACAGCGGAGACGTCGGTGCCGAAGAGTGCTCGGAGATGCTCCACCAAGGTGCGCCCGCGGTGATGACACCGGGGCATGTCGAGACGGTCCTTGTCCATGGCGAGGCCGACCAGATCGTCCCCGCCGAACGTTCGGTGACTTACCGCGACGCTCAGGGTCTCGAGCTCCACCAATCCGATTGTGACCACTTCTCGCTGCTCGACCCGACAAAGAAGGAATGGGCATGGGTGATCGATCGGATAGGTTCTCCGGAGTGAGCACCCACGCCGAGCGATTGCGCAGCCGCGGCGGACTCAAATGGACCTTCTACGAAGAGGACGTCCTCCCCGCCTGGGTCGCCGAGATGGACTTCGGGCCTGCCCCCGCGGTCAGACGCGCCCTGCACGAGGCGGTCGACAACGGTCTCACCGGCTACCCCTACCCTGAGGCCGAACATGCCCTGGCTGCGGCTGCGGTCGAATTCTGGGCCGACTGGCTCGACTGGAAGGTAGAGCCTTCGTGGGTCTTCCCGGCGCCAGATGTGATCGCCGGCATCGGTAGGGCGATCGAGCATCTCACCCGTCCCGGGTCACCGGTGGTGCTGCACACACCGGTCTACTTCCCGTTCTTCTCGATGGTGGAGCAGGCCGGCCGCGACATCATCGAAGTTCGCTGCCAACCCGATGACGAGGGGCGCTACACCCTGAACCTCGCCGGGATCGATCGAGCCCTCGACGACGGTGCCGGCTCGGTGGTGCTCTGCAACCCGTGGAACCCGACTGGGCGTTGTCTCACCGAGTCGGAGCTGACCGAGCTGTTGGAGGTGGCCGAGCGCCACGACGCCCGGGTGATCTCCGACGAGATCCATGCCCCGATCACCTACTCCGGGGTCCGCCACGTCCCGCTGTCCACCCTCGACGCCGAGCGCACGGTGACGGTCGCCGCCGCCTCCAAGGCCTGGGACCTCCCCGGTCTCAAGTGCGCCCAGGTGGTCCTCACCAACGGGAGCGACCGGGAGACGTGGGAGCGAGACTTCGCCCCCCACCAGGTGGGGGTGGGCACCTTTGGCCTGCTGGCGGGGACCGCCGCCTACTCGGACGGCGTCGCCTGGTTCGAACAGACCCTGAGGACCCTGGAGTCGAACCGGGACCTGTTGGGGTCGCTCGTTCGAGAGCAAATCCCCGGGGCGGTCTTCTCCCCACCGGAAGCCACCTATCTCGCCTGGCTCGACATGTCGGGGTACGGCGTTGCGGACCCAGCGGAATACCTCCTCGAGCGGGCGCGGGTGGCTCTCACCGGCGGCGGCCCATTCGGCACAGGGGCGTCACAGCATGTTCGGCTGAACTTCGCCACCGAACCGGCGATCCTGACGACGATCGTGGAGCGCATGGGCCGGGCGCTGACCGAGATCTAGGCCATCGCGTCTTGTGAGTTCCCCGTGCATTGTTTTCCACAGTTCGTTAGGGTTGCGTACCTCGGGTGTGGGCTCACGACCCACATGGAGTCAATTCTGAATGCGTTCGAGACGTCTCTCATTTGTCGCTGGATGGGCCGCTGTCGCCCTGCTCGCCATCGCCGGCTTTGCCGCGTTCGGCACACCTGACACCGACCCCGAGAACCTTCAGGCAGAGGCCGCTGCCGCCTCGATCGGACACACCGCCGGGGCTTATGCCGGGCTGACCTTCACGTTGATGGGCGAGGAGGCCACTGCCGCGGTCGTCGTCGCCGAGGACTCGGTCTCGCCGGCCGCCGAGGACCAAAGCGAGCCGGAGGACGCAGCCGCCGTCGATTCACCGGCGTCATCGGGGACCATTGCGTCGTCGGCTTCTGGATGGCTCTCCGAAGTCGAGGTGAGGGCGCTGGTCAGCCTCTACTTCGAGCCGACCGACATCAACCGGGCGGTCCGTATCGCCTGGTGTGAGTCCCGGTTCGACCCCAATGCGATCGATCTGCGCACCGGAGGCGTCGGCCTGTTCAATCATCTGCCCCGCTATTGGGACGAGCGGGCCACCAACGCCGGGTTCCCCGGTGTGGACGCCACCGATGCGGAGGCCTCAACCGCCGCCGCGGCTTGGGAGGTCTACAACGGGGCCGGGTGGGAGATCTTCAACTGCCGATAACCGTTCTGTGAGGGTTAGTGACGCGTGACCCGTCATAGATCCGCACAGAATGGTTATCTGAAGTCTCTCGACTGGACGGTCTGCACCCCGATCGGCTCGAAGTCCCTGGCGACGATGTTGGTGACCCCGTCGTAGAACTCGAGACGGCCGTGGATGATCAGGGCGGGGCTCTTTCGCACCACATGACGATGCCGGGCCCAGACGTCGGGGAGCACCACGATGTTCAACAGACCGGTCTCGTCCTCGAGGTTGAGGAAGTAGACGCCCTTGGCGGTTCCCGGCCGCTGACGGTGGGTGATCACCCCCGCCACCTTGACTCTGGCCTGGTTGCGACCCACCTCCAGGGTCTCGGCCGCGGTGAGACACCCCTCCAACCGGTCACGGACGAAGCTCATCGGGTGACGCGACGACACCGACGTTGCCCACAGGTCGGCACGGTGCACCTCCTCATCGCTCATCCCCGGCAGGGCGGGGGCCTCGACCCCCGGAGAGAGGGCCAGCCGCCCGGGGTCTATCTCGGCCAATGCCCCCGCCGCCCACATCCCCTCACGGCGCCCCAACCCGATCGACTCCAGGGCGCCGGCACCGGCCAAACCCTCCAACGCGTCGACATCGAGACCGGTGCGAAACGCCAGGTCCTCGGGTGAGCCGAACCCGCCGCCGAGGATACGGGCGGCCTCGATCCGGGTCACCTCTCTCTCCCCCAGGTTCCTCACATACCGCAGACCCATCCGGACCCCCACCGCGGGCCGGATCGGGTCATCGACTTGGCCTCTCCCCCTCCGCCATCTCTGGCCCAGATAGGCGACCACGTCATCGGGGTCGGCACTGATCGGCTCGACCGTGCAGTCGTGCCAGGAGACGTTGACGTCGGAGCCGAGCACCACCACCCCGTGACGCTGCGCATCCTGGACGAGTGAGTTGGGGCTGTAAAAGCCCATCGGCTGGGCATTCAAGAGACCCGCCAGGTACTCGGCGGGATAGTGAAACCGCAACCAGGCCGACATGTAGACGATGTAGGCGAAGCTCACCGAGTGGCTCTCGGGGAAGCCGAAGCTGGCAAAACCCTGCAGCTTCTCCCAGATCTCGTCGGCGGCGGCATCGACGATGCCGTTGCAGGCCATCCCGGCATAGACCTCCTCCCGGAGCCTGGCCATCGCCTCCTCGGAGCGTTTGTGGGTCATGGCCTGACGAAGCCGGTCGGCCTGTGACCCGTCGAACCCGGCGCAGATGCGGGCAAGCTCCATGAGTTGCTCTTGGAAGATGGGCACACCCAGGGTCTTTTCCAGGATCTCCTCGGTGGACGGGTGGGGATAGCGGATCGGCTCCTCGCCGTTGCGCCGTCGCAGGTAGGGGTGGACCGACTGACCCTGGATCGGCCCGGGGCGGATCAGGGCGACCTCCACGGCCAGGTCGTAGAAGGTCTTCGGCTTCATCTTGGGCAGCGTCGCCATCTGGGCACGGGACTCGATCTGGAACAACCCGACGGTGTCGGCGCGGGTCATCGACTCGTAAATGGCCGGCTCCTGTGGGATACGCGCCAGGTCGATGTCCACCCCGTGGGTGTCCTCGATGAGGTCGGTGGCGAGGTGGAGGGCGTTGAGCATCCCGAGACCGAGCAGATCGAATTTGACGATACCGACCGCCGCCGAGTCGTCTTTGTCCCATTGGATGACGGTCCTCCCCTCCATCCTCCCCCATTCCAGAGGCACCACCTGCCAGAGGGGGCGGTCGGCGATCACCATCCCACCGGAGTGGATGCCCAGATGCCGGGGGAAGCCGTCGAGACGCCAGCAGATGTCGTAGATCATCTCGGCGGTCATCCCCTCCGGGAGTGCGGTGTCCATCTCCCGCAACTGCGCAGGGTCGTGGGTGTCGACGTACTTCGACAGACCGTCCACCTGGGCCTGGGTGAACCCAAAGGTCTTGGCCACGTCCCGGAGCACGGAACGGGCCCGATAGGTGATCACATTGGCCACCATCGCGGCCCGCTCCCGCCCGTAACGGCGATAGCAGTACTGGATCACCTCTTCACGACGGTCGGCCTCGAAGTCGACGTCGATATCGGGGGGTCTGCCCCGCTCCTCGGAGAGAAACCGCTCGAAGGGAAGATGGAGCCTGATCGGGTCGACCCGGGTCAGCCCGATGCAGCGGCACACCGCCGAGTCGGCGCCCGACCCCCTGATCTGACAGTAGATGTCTTGCTCTCTGGCAAAGTCGACCAGGTCTTTGACCACCAGGAAGTACCCGGGAAACCCCAGTCTCTCGATGATGTCCAACTCATGGGACAGACGACGACGTGCGGCCGGCTCGATACCGTCATCCGAGCCCGGATAGACCCCCCTCGCCCCCTCCCAGGTGAGATGTCGCAGATAGTCCATCTCGTCACGGAAATGTCCCGGCATGGGGAAGTCGGGAAGCCGCGGGGCGACCAGACCGAGGTCGAATGCGAGACGACGCCCCAGCTCGGCGCTGCGGGCAACTGCACCCGGATAGCGGGCAAGACGCCACTCCATCTCCTTGGGGTGCTTCAAGTAGCGCTCGTCGGAGGCGGGTCGAAACCCGTCGGCCTCGGCCAGTGTCCTCCGTCCACCAATGGCGGCCAGCACCTCGGAGAGATAGGCATCGGCCCTGTCGTGATAGTGGACCTGGTTGGTGGCGACCGGGGACAGGGCCAGCTTCTGGCTGACCTCCCACATCAAGTCGTTGCGAGCGTCGTCCTCGGGCATGCCGTGGTGCCACATCTCGATGTGGAGACGCGGGCCGAATATCTCACGGAGACGTGATGCCTCCCCAATGACCGCCCCGAGGTCATGGGCAGCGGCGGCCTTGGGCACCGCACCCGAGTGACATCCCGTCAGTGCATGCACGTCGTGGTTGGTGGCCGCCACCGCCAGATCGTCCCAGGTGTAGACGGGGTGGTCCTTCTCCCCGCGCAACTGGGCCTGGGTGACCAGACGGGACAGGGTCCGATAGCCATCCGGTGATCCGGCGAGCAGCACCAGGTGGTCGGACTCGGGTAGGGCGGTCGGTTTCACCCCATGAGCACGGACCGAGCGCCCTCGTCTCAGCCGACCCAGGCTCGCCTTGACCCGGGCGTAGCGTCTCCGGTCCCATTCCTCGGCTTTGGAGACCGGGTCGGCGGCTCCCCCCGGATCGACCTCCAGGGCGATCTCGACCCCATAGATCACAGGAAGCCCCGTTGCCCTGGCCGCCTGCCACAGCCGGGAGGTCCCGTAGAACCCGTCGTGGTCGGTTATCGCAAGGGCGTCATACCCGAGGTCGAGCGCTCGCTGGACTAAGTCTTCGGGGTGGGATGCACCGTCGAGGAAAGAGAAGTTGGTGTGACAGTGGAGCTCGGCGTATCTGGACACCGGTCCACTATATCGAACAGATGTTCGAGTGGTTCAGCCCCCACCCAGTGAGAAGTGCATCCAGTCCTTGAGCGTGTTCCAGTTGCCGCCCCAATCCCAACCGATCTCGGCGAAGCCCCGGGTCACCACATCACCATCGACGATCATCCCCGGCCTCACCTCATCCCTGTCGAGGTAGGAGCCGGCCAGCTCGGGCAGCACGAGACCGTCTTTCAGATATGGGTTGTGGAAGGGGTTGAGGTCGATGGCCAGCCCATAGGCATGGTACGACCACGACGTGGACCCCACTGCGGGACGGCAGACGAACGAAGTGGTGTCGTTCCAGTCACCTGTGGGCGGGGCGTCTATCTCCTCGGCGGTGATGACCCTCATCTGCTCGATGGGGAAGCGGGCCTCGAACAACTGTCGAAAGACCTCGACCACGTCCTCGGAAACCGCGGCGTTGACGATCATCTCCCCGGTGTGCAGCTCGCCGTCGAAACCGAGGTGACTCATGGTCAGATAGGCCAGATCGTCCACCGTCACCGGGCACTCCTCGGTCCAGCTCGAGCGTGCCAGCACATCGGGCGGGATCGACGCGATCGAGGCCTCGAATGCGGATCCCTCGGACGGGGGCAGGTGGTCGATGGTCTCCAGCCGGCGATCCACCAGCTCGGGCGGGGTGGGTTGCGCATCGCCGTGCCCGTCGGGGCGGAGCGGGAGAGGCCGGGTCCCCAGCCAGTCGGGCCGGGCATGGGGGCTGGCCGTCGTGGTGGTCGTGGCGAGAGTGGTCGTCGTGGCCAGGGTCGTGGTCACCGCGGCCAGGGTGGAGGTGGTGCTGCTCATAGGCTCCGAGTTCGAACTGGTCGGCCCGGCCGCCGATGAGGAGCAAGCTGCGAGCACAACCAGGAGGGCAGACCAGCGTCGCATGGGCCGACGATATGACCGGGGTGCCACTAGTTGATTCCGGCCGCTCCCGCCCCCACACTCCCGGGGTGACCACACTCAGGGGAGGCCGTCTCGTCGCCGACACCGATCTCGAGCCCGCCGAGCTCCATTTCGAGCGAGGGCTCATCACCGAGACCGCCGGCGACACCGAGGTGATCGACGTCGACGGGCTCATCGTCGCCCCCGGTCTCATCGACATCCAGATCAACGGCGCCTTCGGACATGACTTCACCCACGATCCCACGACGATATGGGAGGTGGGTGAGCGTCTCCCCGAGCTGGGCGTGACCAGCTTCGTCCCCACGGTGGTCACCTCCCCCGGCGAAGTCACCGATCTCGCCATCGAGGTCGTCGCCCACCGAAGGCCCGATCGCTATCGGGGCGCCGCGGTGCTGGGGCTG
The DNA here is from genome assembly GCA_035512955.1 of Acidimicrobiia bacterium. Classification (GTDB taxonomy): domain Bacteria; phylum Actinomycetota; class Acidimicrobiia; order Spongiisociales; family ZC4RG35; genus JANQRA01. Next base: position 29,670 of record DATKCZ010000002.1, read on the forward strand.
CATTTCGAGGGCCCGTGGATCTCGCCGGAGATGAATGGCGCGCACAACCTGGGTCACATCGTCGCCCCCGACGCCGACGTGGCCCGCCGATGGGTCGGCAACGGCATGGTGCGCATCGTGACCTTGGCCCCGGAGCTACCTGGCGCCGACGCGGTGGCACAGATTCTGCACGACGGGGGCGTCGTGGTGTCCCTCGGGCACAGCGCAGCCGGGTTCGACACCGCGAGAAGGGCTCTCGCCGGGCCGGTATCGCTGGTCACCCATCTCTTCAATCAAATGACCCCATTCGGTCACCGGGATCCCGGGGCCGTGGGCGCCGCCCTGGTCTCGGACCGCCATTCCGCGCTGGTAGCGGACGGCATCCACGTCGCCCCCGCCACCCTCGCGGTGGCATGGATGGCGCTTGGCCCGGATCGCACCATCCTGGTGAGCGATGCCATGGCCGCCCTCGGCCTTGGCCCCGGCGTCTATGCCTTCGGTGCCGGTCCGATCACGGTCGGTGACGAAGGGCCGCGCACCGCCGAAGGCCGTCTGGCAGGAAGCGTGCTCACCCTCCCTCAGGCGGCGATGAACCTGGCCACCTGGACCTCGGCGAGCCTGGTCGAATCCCTGCACTGTGTGTCGAGGAACCCTGCCCGGCTTCTCGGTCTCACCGACCGGGGTGCGCTCGACACCGGTCGACGGGCCGACCTGGCACTGCTGAATGACCGTTTCGAGGTGATCATGACGTTTGTCGGTGGGAGGATGCGCAGCAAAGGATGACGGCCTGTCCCCGGCTAGCTTCGGGCACATGCAGGATGTCGCGCTCCCCGTTCCTCATGGTCTGGCCAATGTCTGGCACCGCCCCCCGGTCGATGACGCCTCCACGGCGGTCCTGGTCCACGGGTTGTCGGGGAACTCCCGGTGGTGGACGAGAGTCATCGACCACCTGCCCGCCGGGCTGGGGCTGATCGTGCCCGACGTGAGGGGCCGGGGCGGGAGCGTCGATGCGCCACCTCCATACGATCTCGCCACACTCGCCGACGACATCAGCCGGAGCCTCGATCACTTCGAGGTCGACACCGCAATCGTCGCCGGCTACTCGATGGGTGCATGGATCGCGGCTCTCTTCGGTCTGCACCACCCCGAGCGCGCCGAGAGACTGGTCCTGGTCGATGGGGGTCTCCCCTTGCCCCGCGACCCTTCCATGGAGGTAGATGAGCTCATCGACTCCCTGGTGGGGCCGGCGCTTGCCAGGCTCGAGCTCGAATTCGACACCGAAGAGGACTTCTACGACCACTGGCGGGGCCATCCCGCTCTGACGAGGCATTGGGAAGACTCGATGCGGGCCGCGCTCGGGCACGAGCTCCGGGCCGGGGAGGACCCCGGTCTCAGGGTGGTGGCCAACCGGGATGCGATCCGAGTCGGCGCACGTGAGCTCGCCGTCGACCCGATCGCCAACGAGGCGGCGGTCCAGGGCGGGGTCCCGGCTCATCTGATCGTCGTGGAGCGGGGAACACTCGACCAGCCGGGGGGGATGGTCCCTCTCGATGCTGCCAATGAAACGGCCAGGGCGAGAGCGGACTTCACGATGGAGTACCTTTCCGGGGTCAATCACTACACCTTGCTGCTCGGCGACGGGGCCTCCGCCGTGGCCGCCGCGATCAGCCCGGTGTAGCTACGGTTTCGCCGAACAGAGCCATGTCATCGATCACCAAGACCATCAGATTGTCGGGCAAGGCCGGAGGCTCCATCGAGGACGCGATCCGGACCGTGCTCGCCCGGGCGGCGAGCACCATCTCGGACATCCATCACTTCGAGATCGTCGAGGTGGGTGGGGAAGTCGACTCTTCAGGTGCTCCCACGCTGTTCACAGTGACCCTCGACATCACTTTTGGCATCAAAGACCCCGTCGAGCACGGTTAGCTTCAGCGCGACCTCTCCCGGGCCACGTTCACCTTGATCTGCCGGCCTCCGAAGTCGGAGCCGTCGAGTGCATCGATCGCCTTCTGAGCGTCCTCAGCGGAGTCCATCTCCACGAATCCGAACCCGCGGGAGCGACCGGTGTCGCGATCGGTGATCACCTGGGCACGGGAAACCGCGCCGTAGGGGGTGAAGAGCTCCTCCAGGTCTGGCGAGCTGGCTGTGAAGGGGAGATTCCCCACAAACAGGTTGGTCGACATTCATGCTCCTTCATGAGCGGTCCCGCCAGATTCTTCGCACCAAGCGTTCCGCAACCAGCGGCCCGGAGACCACCGGTCACCTCATGCAGCGTCCGACGGGTAGGAGCAGCAAGCCAGGCGTGGCACCCATTTCTCGGGTCCCACGGGAAATAATAACGAATCATCGAGGTACAGACCCGCTGAAGTCGAGGAGGACCAACATCGGCCCCGGCCCTCGGGTTAGTGTGACGGGGCGTAACGCCTGTCCGTTAGGAGGATGAAATGGGCGAAGTACTGAGCACCCTCGTATGGGGCCTGGTGGCCGGCATCGTGATCGGGCCCTTGGCTCGCCTGGTGCTCCCCGGCAAGCAGAACATCTCGTTGGTGATGACGATCGTCCTCGGTGCCGTCGGTGCCATCGTCGGTGGGTTCGTCTACGACGCCCTGGGTGGCCAGGACACCTCGGGAATCGACTGGATAAAGCTGCTGATCCAGGTCGCCGTGGCCGCAGCCGTCGTGCTCATATATGGTGGCATGAGGAAGTCGACTGCCTGACGGACCGAAGGGCTCGGCTTTGCTGGCGGCCCCTCCCGGGGCCGTCAGCCACGTTCGGCAGCCGATCCCGATGAGCGAGACCACGCCCAGGGCCTTGCGTCTCGCGCTGGCCTCGCTCCTCACCGTGGCCCTGCTCGCCCAGCTCGCCGTCGGGATGAGCCGACACGACCTGACCGTTGCGCAATTCCTCAGCCTCTTCCCGGTCCTCAGCAACCTCGCCGCGGTGGTTCTGCTGGTGAGGCTGGCCTGGCAGCCCGCCAAGGTGTGGGGGGCCGGCTTCAACATGTTCAGGGGGGCGGTGACGGTCAACATGGCTATCACCGGGCTCAGCTATCCGCTGGCCTTTGCCCCGGATGCGATGCCCGCCGGTCGCAGCGAGCCCTGGGTGGACTGGTGTCTCCTCCTCATTGGGCCGCTCGCAGTGGCGCTCGATTGGGTCTTGCACCCTCCCTCCTCTGCTCTATCCGCTCGCGCCGTGGCCATCTGGGCGGTGATCCCTGCGGTCTATCTCGTCTACAGCCTGACCAGAGGCGAGATGGTCGGCTGGTACCCTTACCAATTCCTCGATCCGGCCCGCTCCGACTATGGCGCCATTGGGGTCTGGTCCGCTGTCGTGCTGACCGTCGCCCTCGGTCTTGGCCAGCTCGCCCGCTGGTGGGCAAACCGCGCCGCATCGGCCGCCACCACCACGAGATGAGTGTTCCGGGGCCCCAGACACTGGGGAACGGGATCCACTTGATACCCCTCCCCCTCCCTTTCAAGTCACCGGCGTGGGTCAACACCTATGCCATCGAGTCCGACGAGGGGCTGCTCCTCATCGACTGCGGGACCGACTGGGAGCCCGGACGGCAGGCACTGAGCGAGGGACTCGACATCCTCGGGCTCGAGGAGTCGGCCATACACACCCTCCTCGTGTCCCACCTCCACCCGGATCACGTGGGGATGTCAGCACGGGTGGTGGGCGACCTGGGGTGCCGATTCGTCATGCATGAGAGGGCAGCCCGGGATGTCGGCTTCTACAACGACACCCCCGGATACGTCGAGCGGCTCCGCATGATCGCGAGCACCCATGGGGTGCCCCGCGAGGTGATCGACGCCGCGGCCAACATCCAGCGACCCGACTACATGCCGATCATCGAGCCCCCCGACCATGTGGTGGCGGATGGCGACGAGATACCATTGGACGGCGGCAGATCGCTGCTGGTGGTGCACACCCCCGGCCACGACCCGGCGCACATCTGTCTGCGGGACAGTCGAACCGGCATCTTCTTCTCCGGTGATCACGTGCTCCCCCGAATCTCACCGGTGATCATGTACGACCTCGACATCGGTGACCCCCTCGGCGACTATCTCCAATCTCTCGACAGGCTGATCGGCATGGGGCTCGGAGTGACCTACCCGGCTCACGGCACTCTCATCGACCGGGGCGATGAGCGTGCCCACCAGATCCTGCTACACCACGACCGTCGTCTCCGCGACATGGCCGACCTGGTGAGGGAGGGGGACACCACGGCGTGGACGGTGATGACCAGGTCGTTCCGTCCCAACCTCGACCCGGTGAGTGCTCGTTTGGCCTTCCTGGAGACGGTCTCCCACCTGGAGCATCTCAGAATTGCCGGGAAGATCCGTCTCCAGGATCGGGACGGAAGGGCGCTGTATCGCGTCTGAGGGTTGGCATGTGACCGGGCTTGGACGAATATGGGGGGCGTAGCGGTCGAACGCTCAGCCCTGGGAAGGAACTATCTGATGATTTTTGGATACTTGGACGCCGGATCGGGAAGTCTGATCCTGCAGGCCATCCTCGGTGGGGCCGCCGGGATATTGGTCGCCTTCAAGGCCTGGAGGGCCCGTCTCATGGGCAAGAGGGCAGCGTCGGACACCGGGGCCGAGACCGAAGAGCCTGCCGTCACCACCGAGTCCTGACCCGCTCGTGCATCAGGTCGATCCGGGGTCATTCCGCGACCCCGCGTCACATGTCGTGTTCGACGATGGCCGAGTCCTCAGACTGCTCGACCGGCGCGGGCTGGAAGGATGGAAGGCCCTCTCCTCCACCGACTTCTTCGCGCGAGCCACCGGCGACGGCCGTCTCATCGGCGCCGAGGTCGTCGAGTACGACGCTCCTGACAGTGTCGCTGCTCTGGAGCATCCCCGCATCCCATTCGTCTCCTATCCCTTCGAGTGGACCTTTTCGATGCTCAAAGACGCTGCCCTGCTCCAGTTGGATCTCCTCGCCGAGGCTCTCGCCGAGGGGCTCGCCATCAAGGACGCCACCCCTTACAACATCCAGTTCATCGATGGCAAGCCGGTGTTCATCGATGTGGGCTCATTCGAGCAATACGCGCCGGGCGAGCCCTGGATCGGCTATCGCCAGTTCACCCGTCAGTTCCTGTTCCCCCTGATGCTGCGGGCCCGCGCCGGGATCCCCTTCCAACCCTGGCTGAGGGGCAACCCCGAGGGGCCCACGGCGAGCGAGATGCGCAGCGTGCTCGGGCTCTGGCAGCGCCTCCGCCCGTCGTCGATGATGCACGTGTCGCTACAGGCGAGGATGGAGGACCGCATGTCGGGAGCCTCTGTCCGGGATGAGCTGAGGAATGCCGGGTTCAGCGCCGACCTGATCCTCGCCAATGTGCGCCGGCTGCAGAAGCTGGTGAGCGATCTGGAGTGGAGCGGTGGCGCGGAGGGGTGGATCGAATACGAGTCGTGCCGGCACGTCGGTCGGGACCGTGACACCAAGGGAAAGTTCCTCGAGCGCGCCCTCGGGGCCCACCAGCCCGGACGGGTCATCGACCTCGGCGCCAATGACGGCCATTTCACCAGAATCGCCGCCGAATCGGGGACCCAGGCCATCGCCGTCGACGGCGACGAGACGGTGCTCGACTCGCTGTACCGGAGCGGCAGCCATCTGTCGATCGTGCTCACCGACCTGACCAACCCCTCACCGTCCCAGGGTTGGGCCGGCGGGGAGCGGCCCGGTCTCATCGAGCGGGCGGATCCCGACATGGTCATCGCCTACGGGGTCATCCACCATCTCGTCTACACCGCCAGCATCCCGCCGACGATCGTCGTCGAATGGCTGGCGGGCATGCGCTGTCCGGTGGTTCTCGAGTTCGTCTCCCCGGAGGACGAGATGATCGCCAAGCTCACCGCCAACAAGATCGAGTCAGAGCTGCACGATGGCCGGACGAGGAGTGAGTTCGAGGCGATCCTCGGCCGGCGCTTCGACCCGGTCGAGACCGAGACGCTGGGCACCGGGACCAGGGTGCTCTACAACCTCCGCCCCCGCTAACGGCCCAGGGTCGCCGGATCGGCCACGGCAACGTCTCCAAACTCGGCGACCACCAGCAGTCGATCGGCCTCGGGAGGCACGGCATTGCCCTCCACCTCGAAGCGGAAACCGGATCGCAGCAGGTCCTCGCTGTCGAACCACCGCACCACGTTGCCGTTATCGGCGTTGGGAGGGCCCGATGCCAGTAGCCGATCACCGACGAAGACGTAGAAGGTGTCCGGTGTCAGTTTCTGGCTGACATCCGCGGCCCAACCACTCAGCTCCCATCCGTTGTCGGTGGGGACCACCGAGTCGACCTGGATCCTCCTGCTCCCCTCCACGCCGAGCTCGATGACATGACCATCCTCGGCGACGAGCTCGAGGGAGACGTCATCGTTGACCCCTGCCAGCCAGGCGCCGTTCCCGTCAGGGATGAGGATGTCGACGTCGTTGACGCCGTCACGCACCAGCTCCTCGGCGACGAGGCCGGTGATCGTCCCTCCGGTGGCGGTGTCGCGGGCGAGATAGGCGACCCCCGCAACGACATCGTTGATGACGATGAGGATCTCGTCGGAATCGGAGATCGACGATGCCTCGAGACGTCCGGTCAGCAAGGTCTGGACCATCCCGGATTCGCGGTCGACCTTGTCGAGATCGGCCCCGAGATCGAGTGACCACATGAACTCCTCGTCCGGGACGATGTCGAGCTCAGTCGTCGCGGTACCCACCAGCGAGCCACGGGGCCCGATTCCGGCCACACCCACCCACGAGCCCTGATCGGGGACCCACTGATGATTCCGCTCGACCTGGGCAAACAAGCCGACGAGATCGGTGCTCACTCCCGTGCCGTTGCAGCACCACCGACGCGGCTCGTGGGGACGCTCCTCGTCGAGGCCCAGAAGTGACACTCCGTCGAACGACCAGGCGGTCTCGACCCCGAGCACGTCGACGATGGTCGGCAAGAGGTCGATCCCGAATGCGGGCAGGTCCACGGTCTCACCCTCCGCCTGTCCCGGGTACTTGACGAACAACGGTACCCGGTAGAGATCATCCCGGTTGTCCTCATATGGCCATCGACGGTGCTCGCCCGGAACGAAGGAGGCCCCGTGATCCGCCACCACGATGAACATCGTCTCGTCCCAGGTCCCGGTGTCGACCAGGTGGTCGAGCATCCGACCCAGCAACGTGTCGAGGAACCCCACCTGATATAGGTGACGTTGAAAGCCGACCAGGGCGGGCTCGGGTCTCGTGCCCCAGCGTCCGTCCCCCTCCACCCCATCGACCTCGGTGTACTCCTCGGGGCGCTCGTAGTGGGTGCCGGAGGGATTGGTCACCCAGGGGACGTGTGGCGCTTTCAGGTGGGCGTAGCTCAGCGTCGGGGCGGTGTCATCGTCGATCCCGTTGATCAGCCGCTGCACCCAGTTGATCCAGTCCTCACGCTCCCCGTCCCCGGGCACCGGCAGCCCCTCGACCTCCACGGCGGTGCCCGCCGGGGTGTCCTCCTGGCCCAGGAACCCCTTCCAGGCGTTGTCGATGCTCGGCAGTCTCTCTCTCACCGTGCCCGGCAAGGTGAGATGCCCGTAAACGACGCCGAGGTCCTTGACCAAGTTGCTGAATCGCGCCGGTGCCCGGCCCGCGTAATCGGGACAGGTCTCCTCGGGGCACAACTCCGCCACCCATTCGATGACATGCATCTCATAGGTGTCGGCGAGCAGAGTGAACAGATTGTCGGGGTGATCCACGAAAGAGGGGCCTTGCCCCTCCTCCCCCCTCAGGCCGGTGAGGATTGCCGGCACGCTCTGAGTCGTGGCGATCGAATCGGAGAGGGCGTTGCGGTACCAGGTCCCTTCGGCGGCGAGACGGGCGAAATTGGGGAACAGCGATTCGTTGATCGACCCGTCGGTGTTCATGATCGACGCGAGTGGCATCTCATCGAGCTGGAGCATCACGATGTGGTGGGGTGCTTCGACCGTGAAGCCACCTTCGACGACTTCGGGCTCTTCCCAGATCAGCCGGGCGCTCGCCGAGCTGGCGAGGAACATCACCAACAAGACCGGCACGGCAATGGCGGCAAAGACGAATACCAGATCGATGGCCCACATCAGCCAGAACACCAGCCCCCCGATGACCACCGCGGCGACCAGCGCCCCCATTGTGTTGTCGGGCAGGGCCTGACGGCTCACCACGAAGCCGGTCGCCAGGGCGAGAAAGCCCACCAGGACGGTGTAGACGAGGTCGGGGGCCCGACCCCCGACTGCCCCGGCGATGGCGAGCGCACCCCATGACAGTGCCGGGACCGACAGCGCCACGACCAAGGCAAATGCCGCGATCTCGACCTCGCTTGCCCGGTTGGCCACGAACACCTCGGGGTTCTTCCCGTAGAGATCGAGCAGGGGCGCGACGAACGCCACGGCGCTCAAGCCGCCGACGACGGCGAGTCGTCTCGGCAAGCCGGTCGGAGAAACGGGTCCCACGAGACCAAAAGGTACCGTTCATCGTCCCCAATCAGACACATCCCGGGTCGTGCTTAACTTGGCCCGGGGCGAGTCGCCGGGAACCGATCGCTCAGTGCTGAGCGTCTTACCTCCCGAGGAGATGTCACTTTGACCGAGCAACGATCAGGTTTCCTCAGACGCATACGCGGGAGGATGCGTCTCGCCTGGCTCGTCGCCACCGCGCAGCGATATGCGCCTCATCTCGGGTTGGCCATGGCACTCGCAGTCGCCGCCGACTGGTTGACTCCCTTCGATCAGGGATGGGCCCTCGCTGGCGCGCTGGCGGCGGTGTTCCTGTTGGGGTCGGCGGTCCGGGCATCGACATTCCGCATCACCGAGTGGGATGCGTCTCGCGCTGCGGAGCGGGGTCTCGGCGCCCGGGATGTCTTCACCACGGCACTGGAGTTCGCCAACCCTGACGAAGGGGTGCACCGGCTCATCCAGCATCGAGCGGACAGCATCGCCGCCGCCTCGGATGCCGCCCATGCGATTCCCATCGCCCCCGACCGTCGAAGACTCCGCCAGTTCGGGATGGCGGGGGCGCTTACCCTGTTGATCGGCCTGCTCCCCCCACTCGGATCCACCCCGGCGCTCTCCTCGGACCTCGAGTCCGCCCTCGAGGCCGAGGCCGAACAGATCGAGAAGATCGCCGAGGCCGTGGAAGAGGCCGAGGTGGAGACGTCCGAGGAGATCGTCACCGAGCTCGAACGTCTCGCCGAGGAGCTGCGGCAGGCCGAGACCCTCGAAGAGGCGCTGCAGTCTCTCGAGGACTCCGAGAAGCGGCTGGGAAGCCGGATCGACCCGGATTTTCTGTCCCAGAAGGCCGCGGTGCAGGGGCTGGCGCGCGATCTCAGCCTGCGTCCCCTCGTCGATGGCGCCCCGCTCGACGCCGCCTCCCAGTTCGATGAGCTCGCCGAGAGCCTCGAGTCTCTCTCCGAGCCCGAGCTCGCCGCCCTCGAGGACCGGTTGACCGACCTGGCCGGCTCCCAGGCATCCGGCAACCCCGCTCTCGCCAGCCGGCTCTCCGACGCGGCACGGTCCCTGGCGTCGGGTGACCTGCGCTCCGCGGCCCAGTCGCTGACCGAGGCCGGGGTGGGTCAGCAGTCGGGTCTCGACGACGCCCGGGGCCAACAGGCCCTCGGCGAGACACAGCGTGCCGTCGAAGGGGCGCGGGCCCGCCTGAGCGGCGCCGCCCAGGGACAGGGCCAGGGTGAAGGTGACGGCCAGGGTGAAGGTGACGGTCAGGGTCAGGGGGACGGTGAAGGGCAGGGGCAGGGGCAGGGACAAGGGCAAGGGCAAGGACAGGGACAAGGACAAGGGACCGGGGGCCAACCGCAGAGCGGTGGCGCCAGCGGCCAGATCGGCGGTGTCGCCCCCGGTGACGGCAATGCCGCAGGACTGGGCGGTCAGGGCACCGTCTCTGGCAACCGCGGTGAAGACCATGGCACCGAGGTGCAGACCGCCAACGTCTACGACCCGATCGACGAGGGAAGCGTCTCAGACCTGGTCCAGGTAGGGATCGATGGCGGTTCCGGAGACGGGGACATCCTGGGCCGGGCCGAGGCACCCACCGCGCGCGGCGAGTCGGTGGTGCCCTACGCACAGGTCCTTCCCGAGTATCTCAACCAGGCGGCCGACGCCCTGGGCCAGCTCCAGCTTCCGCCGTCGATGCGTGACATCGTCCAGTCCTACTTCGACCTGCTCGCGGCCGAGGCCCGATAGGAGGAAGTGGTGAGCGGACTGCAACCAACCGACCTCGACGGGTATGCCAGGGTCGCCGAGGAGATCGAGTCGGCGGTGGGGAGGAGAATCGCCGGTCAGCCGGGCCTGATCCGCCAGACCCTGGTAGGGCTGCTCGCCGAGGGGCACGTGCTTCTCGAAGGGGTGCCGGGACTGGGCAAGACAGAGTTGGTCAAGGCATTCTCCGAGGCCATCGGTGTGGGGTTCTCCCGCGTCCAGTTCACCCCGGACCTCATGCCCGCCGACATCGTCGGCACCCAGGTGCTCGAAGAGGACGAGAGCGGACACCGACGATTCGAATATCGGGCCGGCCCGGTGTTCACCAACCTGTTGCTCGCCGACGAGATCAACCGTGCCACTCCCAAGACCCAGGCGGCTCTTCTCGAGGCAATGCAGGAGCGGCAAGTCACCGTCGCCGGTGAGACCCGGCCCCTGCCCAGGCCGTTTCTGGTGCTGGCCACCCAGAACCCGATCGAGCTCGAGGGGACCTACCCGCTGCCCGAGGCCCAGCTCGACCGTTTCATGTTCAAAGCGACGGTCAACCCCCCGACCGCCGAGGTGCTCGAAGAGATCCTGCGACGGACCACGGCGGGGTCGATACCTGAGGTGCCCCTTGCAGCCGACATCGAGACCATCGGCTCCATGATCTCGATGACACCCCTGCTACCGGTGGCATCGCATCTCCTCCGATACGTATCGCTGATCATCGAGGCGACCCACCCCGAAGGCGACAATGCCACTCCCCCGGTCAAGAGATACGTCCGCTGGGGGGCTTCTCCTCGTGGCGCCCAGGCCATCATCCTGGCCTCCAAAGCGGCGGCCATGATCGAAGGCAGACCCCACGTGACCGCCGACGACATCAGGTGGGCGGCGCCTGCGGCACTGCGTCATCGTCTCGTGCTCGGGTACGAGGCAACCGCTGAAGGTGTCGGCACCGACGCCATCGTGGACGAGGTGCTGCACTCGGTCCCCGAGCCAAGACCGGAGATCCGGGGAGCCCCTTGACCCTCCTCAGCCCGGCGTTGATGGCCAGGCTCGAGAGCCTCCAGCTCGCCAGCCGCCATCGTCTGGTGGGACGCTTCGGGGGTGAGCACAAGTCGAAGCGCTACGGAAACACCATCGATTTCTCCGACTTCCGCGAATACCACCCCGGCGATGACTTCCGGCGGATCGACTATCACGTGATGGCCCGTCTCGATCAGGTGCTCATCAAGCTGTTCGAGGCCGACGACGAGATCACCATCCGGCTGCTCATCGACACCTCGGCATCGATGACGGTGGGAGACAAGATCGAGCAGGCTAAACGGCTGGCGGCCGCCCTCGGCTTCGTGGCCCTCACCGCACACGACTCGGTGTCGGTGCACACCTTCCCGGCGCGGGGCCTTGCCCCCCGTTTCGCCGGGCGGGCCGCGGTTCCCGCCTTTCTCGACTATGTGGAAGGTCTGCAGGCCACGGGTCTGACCCCATTCGCCGAGGCGGCGAGACATCTGCTCAGCCAGAGCGGTCTGCCCGGGCTCACCGTCGTCCTCTCAGACCTGCTGACCCCCGAGTGGCGCTCCCTGATCCAGCTTCGGGCCTCGGGCTCCGACGTCACCATCCTTCACGTCCTGTGTGAAGAGGACCTCGACCCCGACTTCTCCGGAGACCTCGAGTTGGTCGATCGCGAGCTCGGGGACCGTCTCACCGTGAGCGTCACCGATGACGTGTCCCGGTCATACCGCGCCCGGGTCCGGCTGTGGCGGGAGCAGGTGGCCACGGCGGCCCGTGGCAGCGGGGCCAGCTACGCCGCGGTCGATGCCACCGAGGACATCGAGACACTTCTCCTCCAGACCTGGCGTGAGGCGGGGGTCCTCCGATGACCCTGCTGCTGCCTGCCGGGCTCGCCGCCCTCCTGCTGGCCGCACCCATCGTCATCCTCCACATGCTGACCCCGCGCCGACCGGCGACTTCGGTCTCGTCGCTGCTCCATTGGGACGGGCTCAAGCACGCCATCACCGCCGCGGAGCCGTGGCAGAAGCTGCGATGGAGCCTCCTCCTCATCCTGCAGCTGGCGGCGGTGTTCTTGTTCGCATTCGCCCTCTCCAGACCGGCCGTGTTGCAGGAGGCCGACCTCGCCGAGCACACCGTCTTCATCGTCGACGCGTCCGGGTCGATGGCGGCCGTCGACGGTGACCCGGATCGTCTCGGGACCGCGGTGGAGCAGGCCAAGGAGCTGCGCGCCGAGCTACCCGACGAGGGAGTCGCCAGTCTCATCGTGGCCTCGACCCAGCCCACCGTCCTGGTGACCCAGAGCGCGGACGAGGACGAGTTCTCCCGGGCCATCGACAGCGTCAGGACCAACGCGGGCTCGGCGGACTTCGAGACGACCTTCGCCCTCGCCGAGTCGCTGGTGCTCCCCGACCGCGACACCGGCTTCGTTCTCCTCTCCGATGGTCGCCTCGACGACATCGACCAGAGGCTGGCTCCACTGGGCACCCGGTTCGTCCCCGTGGGACAGACCGACACCAACAGGGCGATCACCAATCTGTCGGTCAATGCGGGGCCGGGAGGGCTTCAGGCCCGGGTGACCGTCGAATCCACAGGTGGCCCCGACGCCGTTCAGGTGCTTCGTCTCGACGTCGACGGCATCACCGTCCTCAGCGAGGAGATCGAGATCCCGGGTGGCGGCGTGGTCGAGGAGACCTTCGAGCTTCCCTCGGGGTCTCGGGTCGCTGCCTTTCTCGACGGGGAGGACCTGCTCGCCTACGACAACCAGCGGTTCGTGGGCGCCCCCGTCCTGGGCTCACTCAAGGCCCGGGTCCACGGGGAGGGCCGTTTCTTCATCGACCAGCTCATGTCGGCCATCCCCGGGGTCGACGCCGATGTCGCTCCCGGGGAGGAGGTCGATTTCGAGATCTATGCGGGTGTGCCGGTTCCCGCAGAGCCGAGCACCCCGTTCATCGCGATCGACGCCCCCGGAGGAGCCCCCGGGATCATCGCGGTGGGGCGGGTGGAGAACCCGATACCGACCCTGGTCACCGATCACCCCCTGTTGGACGACATCGATGTCAGCCGGATCGCCATCGCCGAGGCGCAACGGCTCGAGGTCTCCTCGGGCGAGGTCGTGCTGGGGGCCCCTGGTGCTCCGTTGATCGTGGAGAGCGAGACCAATGGGGTGCCCTTCTATTACGTGGCATTCACCCTGGAACAGTCGAATCTTCCCATCGACATCGCCTACCCAATTATCGGGGCCCGCATGGTGGGAGGTCTCGCCACCTCCGACGGCGTGGCCGAGGCAATCACCGTGGGGAGCCGGGTCCCGGTGGGAGGCACCGGGGGAAGCGTCACCGACCCCCGGGGCAACACCGCGGTGGTCTCGGTGGGCGACTCGGAGCCGGTGGCCGACCAGGCCGGGTTCTGGACAGTCGCTCGAACCGGGGCCGAACCGTTTGAGATCGCGGTCAACAGCGACAGTGTCGAATCCGAGCTGGCGCCGCGCCATGCCCTGCCGGAGATCAGACCCGCACCCGATTCCGGCGAGCTGGTGGACGCCACCACGACCATCGCCCGGACCCTCCTCCCCTGGATCCTGGCGGCTTTGCTGTTGGTGCTCGCCCTCGAGCTCTATCTGAGCTTTCGCACCCGCGGCGTCCCCCTCCGGCAATGGAGGATCGGGCTCGGGGTACGGGCGGCGATCGTTGGCCTGATCGTGCTCACCCTGGTCAACCCGGCGATCGCCACCAGTTCGGACGAAGTGACCACCGTGTTCGTGGTCGACGTCTCGGACTCGATGGGCGACTCCGCCCGGCAGGCCGCCCGGGCCTGGGTGGAGTCCGCCATCACCGACGCCGGGGACGGCCGGTGGGCCGTAGTCGAGTTCGGCTCGGACGCACGAGTGGGCACCCCGGTGGGGTCCGATCCCTATCGTCGCGCCCGGGGCGTCGAGGCGGACGCCACCAATCTGGCCCGGGGCCTCCGTCTCGGTGAGTCGGTGCTCACCGGCGACACCCGCCAGCGATTGGTGCTGGTCTCCGACGGAAGGGGGAACACCGGCGATCTCCAGGCCGAGATCGACCGGTTGAAGACCCTCGGTGTGGTCGTCGACGTCCACACCGTGACCGGGGCGGCGGTGTCGGATGCGGCGATATCGGCGATGGACATGCCCTCTTCGGTCAGCGTCGGTGAGACCTTCGACGTCACCGTCGAAATCCTGTCCACCGTGTCCGCCGATGCCACCGTCGAATTGGCAGATGGAGCCGAGGTGGTGGACACCCAGGAGGTCTCGCTCGACCCGGGACCGAACTATCTGACCTTCTCGGTCGATGCGGGCGAGTCAGGGCTGCAGCAGTTCACCGCCACGGTGCGTCTCACAGGGGATGCCGTCGGGGAGAACGACACCCACCGGGCCGGCGTCGAGGTGCGCGGCCCCGCCAGCGTGATGATCATCGAGGGCGAGCAGGACGGAGGGCGGATCGTCGAGGACGCGTTGACTTCTCGCGGGCTGGTGGTGGAACGGGTGACGATCGAGGAGATGCCCGGGATCCAGGAGTTGTCGATCCACCGCTCGGCAGTGCTGGTCGACGTCAGCGCCCGCGATCTGAGCGACGAGAAGATCGAGGTACTCGACACGTTTGTGCGCGATCTGGGGAGGGGGATGGTGGTCGTCGGAGGCACACATGCCTACGGTCTCGGCGGCTATCGGGACACTCCGCTGGAGGCCTTGCTGCCGGTCGACTCCGAGGCACCCGACCCCGAGCGCGAGGCGGAGGTGGCCGAGGTGCTGCTCATCGACACCAGCGAGTCGATGGGAGCCTGTCACTGCAGCGATAGCGGTATGGATACCACCGAGGGCGGTGTGAACAAGACCGACATCTCCAAGGCGGCCGCGGTGCGAGCCATCGAAGCCCTCGGCAGTGGCGACGAGGTGGGGCTGCTGGCTTTCAGCGGGACGAGGGAATGGGTGATCCCGCTCCAGGAGTTCCCTGATCGCCAGACGATCGATCAGGGGATCTCGTCGCTGCAACCGTTCGGCGAGACCCGAATCGTGCCCGCCCTCGAAGAGGCGGTGGAGCATCTCCTCGCCTCCGAGAAGGAGATAAGGCACATCATCTTGTTCACCGACGGTTTCACCGCCGAGCTGGAGATCGGGGCGGAGTTCGTCGGCGCCCCCTTCGCCAGGGATCTCCTCGAAGCCGTCGAGGAGGCCGCCGCACAGGGAGTCACGGTGTCGGTGGTGGGTACCGGCGAGGGGGCGATCCCAGCCCTGGAGGAGGTCGCCGAGGCGGGCAACGGAAGGTTCTACCCGGGAAGGGACCTCAACGAGATCCCGGAGATCTTCGTCAAGGAGGCGAGACTCGCCTCCCGGTCCTTCATCAACGAGGGTGAGTTCTTCCCGGTGGTGACCTCCACCGCGGAAGCGGTACGCGATATCGCCTCCTCCCCCGCCATCCTCGGCTATGTGGCGACAACGCCGAAGCCGACCGCGGACGTCCAGCTCCAGGTGGGCGAGCTGAGCGACCCGCTGCTCGCTGCTTGGCGTGTCGGTCTCGGCAAGGTCACGGCCTGGACCAGTGACGGTGGGGACAGGTGGGCCGCCGGCTGGGCGGGATGGGACGGATTCGGCGACTTCTGGTCGACCCTGGTCCGTGACACCTTCCCGTTGAGTGGCGCGGAGGGTCAGCGGATCGAGGCTTCGATCGCCAACGAGTTGATGACGTTGTCACTCGAGGGCGCCGAGGAGTGGCCGGCGGGGACCCAACCGCTGGCCAGGGTCAGCTTTCCCGACGGAACTTCGGAAGAAGTGCGACTCGACCGTGTCTCGGACTTCGAATTCGGGGCTGTCGTCCCCGCCCGTCAGGGAGGCACCTATGCAGTCGGGGTGAGCGTCGCGGCCAATGACGGTGACACCGCGGTCCTCTCCACCCTCGCCACCCGGTCCTTCGCCGCCGAGTACCTGCCCGGCGAGCCGGACTCCGAGCTGATGACCAGCATCTCCTCGAGCACTGGCGGACGGGGCAACATCACCGCCGAACGGGCCTTCGACCCCGAAGGCCTGGCTCAGGGAGTCACCGAGAAGCAGTTTCGCTGGTGGTTTCTTCTCGCTGCGGCCATGCTGTGGCCGATCGACGTAGCGCTGCGCCGGCTCCGCCTCTCGAGAAGAGACCAACCAGACCGGCCAGACCGATCACGATCGCCCCAACCCACACCAACCACACCAACGGCCGCACGAACACGCTGACCCCCACCGTGTCCCCGTCCGGGAACAACAGCGAGATCGCCACGATCACATCGCCGCCGGGCGTGGAGCGAAGTGCTGGCTCGGCCACCGGCAGCGTCTGGTCCTCGTACGCCCTTATCTCGGGCGTCAGGGCTTCCCCATCGACGGAGAAGTCGGCCCGCACGAACAGATAGCGGTCCCCTTCGCCAGTGTCCACGCCCACCATGGTGATCTCCCGACCGGCCACCTCTACCGTCTCGCCCGGGATCATGGATCCGGTGAAATCACCTCCGAAGGCGCTCCCGGCGACACCGACCAGGAACAATCCCATGCCGAGGTGGGCGAGATGGGCGGTCAACAACCTCCCCCTGGGCCGCTGGCCCCAGATCCCGAAGGCGACGAAGACGAGGGTGGCCATGGCGGGAGCCATGAGCAGGACTCCCGCCTCGAGACCCACCATGACCACCGACAACGCGGCGAGAAACACCGTCACCAAGACGTAGGCCATCACCGCCCCGCGCAGAGCGAGGCTGAGCCCGACGGCGACGGCGACTGCGACGGGGAGCACGGTGATCACGAAGAAACGGGTGTCCACCGCCACCGCCTCGCCGAGAAACACCGAGGCAAAAGCCGGATATCCCGAACCGGCGGTGACGAAGACCAGTGCCGTGGTCAACAACAAGGCGTTGACCGCCAGCCACCCGCCACGATCCAGATGCAACGGCCCCCACGGCTCCCCCGGCTGGGACCGTGTCGACGCCACGGCAACGATGACGCCGATCACGACGGCGGCAGCAAGCAGGATCCGCCCCACCATGGGATCCTCGGCGAAAGAATGGATCGACCCGGTGACCCCGGACCTGGTCAGATAGATCCCCATCACCGTCAACGCGAAGGGAAGCGAGGCGAACGCCACGTTCCATCGCCGCCATCTCCCGGTGGTCTCCTCGATTCGCGAGGTGTGGAGGAAGACCGTGGTGGCCATCCAGGGCATCAAGGCGGTGTTCTCCACCGGGTCCCACGCCCAGTAGCCGCCCCATCCCAGCTCGACATAAGCCCAGTTGGCCCCGGCCGCCATCCCGAAGGTGAGCAGCACCCAGGAGACAAAGAGCCAGCGCCGCACCTCGGCCATCCAGATCCGGCGATCGGTCCGCCGCCAGACTGCTCCCAGCGTGACTGCGAAGGGCAGCACCAGGACCGTCAGCCCCAGATAGAGGATCGGCGGGTGATACACCATGGCCGGGTGCTGGAGGATGGCCAGCAACCCCTGTCCATCCACCGCCGGGATGTCGAGGACGGTGAACGGGTTGGCGAAGAGCATGGTGATGAGAAGGAGCCCTAGCCCGACCGCGGCGCCCACACGGATCGGAGCCGTCTCCCGGAGCCAGATGGCACCGATGACGAGGAGCATCGCCGAGTAGAACAGCATCGACCCGTCCATCCCGCCCCAGAGGCCGGCCAGCCTGTAGGGCCAGGGCGTGGCGAGACTGGTGGTCTCGGCGACGTAGGCGAGGGAGAAGTCGCCACTCAGCAACGCCACGACCAGGACCAATGCCGATGCGGCAGCGGCTCCTGCCGATACGAGGTTCGCCCAGCGTCGTCCGGTAGCCACTGCGATCAGCGCAAAAGCTATGGCCGCCCAGACAGCGACGGGGCCGAAGGCTCCGGCGGTCACCATCGAATCGTAGATGGCCTCCCGGCTAGCCGTTACCGTCAGCGTCATGTCCGACCTGTTCGCCGCCCGGGCCGATGATCTCGCCGCACGCTCGGCACCCCTGGCCACGCGGATGCGGCCCCGCACCCTCGATGAGGTCCGAGGTCAGCCGGCGCTGCTTGCGCCCGGGTCCGCCTTCCGCCACATAGTCGAGTCCGGCGAGCCGATCTCGATGTTGCTCTGGGGCCCACCCGGGACCGGTAAGACGACATTGGCCCGTCTCGTGGCGTCACATGCCGATGCTGCCTTCCGCACGTTGTCGGCGACCTCCGCCGGTGTCAAGGACATCCGGGAGGTGCTCGCCGAGGCCCGCCAGCTTCTCGCCACCGAGGAGCGGCGGACCGTGCTCTTCCTCGACGAGATCCACCGTTTCGCCAAGAACCAACAGGACGCCCTGCTCCCCGGTGTCGAGGACGGGACGTTGATCCTCATCGGTGCGACCACCGAGAACCCCTACTTCGAGGTGAACAGCCCACTGATGAGCCGAATGACCCTGTTCCGGCTGGAGGCGTTGTCCCCCGACAGCATCGAGGACCTGCTCCAGACCGCGGTCGCCGACCACGAGCGGGGCCTCGGTGCGCTCGGGGTCGAGTTGGCGCCTGATGCCGCCCTCGAGTTGGCCACCCGCACCGGTGGCGATGCCAGACAGTCGCTCAATGCACTCGAGGTGGCAGCCCGGATGACCAAGGCCGCGTCCCGAACCACCATCGAGCACGACGACATCGCCGAGGCGTTGCAGCGACGTCTGGTCCGTTACGACAAGACCGGTGACTCCCACTACGACGTGATCTCGGCGTTCATCAAGTCGGTGCGGGGCTCGGACCCCGACGCAGCCATGTATTGGCTCATGCTGATGATCGAAGGGGGTGAGGACCCCGAGTTCATTGCGAGACGTCTGGTGATACTGGCCTCCGAGGACGTCGGGCTCGCCGATTCCGGGGGGCTCCGCGTGGCAGTGGCCGCTGCCGACGCCCTGGCCTATGTCGGTCTCCCTGAGGCCGGCTATCACCTCGCCCACGCCACGCTCTATCTGGCCACGGCCCCCAAGTCCAACTCGGTGGCTCGGGCCATCGGCGCAGCAACCGAGTTGGTGCAGAACGGTCCGACACCCAGTGTGCCCCTCCACCTCCGCTCGGCCGGCTACCGGGGCGCCGCCGACCTGGGTCATGGCGAGGGTTACGCCTACTCCCACGACCATCCGGGCGGAGTCGTCGACCAGCAATACTTCCCCGATGGCGTACCCCCGCAGGCGGTCTACCGGCCCGGGGACCTCGGCGACGAGGCGGAGATCGGAGAGCGTCTCGGCGAGATCGACCGGGTCCTGGGACGGGACCGGTGAACGGCCGAGACAGCGGGCGGCTCCCCCCGCCGCCCCTCCGGGCTCGACCGCTACCGAGCCAAGTCATGGTGGGTCACGGCCGGGAAACACCGACCCTGCCGATGGGGGCCGGGGGGCACTGCGGTATCTTCCCGGGGCATGGAGCTATTCGCTGCCAGGGAGATCCACCGTCCCGCTTCGGAGGTGTTCGCCTTCTTCTCCGACGCTGCCAACAACCCCAAATGGCAGAGCG
Source organism: Acidimicrobiia bacterium (assembly GCA_035512955.1). Taxonomy (GTDB): domain Bacteria; phylum Actinomycetota; class Acidimicrobiia; order Spongiisociales; family ZC4RG35; genus JANQRA01. The sequence goes on from DATKCZ010000002.1 coordinate 49,347, forward strand.
GGATGATCTCATGCCGCTGGACCACCGAGCCACCGATCGCCGTAGGGTCGAGATATCAGCAGCAGGCCCGGTTCCTGGGACGGGACGTCAACTCCACCTTCGTCGTCAAGGCTCTGGAGCCAGGGCGGATGGTCGAGATCGAGACCATCGACTCGACCTTCCCGATAAGGGTTCGCCGGATCGTGGAGCCGCTGAGCGAAGAGTCATGTCGGGTCAGGGCCGAGATATCGGGTGGGCCCGAGAGGGGCCCGCTCAAGTGGCTCGGGCCGCTGGTGTCCCGACGAGCACAGCGCTCGGTCGATGCCGATTACGACCGGCTGGTTCAGCTACTGGAGTCAGCCAGCTCGGCGTGAACCTGGAACTGGCCCTCGCGGTACTCGACCGTCACGCCATTGGTCGAGTTGACCAGATCGTCCTCGCCTGCTCTGACCCGGTCGAGGAACTCGGGATGGCCCCGGACCTCGATGCGCTGCACTGGAGCCTTCATCGAGGTGTTGGCGTCCGATTTGACCCTTCTCACCTCACCGAGGACGGCCGACACCGCCTCGAGGACGGCGGAGTCGCCGGTGAGCCCTCCGAGCTCCTCCGGGGCCGGCCAGGGAGCCAGGTGCACCGAGCCCTCCCGCCACCAGCTCCAGACCTCCTCGGTGACGAAAGGGAGGAACGGGGCGAACAGCCGCAGGTAGACCCGCAACGCCAGCTGCAGGGCGGCATGTGCGGACTCACCCGAGGGGCCCCCGTTGTAGGCGCGTGACTTGACCAGCTCCAGGTAGTCGTCGGTCCAGTTCCAGAAGGAGCGCTCGGCCACCTCGAGGGCCCGGGCATAGTCATAGCCCTCGAACGCCTCCGTGGCGCTCTGGACCGTCGCGGCCAGAGCGGCCAGCATCGAACGGTCGAGGGGCTCGGTGATCGCCGACAGCTCGACGTCGTCATCGGAGAAGGCCAAGGCGAAACGTGAGGCGTTGAGGATCTTGATCGCAAGACGACGACCGATCTTCATGACCCCGAAGTCAACGGCGGTGTCGACCCCGGGGCGCCCGTTGCACGCCCAGTACCGGACGGCCTCGGCGCCGTACTCCTCGATGAGGGGCATCGGGGTGACCACATTGCCCCTCGACTTGGACATCTTCTTGCGGTCGGGGTCGAGGATCCATCCGTTGAAGGTGGCGGTGTGCCAGGGAAGGAAGCCATGTTCGAAATGCGCCCGGACGACGGAGGAGAACAGCCAGGTCCGGATGATCTCCGGACCCTGAGGACGGATGTCCATGGGGAAGACGCGGTCGAAGAACTCCGGGTCCCCGGCCCAGTGCCCCACGATCTGTGGTGTCAACGAGGACGTCGCCCAGGTGTCCATGATGTCGGGATCGCCCACGAAACCACCCGGCACGCCCCGCTGGGTCTCGTCGTAGCCCTCAGGGGCGTCCGAGCTGGGATCCACGGGGAGCTGGACGCCGGCGGGGAGGATCGGCGACCCGTACTCGATCTCGCCGCTCTCGGAGACCGGGTACCAGAGGGGGATGGCGACGCCGAAGAAGCGCTGCCTCGAGATCAACCAGTCGCCGTTGAGCCCTTCGACCCAGTGGCGATATCGAACCCGCATGAAGTCGGGGATCCATTCCAGCTCTTCGCCGCGTTCGAGCAGTTCCTTGCGCAATTCGTCGTCCCGGCCGCCATTGCGGATGTACCACTGGCGGCTGGTGACGATCTCGAGGGGGCGGTCCCCCTTCTCGTAGAACTTGACCGGATGGGTGATCTCCCGCGGCTCACCGTCGAGGTCGCCCGAGTCGGCGAGGAGCTCGGCGATCCTCCGTCGCGCCTGGTTGGCGAAGAGACCGCCGATCTCGGAGTAGACCCGAGCTCCATCTCCGGTGAGCCACTCTGGCGGCGTATCCTGGAGACGCCCGTCGTGCTGGATCACCGCCCTGGTGGGGAGGTCGAGCTCACGCCACCAGGTGACGTCGGTGGTGTCACCAAAGGTGCAGATCATGGCGACACCGGTCCCCTTGTCGGCGTCGGCCAACTCGTGAGAGACCACGGGCACCTCGACCCCGAACAGCGGCGAGGTGACGGTCGAGCCGAACAGTGGCCGGTACCGCTCGTCCTCGGGATTGGCTACCAGGGCCACACAGGAACAGATCAGCTCGGGACGGCTGGTCTCGATGAAGAGGGGCGAGCCGTCGGCTTTGCGAAAGGCCACCCTGTGGTAAGCCCCGGTCTTCTCTCGATCCTCCAGCTCGGCCTGGGCGACCGCCGACTGGAAGTCGATGTCCCATAGGACCGGGGCCTCCTGGGAGTAGGCCTCTCCCCGCTCGAGATTGTTGAGAAACGCCTTCTGGCTGGTCAGCTGACTCAGATCGTCGATGGTCGCGTAGGTCTGGGTCCAGTCGACCGAGAGCCCGAGGGTGCGCCACAGGTTCTCGAAGACCTTCTCGTCCTCCGCGGTGAGGCCGTGGCACAGCTCGACGAAATTGCGTCGGCTGATCGAGATGGGCGGGTCAGGCGGCTCGACCGGCGGGGTGAAGTCCTTCTGGTACGGCAGTGAGGGATCACAGCGCACCCCATAGTGGTTCTGCACCCTTCTCTCGGTGGGCAGCCCGTTGTCGTCCCAGCCCATCGGGTAGAAGACTTCTTTGCCCGCCATCCGGCGGTAGCGGGCGTGGGCGTCGGTCTGGACGTATCCGAAGACCGATCCCATGTGCAGCGACCCGGACACCGTCGGCGGAGGGGTGTCGATGGAGAAGATCTGGTCGCGGGTCTTGGAGGCATCGAAGCGATAGATGCCGTTGGTCTCCCAATGCCGGTCCCACTTGGCTTCGAGACCTTCGAGCCCTGGCTTCCCGGGGATGTTACGGGTCATGTCCACGGCCGAGGGTAATGCTCGCGCCCGGCCGAAACGGAACCGGGGGACATCGCATGGCCGGGGATCGCGACCGGTGATCCACGCACGAGGGCCGACCCTCGCGTCTTATCCTGGACACATGGAACAACGTTTGAGTCTGGTGACACTCGGGGTGGGCGACCTCGAGCTCGCCCGCACGTTCTACCGCAACCTGGGGTGGACGGAGAGCGCCGACTCCACCGAGGACGTCGTCTTCTTCCAGGCAGGTCAGATGGTGCTCGGTCTCTGGGATCGCCAGCGCCTGGCAGAGGACAGCGGCGTCGAGGACACCAATGGATGGGGAGGAGTGACCCTCGCCTACAACACACGGTCCCCGGGCGAGGTCGACGCCGTGATCGAGGAGGCGCGCTTCGCCGGCGCCACCATCTCACGCGAGCCGGGCGACACGTTCTGGGGCGGGTACTCGGGTGTTTTCATCGACCCCGACGGTCATCCGTGGGAGGTGGCCCACAACCCTGGATGGGCGATCGGGGAAGACGGCTCGATAACACTGTCCTCCAGTTAGCCGGTAGACAGGCTCGGAGGAAGCCCAACGCCAATACAGTGGGGGCCATGGAGAACCAGGGATACCTGCTCATCGCCGACATCACCGGGTACACCGTGTATCTGGAGGAGTCGGAGCTGGATCACGCCAAGGGGAGCCTCACCGACCTCCTCGAGCTCCTCATCGATCACACCAACCCGCCTCTCGTCGTCTCCGGGCTCGAGGGAGACGCCGTCCTCAGCTATGCGCTCCGCGCGGGCTTCGTCAACGCCCAGACATTCCTGGAGAGCATCGAGGACACATATGTGGCCTTTCGTCGGGCCATCGAGTTGATGGTCGTCAACAACACCTGCCGCTGCAATGCCTGCGCCAACGTCTCGTCGCTCGATCTCAAGTTCTTCATCCACTATGGGACCTTCGCCCTTCAAGACGTCGGTGACCATCAGGAGTTGATGGGCAGCGACGTCAACCTGATCCATCGGCTGCTCAAGAACTCGGTGACCGCGGAGACGGACATTCGCGCCTACATCCTGTGCACCGAGGCCGCCGAGCGCGCCCTCGGTATCGAGGGCACCTCGGAGACCGTGATCGCCCACACCGAGGTGGTGCAGGATTTCGGGGAGGTGAAGGTGTGGATCAGGGACATGCACCCGCTATTCGAGGAGACGCGTGACGAACAGAGGATCGAGTACTCGCAGGACGAGATCGTCGATTCGGATTCCATTGTCGTGGGGATGCCACCAGAAGTCCTGTGGGATTACCTCAACCAATCCGAGTTCCGCAACATCTTGACCGGAGACTCACGGTTCGAGGTACTCAACCGCAAGGACGGAAGAGTCGGAACCGGATCGGTGTACCAGTGCTATCACGGCAAAAAAGTGGTGTCTCAGGTCGTAGTGGAGTGGCGCCCCTTCGAACGGCTGGTGTTGCGAACACAACTGCCATTCTCGGGGACGCCGGCGTATGTCGATGTCGACTGTCGCCTGGAGCCTATGGCGGAGGGAACTGAGCTGACCAGGGTCTTCGCCCGCGTGAGCGGCCCCGCCCTGAAACGACTTGCGGCGAATCTGATGCTGAAGATGATGAAGCAACGGAACCGCCGCGACTTGGAGCACTTCCGCGACGCGGTCGAGGCCGATTTTGCCGAGTACCAGGAGCTGAGAGGCGATCTCTCCGGTCCGATCACCACCGAATCCATCTCGGAGGCGGCCGCGGCCAGCCTCCGTTCGTGAGCCCTACATGTTGCGGCGGTACCGGCCGCCCACCTCGTAGAGGGCCTGGCTCATCTGGCCCAGTGAGGCAACCTTGGCGGTCTCCATGAGCTGGGCAAAGATGTTCTCGCCGTGGACGGCGACCCGTTGCAGCTCGGCCAACGACTCGGCGGCCCGGTCTGAGTTGCGGTCTTGGAAGGCCCTCAGGTTGGCGATTTGACGGTCCTTTGCATCATCGGTGGAGCGGATCAGCTGACTGGGGATCTCGAAGGGCGACCCTTCCTTGGAGATGAAGGTGTTGACCCCGACGATCGGGTACTGCCCGGACTCCTTCTGTTGCTCGTAGTAGAGCGATTCCTCCTGGATCTTGGTGCGCTGGTACTGCCGCTCCATCGCCCCGAGCACTCCCCCACGGCCGTTGAGCCGCGCGAACTCGGCGAGCACCGCCTCTTCGACCAGGTCGGTGAGCTCATCGATGATGAAGCTGCCCTGGAGCGGGTTCTCGTTCTTGTTCAACCCGAGCTCTTTGTTGATGATCAACTGGATGGCCAGGGCCCGGCGCACCGACTCCTCGGTGGGCGTGGTGATCGCCTCGTCGTAGGCGTTGGTGTGGAGGCTGTTGGCATTGTCGTAGAGGGCGTAGAGCGCCTGGAGGGTGGTGCGGATGTCGTTGAACCCGATCTCCTGGGCGTGCAGTGACCGGCCGGAGGTCTGGATGTGGTACTTCAGCTTCTGGGACCGCTCGTTGCCGCCGTACTTGTGCTTCATGGCCTTGGCCCATATCCGGCGGGCCACCCGGCCGACGACGGCGTATTCGGCGTCGATGCCATTGGAGAAGAAGAAGGAGAGGTTGGGGGCGAAGTCGTCGATGTCCATCCCCCGGGCCAGGTAGTTCTCGACGAAGGTGAACCCATTGGCGAGGGTGAAGGCGAGTTGGGTGATCGGGTTGGCCCCGGCCTCGGCCATGTGATAGCCGCTGATCGACACCGAATAGAAGTTCCTGACCTCGTTGTCCACGAAGTACTGCTGGATGTCACCCATCATCCTGAGGGCGAACTCGGTGGAGAAGATGCAGGTGTTCTGGGCCTGGTCCTCTTTGAGAATGTCGGCTTGGACCGTGCCGCGGACCACGGACATGGTCTCGGCCTCGAGCCTCTCGTAGACTTCGGCTGGGAGCACCTGGTCCCCGGTCACACCGAGGAGACGCAGCCCGAGACCGTCGTTGGCGGAGGGCGGGACGCCGTGATACCGGGGCCGGGGCCGGTCGCGGTAGATGCGGTCGATCGTCTCCTCGACCTCGTCCCAAAGGTGGTGGTCGGTGATGTAGGTCTCACACGCCTGGTCAATGGCGGCATTCATGAAGAAGGCCAGGATCATCGGCGCCGGGCCGTTGATCGTCATCGACACCGAGGTGGTCGGGTCGGAGAGGTCGAAGCCGGAATAGAGCTTCTTGGCGTCGTCGAGGGTGGCGATCGACACCCCCGAGTTGCCCACCTTGCCGTAGATGTCGGGCCGCTCGTGAGGATCGTCGCCGTAGAGGGTGACCGAGTCGAAGGCGGTGGAGAGTCGTTTCGCCGGCATCCCCTCGGCCAGGTAGTGAAACCGGGCGTTGGTCTGCTCCGGCGGCCCCTCCCCGGCGAACATCCTCGCCGGGTCCTCTTCGGACCTCTTGAAGGGAAAGACCCCCGCGGTGTACGGAAAACGACCGGGCACGTTCTCCTGGAGCAGCCACTCCAAACGGTCGCCCCATGATCGGTATCGGGGAAGCGCCACCTTGGGCACCCGGGTGTGGGACAGGGTCTCGCGGTACAACGGAACCGGGATCTCCTTGCCCCGGACGTGGTAGATGAGCTCCTCCCCGGAGTACTCGGCGACCATCCCCTCCCACCGCTCGAGTGAGCGCAGGTTCTCGGGGTCGATAGCATCCCGGGCTCGGGCGATCGCCTCGCTGATGTCGGCCTCGGTCTCCTCTGCGGCCCCGGTGAGACGGTACAGGAGGTCGGCGGCGGCGGCTTGGCTGCCGACCCAGCTGTCATAGTCGCGGATCTCCTCGGTGATCTCGGCGAGATAGCGACTGCGCTCCGGCGGCACGACGTGTTGTTTGGCGGTCTGGTCCACCGGCAGGTCGAGGGTTGAGGTGAGCCCGAGTCGGGAGACGAAGGCGCGGTAGAAGCGGTTGGTCCCCGGGTCGTTGAAGTCGGAGGCGATGGTCAGATACACGGGGAGATCGTCGTCGCCCGCATCGAAGGCGAGGTGATTTCGCTTGTACTGCTTGCGCACATCGCGCAGCGCGTCGAGGGCGCCCTGCTTGTCGGCCTTGTTGATCGCCACCATGTCGGCAAAGTCCAACATGTCGATCTTCTCCAGCTGGGTCGCCGCCCCGTATTCGGGAGTCATCACATACAGGGCATGATCGGAGTAGTCGACGATCTCGGTGTCCGACTGGCCGATCCCCGATGTCTCCAGGATAACCAGGTGGTAGCCGGCCGCCTTGACGATGTTGACCGCCTGATGAACGTGGGGGGAGAGTGCCAGGTTGGCCTGCCGGGTCGCCAGCGAGCGCATGTACGCCCTCGGATGAGGTAGCGAGTTCATTCGGATGCGATCCCCGAGCAGCGCCCCACCGGAACGTCGCTTCGATGGGTCGACCGAGATGATGGCGATCCTGAGGTCGTCGAAATCGGCGAGCAGGCGTCTCACCATCTCGTCGACGAGACTCGACTTCCCCGACCCGCCCGTACCGGTGATGCCGATGACCGGGGTATCCGATTCGAGCGCCTTCGCCTCGACCCGCTCCCACGTGTCGGCGTACTTCTCGGGGTAGTTCTCCGCCGCCGAGATGAGGTGGGCCACCACCCCGGTGTTGGCGGTGGTCAGCGAGGAGAGGTCGAAGTCGTCGGCCAGCTCGCCGGTCGGATAGTCCGAGCGGGTCAGCATGTCGGCCACCATCCCGGTCAGACCCAGGGCCCGTCCGTCGTCGGGCGAGTAGATCCTGGTCACCCCGTAACGGGCCAACTCCTCGCCCTCCTCGGGGAGGATGGTCCCACCGCCGCCACCAAAGATGCGGGTTCGGGCGGCGTCGCGCTCGACCAGGAGGTCGCGAAGGTACTTGTAGAACTCCATGTGGCCGCCCTGGTATGAGGTGACCGCGATGGCATGGGCATCCTCCTGTACGGCCGCGTCGACGATGTCCAACCCGGAGCGGTTGTGACCGAGATGGACCACCTCCGCACCCGACGCCTGCAGGATTCGCCGGAAGATGTTGATCGAGGCGTCGTGACCGTCGAAGAGGGTGGTGGCGGTGACGAACCGGACCTTGTTCGCCAGTTCCGTCTTTTCTCGGTGGGATTCACTCATCTCGACAACAGCCCAAAGGGACTAGTTACAACTGTACCGCCCAATTGACCCTTCCCCTGCTCTGTTCACACCGGGGGAAACCCGACTAGATTGATTCTCGCAATGGCTCAATTCAATGGGCGACTTCAGGGGCCGAATCTCGAGCCCAGCACGGTGCTGATCGACATCGGGGACGGACGGTTCCGTGTCTCTGCCGGGCGGATACAGCTCGGCTCTTGGGCGCTGGAACGTGTCACCGCGGAACGGGCGTCGATCTACAGATTCTCCCTCGATATCAACGGGGAGCACTTCGAGTTCTACCCCGACGACCCGACGAGCTTCTCCGACACCATCGGTGCTGTCATCGACTTGACCGAATCCAAGGGCCGATTCGGTCTGCGCGAGCGCATCGAGCGGGCTGCCAGCGGCTAGCAACGCAATTCACGCTGGCAGAATGAGCGGATGGTCCGCCGACTGATTCGACGCGGCGCAATCGCCGGGATGGTCGTGCTCGCTGTCGAGGCGGCTTATGCCCTGCTGCGCCCTGCCCCGCGACTCGAAGACTTCGACCCCTCGGGTGTGTTCGGGGACCCTTCCCACCCGTCGCTGCGGGTCGCGGTGCTCGGTGACTCCTCGGTCACCGCCCCTGGAGTGGCCGGCCCTCACGAGATCTGGGTCTCGCTGATCTGTGAGCGGCTCGCCAGGGATCGACATGTGGTCCTCGGGTCGTTCGCGGTCGGGGGATCCATGGCCCATGACGTCATCGTCAACCAACTGGAGGAGGCGGTTCGATTCGACCCGGACCTGATCTTCGTCTCCGTGGGGGCCAACGACGTGATCAAGGGGGTGCCCATCGGTCGGTTCGCCGCCAACCTCGACCACTTGATCTCCACATTGGCCGACACCGGCGCCGTGGTGGTCCAGACCGGGGTGGGTGTCCTCGGCACGATCCCCAGGCTCCATCCGCCGTTGAGCCATTTGATGTCACGTCGGGCCGAGCGCTTCGATCGGGTGCATTGGCGGATCGCCGAGACCCATGGCACGGCCGTCGTCGACCAACGCAGTGACGATGCCGGTGTCTGGAACACCGATCGCTCGCTGTGGGCCGAGGACTTCTTCCATGTCAGCGCCGCCGGGCACGCCCGGTGGGCAGAGACGGTGTGGCGGACCGTCGATCCTCTCCTCAACGGCGCGAGTGGATAGGACCGAGGCCCTGGCGTTCCTCGAGTCGAGCCGGGTGGGCCGTCTCGCCACCACTCGCCCCGACGGCCGGCCCCACGTCGTCCCCGTCACCTTCGCCAGGACCGGTGCGGTCATCGTGACGATGATCGATCACAAACCGAAGACGACCACGAGACTGCAACGTCTGGCCAACATCGAGGCCCACCCCGAGGTCAGTCTTCTCGTCGACGAGTGGTCGGAGGACTGGCGCAGGCTCCGCTGGGTGCGGGTGGACGGCAGCGCCCTGATCCACGAGCGAGACGACATGTGGCGGGAGTCTCGTGTCGCGTTGGCCGCCAAGTACTACCAATATCGGGATCGGCCCCCGGAGGGGCCAGCCGTCGTGATCTCGATCGACCGCGTCGTCAGCTGGGCGAGCACTCGGTGACAACCTTCTCGGTGGCCAGCCAGTCGACCCGCTCATCGTGGTCCCGCATGGGGACTGCGTCGACCACCCGGCGTTCGATCGTGATCCCCACCGCCACCGAGTCGGCACGTCTCGCCGACAGGATCCGGTCGTAGAATCCCCCTCCGTTGCCCAGCCGGCCACCGCTGCGGTCGAAGGCGAGGCCGGGGGTCAAGAACAGGTCGATCTCGTGCACCGGGACCGCCGGGCCGGTGTCGGTCGGTTGCTCCATCCCGAAACGGTGCACCTCTCTCGGCACGTCCTTGTCCCGAAAGGTCAAGGTCCGGTCGTCCTCGACCCGGGGCAGGACCCATCGCCACCCCGGCAGCCGATCGAACAACGGGCTGATGTCGACCTCACCGGACATCGCCAGGAAGGCGGACACCGTCCCGGGAAGACGGCGCGACATCCAGGGAAAGAGCCTGGCGACGACGCGGGCGCTCGAGTCTGCGGAGACCATCCCCTGGTCCCGGATCATCGCCCGCAACTCCTGTTTGTCCACGACGGGGAGGGTAGACCCGCCACTAGCCTCGGCCCCGATGCGCTGGCCGCTGACCCTCTTTCGCACCGTCGTCACCTGGACCGTCGGGGTCGCGGTCACCATCATCGGTGCGGTCTCGGTCATCGGCCTCGTGTTGGTCGACCCGGCCTCTCCCCGGATCGAGCGGGTCATCCACTGGTGGAGTCGCGCCTGGCTCCGCGCCTCGGGCACCAAGCTCACCGTCGAGGGACAGGACAACATCGCCACCGATCGCTCCTACGTGGTCGTCTCCAACCACCTATCCACCTTGGACATCATGGTGTGTTTCCTGGCCGTGCCGTTGCCGATCCGGTACCTCGCCAAGAAGGAGCTCTTCCGCATCCCGCTCCTCGCCCAGGCGATGCGAGCCGTCGGGATCATCGAGGTCGATCGCGCCGCCCGGGGGGCCGTCCACAGCTCGGTGAATCGCCAGGCCAAGGGTCTGATCGAGCACAATCGGAGCCTGATCATCTATGCGGAGGGAACCCGGCCACGCGACGGGGTGATGAAGCCATTCAAGAAGGGCGCCTTCACCATGGCCATCGCCAGCAAGTTGCCGGTGCTGCCCCTCTCGTTACACGGCACTTATGAGGCGGCGGTGCCGGGCAAGCCCTGGTTCCAGGGTGGCCCGGTGACCGCGATCGTGGACCCGCCGGTGGAGACCGAGGGCATGACCCAGGCAAACGCCGATGCCCTGCGGGACCTGGTCCAGGAGATCATCGCCAAGAGGGTCAGCGACCTCGGTGGCCCGGTTGGTTGGAATCGGGATCAGTCGTAGACCCCGGCCAGAAATCCCCGGCCATCGGAGACGACACACAGGAAGGCACCAACCGAGGTGACCAGCTGGTAACGGTCGGCATCGCGCTCCCCTACCCACCAGCGGCCACTCAATCGCCATGGCCCACTCCAGGTGAGCACCGGCTCCCATCTCGATCCGAGCCGAACCCGGGCCGGCATGCCCCCATCCCATTCGATCTCGATGGGATCGAGACGTGGGGGGACCAGGGCAGGTGACGGCGCAGGAGTTGCCCCTGGCCACGGCGCCCCCGAATCCCGGTCATCTGCGATCTCCGCCTCACCCCAACGCGCCCAGGCCACTCTCTCCGCCGGCATGCGCCCACCCTGAGCCCTCGCCTGGAGAACGCCGTCAGGGCCCAGCAGGGCCTGAGCGCGGGCCAGTGCTCGCTCTGCCTCGATCATCGACGACTCGTCGGTGAACAGACCCATTTGCCGCCCCTCGCTCGACAGATCACCCGGAGTGATGCTCAACGCGGTTATCCCCCCGGGCACCCCTGCATTCTCCACCCATGCCCTGAGTTGCCACCAGACCCTCTCGGCCAGTGCCCTTTCGGTGAAAGGGTCGGCTGAGCGCCAGACCCTGACCCGGGAGGGACCGGCGGCTGCATCAGCCGAGATCGTCACGGTATGGGGAGCCACCCCGGCCGACCTGAGCCGTCGCAACAGCCTCTCCGCCAGGTTGCGGCCGGCGAAAGCCACCGCGTCGAGGCTCTGCAGAGGGTCTTCGAAGGTCATCTCCACCCCAAGCTCGGGGGGGATGTCACGGGGATGGATCATACGGTCTTCCCCATTGGCGAGACGATGGGCTGTCACCCCGTGATGGCCGAACCTCGAGGCCAGAGTCTCCCTGGGGAGCCGGGCGAGGTCTCCGAGGGTGGCGATGCCCAGCCAGCGGAAGGTTTCGATCATCTCCTCGCCCCCCATCGACTCGCGCAGGGTCCCCAGGTCGAGACGGGAGAGAAACCCGATGGTGTCGGTGACGATCCGGGGCTCCCCCACCGTTGCCGTGGCAGCCGCCCATCGGGCGGCAAAAGGGCCGTCGGCGATGCCGATGAAGAACTGCCGGCCGGTTTCCCCAGCTCGATGTCCCTCACCTCGCTCCGGCGGGGGGTTCGAGGGGGGTCGCCCCCCCTCAATAACATTGCCGATCTCACTGCTCACCCTCTCCGCCAGGGCCTCCTCGCCCCCGTAGAAACGAATTGCCCCTGCCACCGGCACGAAAATCAACCCGGGCGCCACCACCTCGACACGGGGCACCAGGTCCTCGACGACGGCAACGACCGGCTCGAACCTCCGGGTCTCTTCCCCGGTGTCCCGGACCATGACCGTGGCAAAGGGGGCCAGAGTCTCTGCCTCCCTCCTCGGCATGCCCAAGGAGACCCCGGCATCCAAGACATCGTCGGTGGCGGCGGTCACCCGATCGTCGACAATGAGTATCGGTTCACCTGGTGGCGCGTCTGGCCTGGTCAACGACCACATCGGAAACCACACGCACATCGTCCGTACCCTCATCTTCCACCTCGAATCGCCGGGAGGTCCCTGCCGCCCCCTTCCCCGTCGCCTCCAGGACCAGACGTCGTCTGGTGAGACGCCCGTGACCCCGATCGGCCCCTTCCCAGGTGACACCGAGAGCCCGCAACCTGAGAAACGCCACCCCTGCCGGCAACCCGCTGCCCAGTGGCCGCAGCGCCACTGCCACACGACGCGCCCTGGCCAGTGCGGCGAGACGACGGAGGTCCTGGTCACCCATGCCCCCCGGCACCTCGGCATACATCGCCTTGACCCCCTCGAGGAGAGCCGCGGTCACCTTGGGCCACAGAACCGGTCTCTCACATCTGACCACGACGAGACGCTCTGGGATCACTCCCGTCTCCCAGGCTGCCTCGGGTGACAGCCAGCCTCTCGTGTCGAGAGCAACGACGGGTGCTATGCGAGAATGAGGTGCCAGCAGCTTGAGACCCAGACGGGTCAGCCCGCTCCCGGGGACACCGACCAGCTCGGTGACCCGACCCGGCTGAAGATCCAACAAGCCCCTGTCTTTGCGCTGCACAGAGACCGGGGCGGCGATCTCGGCGGCCAAGACGCCCTCGATTCGCAAAATCTGACTCCGTTTCTGAGGGCGCTCCAGCATATCGAACATGTGTTCGATAGCAAGAAGAACACACTCTCACCAACAAGCCCCGGGGCCACCCGATAGAGTTCCGCTCGTCGGAACGGCAATTCGTAGGAGAGAACATGACCGACGAAACACATGGCATGGACCCCATCGAGGAGCCGGTGCCCTCACCCGACCCGGTCACGCCCGCCGAAGCGCACGACGAGAAATCGGTGTTGGCCGGTGCCGGTGACTTCACCAGCGGCGAGGGTCTGGTGGCTTTCGCCGGGATGGTGATCCTCGCGGTTTGGCTGATCTTCGACGTGTTCCTGGACGACTACGGCGTAGCCACCCTCACGCTCTTGTTGGCGACCCTGGTTGTGTTCACACCCCGCATGGACCCGGCTCACGTAGCCAAGGTTCTTCCGGTGGCTGTGATCATGAAGATCGTCGGCTACACACTCGCCCTGATCGGGGTATTCGACGTGATAGAAGCTGTTGAGGAAGGATTCTTCGAGGATGCCGCGACCATCATCGCCGCGCTGGTCGAGTATGCCGCGTTCGTCATGGCGTTCATCGGGGCCCGTCAGATCAAGATCTGAGTCAACGCTTCGGTTCACGGGCGAGTAGCCTCAGACCGAGGCACTCATTGAACCAAGTCGAGAGCAAGCGGATCCTGGTCGCCGACGATTCCGACACGATCACGACACTTCTGACGACGGCGCTAACCTCGCACGGCTACACGGTGGTCACCGCCCGCGACGGGGTCGAGACCTACGAACTGGGCAGGTCCGGTGACATCGACCTGGCGATCATCGATCATCTCATGCCCGGGCTTCTCGGTCTGGAGGTGATCGAGCGCTGGCGGGCGGAGGGTGTGGATCTTCCCGTGATCGTGCTGTCGGGTGTCGACGACGAGAAGACCGCCATCGCCAGTCTCGACGTGGGCGCCGTGGACTTCGTCCGCAAGCCCTTCCGGCTCAACGAGCTGATGGCTCGGGTCCGTCAGCGAATTCCGGCCTGAAGCCGCTCAGTTCGCTCAATAGGCCCCACCTGGCTTCCGATCTATACATCCGAAGCAATGAGCGGAACCCAACTCCTCACCAACGCGGTTCTGGTCGTCTTTGCGGTGGACCTGGTTCTGCTGTCCTCACTGATCGTGGGCAAGGGAATCCATCGCAGGCGACAAGAGGGCCGCGAGCGACGCCGCGTCGCCTATCTCGAGCTGCTCAGCCGGCAACTCTCCGACCCTGACCAGCCGCTGAGCCTCGGCCCCCACGTCGCCGAGGATCAAGCCTTCCTCGACGCCCTGATCGACGTGCGGAACTCGGTGGTCGGGCCCGAGTCCGATGCCCTCAGCCAGGTCGTCGATCGATTCGGGGTCATGGAGCGATATGCCAAGAGACTCGAGGGAAGACGCTGGGGATTGCTGACCCGTCGTCTACACGCTGCGGTGGCTCTCGCCGAGGTTGCCAACTCGTCCTGGGCACCGGCTCTGATGAGCCATCTCTCCGATCCCGAGCCCGAGATCCGAATCCAGGCGGCACGGGGGCTGGGGCGGATGAGATGGACCCCTGCCATCGACGCCATCGTGAGCCGCTTCGCCGAGGAGACACCGTGGGTGCGAGCGAGATTCGCCGACACGTTGGTGAATTTCGGCTCGAAGGCGACCTGGCCGCTCCTCGCCTACATCAAGGTGAACCACCGATTCGAGGCCAGCGGGCCGGCGGCCGCCATCCGCACCCTGGCCACCATCGGCGACGACCAGGCGGTCAAATCCCTGATCGAGTTGCTCGACGAAGCCGTCGACCCCGAGATCCAGATCGCCACCATCGAGGCGCTCGGTCTCTTGGGCAACCCTGTCTCGATCGGCTCGCTGAAGAGGGCGAACAGCGACCCCGACTGGCGTCTGCGCGCCAAGTCGGCCACCGCACTCGGTGCCACCGCCGACCCGACCGTGATCCCCACACTTTCCTCCGGACTGATGGACCCCAACTGGTGGGTCCGTCGCAACTCCGCGGCCGCCCTGGCTCGAGTCCCCCGGGGCATCCCCGAGCTGTACGCGGCCATACGATCCACGGACCCCTATGCGAGAGACGCCGCGGCGGAAGCGCTCGCCGACGCAGGTGAGATCATCGCCGCCAGACGTCGCCTCGAAGACGGCGATGCCACTTCCGACGACGTCTCCCTGGTCTCCTTCATCGAATCCGAGCTGGCGGTGAGCGGTTGATCCTCGACCTGATCAGAGCGTTGGCCTTCGCGACGATCGGCTACTTCGTCCTGATGCAGGTCTATTTGCTGTTCCTGGCGGTTTCCTCAGCGTATGTCCTCCGTCGCAACTATCACCTGACCCGCTTCGGCCGAATCACCGAGATGCTGTCGAGCAGGACCACTCCGCCGATCTCCTTGGTCATCCCGGCGTACAACGAGGCGGCCGGCATCGTCGACGCGGTCCGCTCGATGTCGATCGTCAACTACCCGAGATTCGAGATCGTCGTCACCAACGACGGCTCGACCGATGACACCCTGAGCGAGCTGATCGAGGGCTTCGATCTCGAGCAGGTGCGGATTCCCTACCGACCGGACATAGAGACCGCGCCGATCAGGGCGATCTATCGGGGACGGGGCGCGGTCGATGTGACCGTCATCGACAAGGAGAACGGGGGCCGCGCCGATGCCCTGAACGCAGGGATAAACGCGGCTCGATACCCCTACGTGCTCTGCGCAGATGCCGATGTGATCATCGATGCCGATGCCCTGGTCCGCGGGATGCAGCGAGTCGTGGAGGACAGGGAGCGGACGGTGGGCGTCGGGGGGAACATTCGCCCCCTCAACGGGAGCCGGGTGAGTCTCGGCCATTTGATCGACGCCCGGGTCCCCGCTCCGATGGTCCCCCGGATGCAGGTGCTCGAGTACCTGAGGACTTTCTTGGCGAGCAGGCCCGCCTGGTCGGAGATGGCGGCTCTCCCCATCGTGTCGGGGGCGTTTGGCATCTGGAAGCGTTCCGCCCTCCTCGAGGTCGGCGGCTACCAACGGGGCCACCTCGGAGAGGATCTCGACATCACCATGCGCCTCCACCGCCACCACATGGACAACGGCATTCCCTATCGGATCGTCTACGAGCCGGCCGCGGTCCTGTGGACCGAGGTTCCCGAGACCCTTCGCGTCCTGCGGCGTCAGCGAATCCGATGGCATCGCGGGCTGATGACCGCCACCCGGGACTTCCTGCCCATGACCTTCAACCCGCGTTACGGAAGGCTGGGCATGATCACCTGGCCCGGGTTCTTCCTCTTCGAGTACCTGGCTCCGATCCTCGAAGCCATCGGATGGGTCACTGTCCCCCTTGCCTTCGGGTTGGGGGCGCTCAACCTCGAGAGTCTGGTGCTGATGCTGGTGCTGGCTATCGGGGCCGGTCTGATGAACTCGCTCGCCGCCCTGTGGCTCGATGAGCCGTACGGGTACTTCAACCACCCCACCGACACCTCGCGTCTGGTGGTGATGGCCCTCATCGAGAATTTCGGTTTCAGGCAGTTGACCGTTGCATGGAGGATCCGCGCCCTGATCGGGGGCCGCGGCACCCGGAGTTGGGGCAACATGGAGCGACGGGGGGTGGCCAGGCTGGGAGGGACCTAGCTGTCCTCCAACTCCTCGAGGGTCTTGGGCCAGTCGTCTTTGAGCAAGCGCGAGAGGGAGCGGTCGGCGAGGAGCTTGCCCTCGGTCTGACAATTGGCGCAGTAGTTCGTCTCATTGGAGGCGTAGACGATGCGTTGCACCTTGGCGCCGCAGCGAGGACACGGCTCACCGAACTTGCCGTGGACCGCCATGTCTTCCCGGAAGGCGGTGACCTTGGTGGGCCAGCCGTCCCCGACCTCGTCGCGCAGTCTCCGGGTCCACTGGTCCAGTGAGGCGACCACCGCCACATGGAGGCGCTCCAGCTCCTCGTCACTCAACTGGGAAGTCCGCTTGACCGGCGAGAGCCGTGCCTCCCAAAGGATCTCGTCGGAGTATGCGTTGCCGATCCCGGAGAAGATCCCGGGATCGGTCAGGGCCCGCTTCAGCGTGCGGTTCTCGGCCCTGAGTGCCGCAGCGAACTCGTCGGGAGTCGCCGCGAGGGGCTCGATGCCGCCACGATCGAGACTGCGCACCCCGTCCCAGTCGTTGGCCATCCAGATTCCGGCCCGCTTGTGGGTCCCCTGCTCGGTGAGGATCAGTGATCCTTCCTCGAAGTCGAGGGCAGCGAGACCGACCTTCCTCGGAATCGGTTTGCCCGAGGTCTCCCAACGGAGGCGACCCGCCACCATCAGGTGCAACACCAAATAGATCTCATCAGGGCCGAACTGAAATACGATTCTCTTGCCCACTCGATGAATCGCCTCGACGGTCCGGCCGACTGCGGCGTCGTACGGAGGGTCATAGGTCCTCATCACCGAGGGGGACACCACCCGGATCCCGGCGAGCCGGCTTCCTTCCACCAACCGCTGGAGTGCCTCGATGTACACCACGATGTCGGGGAGCTCGGGCACCGGGTGCTGGCCGGTCAGTCCGGCTGGCGGAGACTGCCGCTGGACAGAACGGTGACCCCGACCACCAGCCCACCCGCGATGAATCCATAGGCGGTGAGCCGACTGTTGTCCGCCTCGGTGCCGGCTACGGCTAATCCGAAGACGGCGATCAATCCAACAAGCACGGCGATGGCGACCACCCGGGCGATTCTCATTCCGATCGACATCGCGTAGCCGATACCGATTATCAAGACGCCCCCGATAATGAATGCCAGCCAGAACTCGAACCCATTCGCCTCGGGATCACCGGTGATGGCATTGGGCCCAACCCCATCACCCATGTTGAGAAAGGTGCCGCCGAGCAGTATCAGGGCGCCGGCCACTGCCAGGCCGATAGCACCGAGGCTGGTCGGCACCGGCAGCGGATCCTCGGGCAGGGCACGCTCTTCGGGATTGTGTCGGCTGGCCAGTCGTCTCGCCAGCCGGGGTGATGCCGCCGCCACACCGATCTCCTCGGCCAAGGCGACATCGTCCTCGGTCCGGAGCACGAACTCCTCACCCTCGGCCTTGATGTTGAACCCTTCGTTGAGCGCATTCACGCCGATCTGGGACACGTGCCAGTCACCGACGAGCTCGTTGCCCGATACGAGACGGATCCGGCCCCGGTCGGCGAGCACCCGAACCGCGACCCCAGGGCCGATATCACCCCTCATCCTGACATTGCCGTCCAACTCGACAGCCATCCTTATCCCGTGTCCGAGTGCGCCGATCTTAGGTTGAAACGAGAGAGGGACCGATCTCACGATCGGTCCCTCGACAGCATGTCGGTGGCCTGGGGTCAGTCCTGCATCTTCTCGAAAGCCTCCGAGAAGCTCTGGGCGGCCTTGCGGCGTCCTCCGGATGACTTCTCATCGCTTCCCTCGGTGGCTTGGCGAGGCTCGCCACGGTGACGACCCTGGTCGCCCCGGTCGCCCCGGTCACCACGCCCACCACGGTCGCCCCGACCTCGGTCTGCGTCGTCACGGCCACCGCGATCACGGCCACCTCCGCCACCACCCGACTGGCCATCGCCGTTGGGCAAGGTGGCACCGGGTAGGGCATCGACCAGTTCGAGACTGACCTTGCCCCGATCGATCTCACGGACCCGGACCGCGAGCTCATCGCCCTCGGACAGGTAGTCCTCCACCCGCTCGACCCGCTTTGAGCCGTCGAGACGTGAGATGTGAAGGAGACCGTCACGACCAGGGAGGATGTTGACGAAGGCACCGAACTTGGTGATGTTGACCACCCTGCCCTCGTAGGTAGCCCCCACCTCGGCCTCGGGCGGGAAGGCGATCTGGGTCACCCTCTCCTTGGCCGCGGCCAGGGCCTCACCGTCGTTGGAGGCGATCCTGACGATGCCGACCCCGTTTGCCTCTTCGATCTCGATGTTTGCGCCGGTCTGCTCTTCGAGCTCGCGGATGACCGCACCCTTTGGTCCGATGACCTCGCCGATCTTGTCTTTGGGGATCTCGATCGACTCGATGCGGGGCGCCCACTTGTTCATCTCCTCGCGCGGAGCGGCGATCACCTCGGCCATGGCGTCGAGGATGAAGAGCCGGGCTTCGCGCGCCTGATTCAACGCCGACTCCAGGACTTCGGACGGAAGACCCTGGATCTTGGTGTCGAGTTGGAGGGCCGTGATCATGTCGGCTGTCCCGGCCACCTTGAAGTCCATGTCACCAAGCGCATCCTCGGCCCCGAGGATGTCGGTCAGGGTGACGTACTCGTCGCCCTCGTGGATCAAGCCCATGGCGATCCCGGCGACCGGCGCGCTGATCGGCACACCGGCGTCCATCATCGACAGCGAGGACCCACAGACCGCGGCCATCGACGAAGAGCCGTTGGAGGCGAGGACCTCGGAGACCAGACGCAGTGCATATGGGAAGTCATCCGATGAGGGGACCACCGGAAGCAGCGCCTTCTCGGCGAGGGCGCCGTGACCGATCTCCCGGCGTTTCGGGCCCCGCATGAACCCTGCCTCACCGGTCGAGAACGGTGGGAAGTTGTAGTGGTGCATGTAGCGCTTCGACTCGGCCAGGTCGAGCGTGTCGAGCATCTGCTCCATCTTGAGCATCCCCAGCGTTGTGATGTTGAGGACCTGGGTCTCCCCTCGCTGGAAGAGCGCCGAGCCGTGGGTCCTGTCGATGGCACCCACCTCGATGGTGAGGGGCCGGATGTCGGTGGCGCCGCGACCGTCCATGCGAACGCTCTGTTCGACCACGCGCTTGCGCGCCATCTTCTTGAACGCGGTGCGGAAGGCGTTCTTGACTTGCTGGAGGGTTTCGGTGTCATCCTCGGCGATGTCGAGCTCGGCGATGACCGCGGCGAGGGCCCCTGCCTCGGCCTCTTGGCGCTCGTGCTTTGCGGATATCTCGAGCACCGGGGCGATACGGACCGGGGCGGCGGCCTCGACACGGGCATAGATCTCCTCGGTGTAGTCGGCAGCGGTCGGCCACTCGACCTCACGGACCTCGACCTTGGAGACCAGCTCCAGTTGGAGGTCGATCAGCTCGGCGATGTAACGCTTCGACTCTTCGAGACCCTGGGCCACTGCCTGCTCGTCTGAGGGGCGATCACCGGCGGCGACCAGACGGATGCCGTCTTCGGTGGCCCCGGCCTCCACCATGACTATGTCGATCTCACCGCTTCCGTTGCGGCGACCCGCCACCACGAGCTCGAAGACTGCCTCGTCGAGGTCGGCTTCGGTGGGAAATACGATCCACTCCCCCTTCTTGAGGGCGAGTCGGACACCACCGAGCGGGCCTACGAACGGGATCGAGCTGACGCTCAGCGCGGCCGACGCCCCGTTGAGGGCGACGACGTCGAAGGGGTTCTCCTGGTCCACCGCCAGCGAGGTGACCACGATGTGGGTCTCGTTGCGGTAGCCGTCCCTGAACGATGGGCGGAGGGGACGGTCGATGAGTCGGCAGGTGAGGATGGCCTGCTCGGAGGGCCGACCCTCACGGCGGAAGAACGATCCGGGGATGCGTCCCACCGAGTACATCCGCTCCTCGAAATCGACGGTGAGGGGGAAGAAGTCGACACCTTCCCTTGGCTTCATGTTGGCTGTGGCGGTTACCAGCATTTCGGTACCGCCGAGTTTGGCGACGACGGCTCCGTTCGCCTGACCGGCGAGTTTGCCGGTGCTCAGGACGAGCTCTTTGCCGCCGATGTTGCCTCTTACAGAGGTTTCGGGCACTACGTGCTCCTTCATCTTGTATGGGAGCCCTCGCCCGTTGGCAGTGGTCATGTCTCCCTAGGGGGAGACATCGCCACTGACAACCGACGTGGCTCTCTTCTCCGGGACCCGGTTGGGCCCCTTATGTACATGAGGAGCGGGTTGACCGCTCCTCACGAATCCTTCAGCGCCGCAGGCCTAGCTTGGCGATGAGGCTTCTGTACCTCTCCACGTCTTCTCGACGCAGATAGTCCAGGAGTCTCCTGCGCTTGCCAACCATGAGCAGCAGACCACGACGGCTGTGGTGGTCGTGCTTATGATCGCGAAGATGCTCGGTCAGCTGATTGATCCGCTCGGTGAGCAGTGCGACCTGTACCTCCGGTGAGCCTGTGTCGCTCCCGTGGGTGCCGAACTCTTCGACGATCTCAGTGGTTGTCTTCATTGCGCGTAAGACCTGAAGTGATGTGGGGATCCTCTCGAACTGTAACAGCTTCGCATCTCAATCTCATATTCTCGACCTCGCACCCTCGAGGATGGACCGGGTCTCGGTGACGTCCCGTCCCATCTGGGAGACGAGATCGGCGACACCTGCGAATTTCAGCTCGGGCCTGATGTATTCGACGAACTCGGTGGTCAGGTCGTGGCCGTAGATGCTCTCGTCGAAGTCGAGGATGAACGCTTCGGCGAGCAGCTCGCCGCCGCCGAACGTAGGCCGGACGCCGACGTTGACCGCAGCATCGTGGCGCTCGCCGCCAACCGTGGCGAAACAGGCGTAGACACCCGTGGCGGGCACCACCTTGCGATCGGGGGGCCGCAGGTTGGCGGTGGGGAATCCGATCTCGCGCCCTCTCTCGTCACCCGGCACCACCGTGTTGGTGACGGTGAACCACGAGCCGAGGAGTCGAGCGGCGTCGCTCACCCGGCCCGCCTCGATCAGCTCGCGGATCCGGCTGGAGGAGACCGCCGCCCCATCGTCGGCGACGAGGTCGCTCCTCTCCACCTCGAACCCGAGATCGGGGCCCATCCTCTCCAGCAGACCGACATCCCCGGAACGGTCCCTCCCGAAGCGAAAGTCGTCACCGACCACGATGTGGCTGGTGGCCAGCTTCCCGACCAGCACCTCCTCGACGAAATCCTCCGGTCTCAGAGATCTGATCTCGGCGAGATCGAGTACCCCGACCTGTTCGACACCGGTGCCGGCGAGCAGCGCGATCCGCTCGTCGATCGTGGTGATCAGCCGCGGGGCGGTACCGGGGCGGAGCACTTCTACCGGGTGGGGGTCGAAGGTCAGCACCGTCCTGGTCATGGACTCGTCCAACCGGGAGAGCAAGGAACGGTGCCCGACATGCACCCCGTCGAGCACGCCGATCGTCACCGAGGCCGGTCTCGACGACGCCTCCCATCGGCGCCACGGCCCTTCGAGTCGAATCACGAGGGCACCACCACCTCGGGCTCGGCCCGGTCGCCGACACGTCTGTAGACGGCGATGAGGTCGCCTCCGTCGGTCACCACCGCGTAGGGCTGGTCTATCGGCCCGGAGAGGATGGGGCCACCGACGAACCTGACACCGTTGCGCACTCCCCTGGCGGTTTCGTCGTCGACCGTCACAGTGGGCAAGGCGGCCAAGCCCTGCGACGGCGACATGAAATAGGACTGCCAGTTCCCCAGGTCGTCCATCGTCACCCCGTGGCTGGCCCGGAACGACCCTATGCGGGTGCGACGCAGGGCCGTCAGATGGGCGCTGCCACCGAGAACGGCCGCCATGTCGTCGGCCAGCGAGCGCACGTATGTACCCTTGCCACAGACCACCCGGAACTCGACTTCGGGATAAGGAGGCGCTCCGACAGAGAGGATCTCCAGATCATATATCTCGACCTGACGTGCGTCCCTGTCAACGACCTCCCCCTCGCGGGCCAACTCGTAGAGCCGCCGGCCGTCCTTTTTCAAGGCGGAGACCATGGGGGGAATCTGGGAGACGGCCCCGGTGAAACGAGGCACCAGCGCCTCGACCTCCTCGGTGGTGACATCCATTGGCTCCCGGGAGAGGATGGCGCCGTCGGCGTCGAGAGTGTCGGTGGCCACGCCGAAGAGCGCGGTGGCGACGTACTCCTTGGGCTGGTCCTGGATGTAGCGGATCAGTCGGGTGACCTTTCCGACCGCCAGGACCATTACTCCGGTCGCCATCGGGTCGAGGGTCCCGGCGTGTCCCACCTTCTTGATCCCGATCACCTTTCGAACGTTGCCGACCACCTGGTTGGAGGTGATGCCCTGCGGCTTGTCCACGACCAGAAAGCCTGAGGTCACCGGTAGTCCCTGACTGAGCCGAGCACACCCTCGATCACTCTCTCCGGGTCGTCTTCGACGGTGAATCCCGCGGCGAGACGATGTCCCCCTCCTCCCATCGAGGCGGCGAGACCCCCGACGTCGGTGTCGCCCCGGGAGCGCATGCTCACCTTGACCCGTCCGTCGTCGTGAACCTTGGCCAGGACGGCGGTGTCGGCTTCGACTGCCAGACGGAGCCAGTCGATGAGGTTCTCGATGTCACCCCAGTCGATGCCGCTCGACTTCAGATCGTCATCGGTGATCGAGGTGGCCACCACCCCCAGGTCTTCATCGAGCGTTGCCCGGCCCAGTGCGAGCGAGGCTGCCTTGAGGAAGCCAAATGGCACTTGCTCGTAGACATGACGGCCGATGGTCCCCGGATCGGCGCCCGCCTCGACCAGGGCGGCCCCGATGCGGAGAGTGCTCGGGGAGGTGTTCTGGTACATGAAGCGCCCGGTGTCGGTGACGATCCCGGCATGGAGGCACAGGGCGATCTCAGGTGTGATCTTCCACCCCAGGATCTCGAGGATGTGGTAGACGAGCTCGGCGGTGGCCCCCGCCGTGGGGTCGACGAGGGCGATGTCGCCGAACCCCTCGTTGGTGACGTGATGGTCCACCACGAGCACAGTCCCAGCCTTACCGGCGCTCGCAGCCAGCTCACCGATGCGATCCGGTGAGCCCACGTCGAGGACCACCATCAGCTCCGGCGACTCGGGGAAGTGCTGGGGGGCCACCAGCAGCTCTGCGGGGAGAAACGAAAGGCTGGGGGGCACGACGAACGGTGAGCCGAAACTGGCCACGACCTCCTTACCCACGTTGGAGGCGGCGATGCCCAGCCCGAGCATCGAACCGAGGGCGTCGCCGTCGGGCCCGACATGACAGGCCAGGGCGACTTCGTCGGCATCGGCCAGGGCGGCCGCGGCGCGTTCGAGAAGCTCCCGGTCGGGCATCACTCCTCCTCCTCGTTGGGGTTGAGAGACCTGAGGATCTGATCGATCCGCTCCCCGCCGATGATCCCGGGGTCGACGGCGAACTCCAGAGTCGGCGTGTATTTGATGCGAACCTCATGCCCGATCACCGATTGGAGCCGTTTCGCCGCTCCGCGCAGCGCGGCCAGGGCGTCTTCTTGGTCGTCTCTGCCCAGGACGTCGATGAAGACCGTGGCCTGACGAAGGTTTGGGGCGGTCTCGACCGCGGTCACCGAGACGAGCTCGAGCCGGGAATCACTCATTCTCTCGATCTCATCGGCGAGCACCTCACGGATTGTGGAGTTGACACGCAACATGCGGTCGCTCATTGCCGACTCTCCCAGCTGATCAGGTGCGGGCGACCTCGCGAACCACATAGACCTCGATGTGATCGCCGTCCTTGATGTCGTTGTAGTCCTCGAATCCCATACCGCATTCGAAACCGGACTGGACCTCGCGAACGTCGTCCTTGAATCGCTTCAGCGACGAGATGACACCATCGTGGATCACCACGCCGTCACGGAGAAGCCGCGCCTTGGCACCTCGCTGCACCACACCTTCGATCACGTAACATCCGGCCACCGTCCCGCTCCTGGGCACCTTGAACGTCGCCCGGACCTCGGCGGTGCCGAGGATCACCTCTTCCTCATCGGGTGCCAGCTGGCCAACCAGCATCTGCTCGATCTCATCGAGCAGCTCGTAGATGATCCCGTAGGTGCGGATCTCCACACCCCCCGCCTCGGCGGCACGACGGGCCTTGGGCTCGGGCCGGACGTTGAACCCGACGATCACCGCGTCGGTGACCTCGGCGAGGGTGACGTCGTTCTCGCTGATGCCGCCGACCGCGGTGTGGACGATCTGGATCTTTCCCCCCTCCCGCTCGATCTTGGCGATCGACTCGCGCAGGGCCTCGAGCGATCCCTGGGCGTCGGCCTTGACGATGATGTTCAGCGTGGCGTCCTCGCTTCTCAGCTGCTCGAGCAGGCCTTGGAGACGGTCTCTGGCCGAGGGGGCGGCATGTGCCTCGACCCGCTCTTCCTCCTGACGGTCCGCGGCGAGCTTGCGGGCCTCCCGGTCGCTCTCCTGGACTTCGAAGAAGTCACCGGCGGCGGGAACGTCGTCCCACCCCATGATCTGAACTGGGTCCGAGGGCCCCGCGCTCTCCACCCGGTCACCCTGGTCGTTCATCAGCGCCCGGGCACGGCCCGAGATGGGCCCGGCGACGAAGGCGTCGCCCTGGCGCAAGGTGCCACGCTGGACGATGACGGTGGCCACCGGGCCCCGACCCACTTCGAGCTGGGCCTCGACGACCACTCCCGTGGCGGACGGTTTGGGGTTGGCCCTGAAGTCCTCGAGCTGGGCGATCAGGTCGATCACCTCGAGAAGGTCGTTGACCCCTTCACCATTGAGGGCGGAGACCTCCACCGACGGCACGTCGCCGCCGAGCTCTTCGGTCACCACCCCGTGATTGGTCATCTCGGTGCGAACCCGGAGAGGGTCGGCGCCGGGAATATCCATCTTGTTGATGGCCACGATCATCTTGACCCCGGCCGCATTGGCGTGGGAGACGGCTTCGACGGTCTGGGGCATCACCCCGTCGTCGGCCGCCACCACCAGGACCACGATGTCGGTGATGTTCGCCCCACGGGCGCGCAGAGCGGTGAACGCCTCGTGGCCCGGGGTGTCGATGAAGGTGATCAGCCGGTCATTCACGTCGACCTGATAAGCACCGATGTGCTGGGTGATCCCGCCTTCCTCATCCTCGACCACATGGGCCTTTCGAATGGTGTCGAGCAGCGTGGTCTTGCCGTGGTCGACGTGGCCCATGACGGTCACCACCGGTGGTCTCGGCGCCAAATCCGCCTCGTCGTCCTCGAACTCGGGCTGAACGGCCACCGCGGGGGCGGGAACGGTCTCCTCGATATCGACGATGTAACCGAAACCCTCGGCGATCTCATCGACGAGATCGGTCGGCATCTGTTGGCCGGCGCCTGCAGGGATTCCCTTGTTGAGCAGGGTCTCGACGATCTCCCCGACAGGTTGGCCGATCGCCTCGGCGAACTCGGCGACGCTGGCGCCCTCCCGTATCATCGCGATGCTCACCTCGGCCGGCTCAGCGGCTTCGGTGGCCGGTACCAACAACCCCTCGACGATGGACAGCTCTGTTGCCGGCTGCCCGACGACGGGCTCCTCCGCCGCGCCCGGCATCATGGCCGTCGCCTCCTCGGGGGCGGCGAGCGTCTCGCCGGCGATGGCGTCGGGAACCTCGGCCTCGGAGCTGAAGGCGAGCCGGAGGAGATCGGCGCCCTCGTGGCCGATCCCCGACGAAGCGGTCTTCAGGTCGAGTCCGAGCTCCTGGGCTTGAGCCAGGACCTCCTTCGAGTCGATGCCCAACTCACGGGCGAGTTCATAAACCCTCATTCAACGATCACTCACTCTCGGTGTCGGTATCGGTGTCCGCGACCTCGTCTTCGTCATCGCCGGAAGGCTCTTCGGTCGTCATGTCCGTGGCTGCATCCTGGTACGCGATGGTCTCCGCCGTCTCTTCTGGCTTCGTCGCCTCGTCGGCGGCCTCCTCGGCCACCCCTGCAACGGCCGGCTCAACCGGGGCTTTCTTCTCGGCCGACTGCACCGCCGCTTCGGGGGCTTCGGTCTCGACACCCTCGATGTCGGAGCGGATGTCGACCTTGTATCCGGAGAGACGGGCGGCGAGGCGGGCGTTCTGCCCCTCTTTGCCTATCGCCAAGGACAGCTGGTGCTCGGAGACGATGACGTCGGCGGTCTTCTCCTCCTCATCGATCTTCACTTCCTTGACCTTGGCCGGGCCCAATGCCTCGGCGATGAACTGGGCCACGTCGTCACGCCATTGCACCACATCGACCTTCTCACCGCGAAGCTCGTTGACCACCTGGCGGACACGGGATCCTCGAGCACCAACACAAGCGCCCTTCGGATCAACGTTCGGGTCGTGGGAGATGACTGCGATCTTGGTGCGGTGCCCCGGCTCACGGGCGATGTTGACTATCTCAACCGTCCCGTCGGTGAGCTCGGGGACCTCGAGCTCGAGGAGACGGCGGACCAGGTCGGGATGACTTCGGGAAACGACGATCTGGGCACCCTTTGTATCGTTGCGCACCTCGAGGATCAGCGCCTTGACCCGGTTGCCCCGATCGAGTCGCTCGAACGGGATCCGCTCGCTGCCAGGCAAGATCGCCTCGGCATCGCCCAGGTCGAGGATGACCGAGCGGTAGTCGACCTGTTGGACGATGCCCGTCACCAGATCGCCCTCGCGGCCCTCGTACATCTCATAGACCTTCTCCCGCTTGGCCTCACGCAGCTTGAACTGCATGACCTGCTTGAAAGACTGTGCGGCTATGCGGCCGAAATCCTCCCCGTCAGGGGTGTCCTCCCACTCGTCCACGACATTCCCGTCTTCGTCCAGCTCTTGGGCGTATACGGTCACTTCCCCAGACTCGGGATCGATGGTGACACGGGCCTCCTCGGCGGCTCCGGGACTGCGCTTGTATGCCGCCACCAGGGCGTTGGCGAAGGCGTCGAGGATCGCATCGACGGCAACACCTCGTTCTCGTGCGAGGACCTCTATGGCCTCCATCATCGTGTCGAGCTTCATCTCTCTCCCCTTGACTGACCTGGCTTCGGCGCCTTTTCCCACCGGAACACGGTCTTGGCGCTGACCACGTCTTCGTAGGAAACTCTGATCGGGCCCTGTTCGGCATCGACGGTGAAACCCGAGTCGTCCGCGTCGGCGAGAGTTCCTCGGCAGGTGGTCTTGTGATCGGTGATGGCGGTTTTCACCACCACTTCGCGCCCCATCGATTTCTGATAGTGCGAGGGGCGGCGCAGCTTTCGCTCCAGCCCCGGCGAGCTGACCTCGAGCTGGTACCGGTCCTGGAGCCCGGGCTCATCGTCGAGTAGACGGGAGAGACCTCGCGCCAGGTCGGCGAGCCGGTCCACCCCGAGACCTTCGCCATCGACGATGATGCGCAGTACCCGACCCCGCCCGCGGCCGGACAACTCGAGGTCATCGAGCTCGAGTCGCTCCGCAGCCAGGTATTGCTCTACCTGGCCCCAAATGTCAGTGACCTGGGTCAATTCTTGAATCTCTCCACAGCAAACAGGTGGGCGCCCAAGGCGCCCACCTGACCGAAAAGCGTCCTGTTGTTGTGTAGGGATTATAAGTCCAAGCCGTTGCCTGGACTAAATGCCGAACCTGGACTCTCCGATCCGCTCCGTCAGAGTGGAGACGACGTCCTCGATTGCCAGCTCGCTCTTCACCATCCCCAAGCGCTCGGTCATCTCCGCCACGCCCGTCTCCATGCTCTTGGGGCCCACCGTGACCCGATAAGGGATGCCGATGAGCTCCGAATCGGCGAATTTGACCCCGGGTCTCTCCACCCGGTCGTCGAGGAGCACCTCGACCCCTGCTGAGTCGAAATCGTCGTATAGCCGGTTGGCGACCGCCATCGTCGGCCTGTCATCGGGTCTGATCACGGTGATCACCACCGCGTACGGGGCCACCGAGACTGGCCAGACGATCCCGTTGTCGTCATGGCTGGCCTCGACCACCGCGGCCATCCCCCGTTCCAGCCCTATGCCGTAGGACCCCATGATGATGGGATGGCTGTTCCCTTGCTCATCCTGGACATAGGCCCCGAATGCCTCGGAGAACTTGGTGCCCAGCTTGAAGATGTGGCCGACCTCGATGCCTTTCCACAGCTCGAGGGGGCCACCGTCCCGGACACACACCTCGCCGGAGGTCACCGCACGCAGGTCGGCCCACAAGGTCACCGTGAGGTCACGGGCGACGTCGACACCCGAGTAGTGCCAGTCGTCCTCATTGGCGCCCGTGGTCATGTTGACCCGGCCCTGCAGCGCCGGATCGGCGATGACCCTCATGTTCTCCATCCCGACGGCACCGAGGCTCCCGGCATCGGCACCGAGCAACTCGCGTATCTCCTCGGCCTGGGCCGGGCGCACCTCGGCTGCTGCGGTGGCGTCGATCAGCTTCTGTTCCTGGAGACCGTGATCGCCTCGCAACAGGGCCAGCACCATCTCGTCGTCGACCGAGTACACCAGTGTCTTGATCTGGCTGGTAGGGCCGGCAACGTCGGGATGTGCCTCGGCCAGCGCCTGGATTGTGCGCAGCCCCGGTGTGGGGAATCGCTCCAGCTCGTTGGGCTCGCCATCGTCGACAGGCTCCAGACGCGAGGTCGCCTTCTCCACATTCGCCCGGTAGTCACAGGTGCCACAGGTGACGATCCAGTCCTCACCGGCGTCGCTGCGCACCATGAACTCCTTCGAGACCGTCCCCCCCATGGCCCCCGATGAAGCCTCGACATCGACGGCGTCGAGGCCCATCCGGGCGAATATCCGCTTGTAGGCGTGATAGTGCTTGTCGAACCCGGTGTCGAGCCCTGGTGCGTCGATGTCGAGGGTGTAGGAGTCCTTCATGGTGAACTCCCTCACCCGGAGCAGACCCGACTTGGGACGGGGCTCGTCGCGGAACTTGGTGTGCATCTGGTACCAGATCTGGGGGAGGTCGCGGTAGGAGAAGAGCTCGGTCGCCAGCATGGCGAAGATCTCCTCTTCGGTCATGCCGAGGACGAGATCGGCCCCTTTGCGGTCCTGGAGCTTGAACAGGCTGTCACCCATCAGCTCGTACCGGTCCGACTTCCTCCAGATCTCGGCGGGGTGCAGCGTGGGGAGCACCATCTCCTGGCCGCCGATGGCGTCGATCTCCTCACGGATGATCGCGGCGATCTTGAGCCGGACCCTCTGCCCCAGCGGAAGGACGGTGTACGAGCCTGCAGCCAGCTGGCGAATGAACCCGCCCCGGACCAGCAGCTTGTGACTCACCGCCTCGGCATCGGCGGGAGCATTGCGGAGAGTGGGGATGAAGACCTGTGACCAGCGCATTGGGACGGGGACGGTAGTCACCGCCACGTCGGGAGATGGAGTGTTGGGCCAGGGCCAGCACCAACCAATCCCTGATCTTGAGTGTCAGCGCCCGCCAAGAGCGGGGCTAGCTTGAAGGGGTGCGACGGCTGCTCAAATGCACGGCATCGCTCGTCCTCGGGCTGACAGTCGCCGCTTGTGGACAGGTCGAACCGATCCTGATGCCCGTCAGCATGCCGGAGTGCATCTATGGGGGTCCCTCGTCGATGAAGGAAGGCACCGCCCGTCTGAGCCTGAGCCTGAACGGGTTGGGCGAAGCCGGAGTCGCCCTGGTCCGACTCAGCGGGGACAAGACCTACGACGACCTCGTCGAGCACCTGGGCTCGTTGAGCGGCGCCTGGGATCGGCCACCCGATTGGGTCACGACCGAGATGGAGTTGAGCCTCGACGATGGCCAGGGCCTCGACGGGGTCGAGGAGACCAGGAGTCTCGACGAGGGAGACTACGCCATCGTGTGCTTCGGGTATCCGGACGGAGCCGACGCGGAGGTGAGCCCGGCCGCCTCCCTCGAGGTCAGCGGCGACTAATTGCCTCCCGCCACCTCTGCCACCTTTGCCCGGCGCTCCTCCGAGCGGTTGGCGTCTCCCCGGATCTCGATCAACTGGCGTCGCTCCGCGGCGGCGATCTCTTCGGCGTTGGCCTCGGCGTGGGCCAGACGCGACTCCAGCCCCTCCTCGACCAGCTTTCTGGCCTCGTCGAGCAGTGCGTCGACCATCTCGGCCTCGGGGACCACCCGCACCACCTGGCCCTTGATGAACAGGTGCCCTCTCCCCCGGCCCGCCGCGATCCCTATGTCGGCTTCCCGGGCCTCACCAGGTCCGTTGACCACACAGCCCATCACCGCCACCTGAATGGGCAAGTTGGCCTCCTCGAGGGCCCGCTGGGCCCGGGTGGCCACCTCGATGACGTCGACCTCGGCCCGGCCACAGGAGGGACAGGCGATGAGATCGAGGCCTTTGCGCTCGCGCAGCCCGAGAAACTCCAGGAGCTGACGTCCCGCCTTGGCCTCTTCCACCGGGTCGGCGGTCAGGGAGAAACGGATGGTGTCTCCGATCCCTTCATTGAGGAGGGTCGCGATACCCGCCACCGACTTGATCAGACCCGAAGGCGGCGGACCGGCCTCGGTCACCCCGAGATGGAGCGGATAGTCCACCGTGTCGGCGAGCAGCCGGTAGGAGTCGACCATCTGGCGAACATTGGAGTGCTTGACCGAGATCTTGATGTCGGTGAAGTCGACGTCCTCGAGATAGCGGATCTCGATCCTCGCCGACTCGACCAAGGCCTCGGGCACAGCCGACCCGTACTTCTCCATGAGGTTCTTGTCGAGAGAACCTGCGTTCACCCCGATCCGGATGGGCAGGCCCCGGTCCTTGGCCTCGCGGGCGACGGTCTTGATCTGGTCTTCCTTGCGGATGTTGCCCGGGTTGAGACGAAGCCCCTGGACACCTGCCTCCATGGCGGCCAGGGCCAGCCGGTATTGGTAGTGGATGTCGGCGATGATGGGAACGGGACTGCGGGGGACGATCTCGGCGAGGCCCTGAGCCGCCTCCACCTCGTTGCAGGTGATGCGGACGATGTCGGCCCCGGCGCCGGCGAGGGCGTAGACCTGGGCCAGGGTTCCATCGACGTCGGCGGTCTTGGTGGTGGTCATCGACTGGACGCTGATCGGTGCGTCCCCACCGACGGCGACGTCACCGACATGGAGCTGGCGGGTTTTCCGTCTCTCGAAGCTCACGGTGTCAACCGTAGAGACGTCGGTCTAGCCAAAGCTGATCGGATCGACGATGTCGAGGATGATGGCCACGAACCCGAGAAAGAACAATGTCCCGATCACCGCGGCCGCCACGGGCATCAGCTTTCGGATGTTGGCCTGACGTCCGCTGATCTTCTCATAGAGGGCGACGGCGAAGTGGCCTCCGTCGAGGGGGAAAAGGGGAAGTAGGTTGATAGTGGCCAGGATGACGTTGATGTAGGCCAGGATGCCGAAGAACCCGGCGGCACTCTCCGCCTGTGTCCCGATGGAGACGATGCCGATCGGGCTCACAGGCCGTATCTCGTCGGGCACGTCGGTGTCACCACCGAGGACACCGAAGTACTGGGCCAGGCTGGAAGGTCGGAACATCTGGTACAGCGAGTAGAAGGTGTCCTCGATCCCGCCCCAGACCGCCTGCCCGCCGAGCCCCACACTCTCGAAGGGGCCCACCGGCACGTTCTCGATCTGTGGGGAGATCCCGAGGTAGCCGGAGCCGGGGATGGACGGGCTCTCGATGAGCTCGACGTCGAGATGGGTGGGAGCGCCGCCTCTGATCACCGTCAGCGTGGTTGGCCCGGGCCCCTCGCGGAGCACTGCCGTCGCCTCGTCCCATGTGGACACCGGCCGGTCACCGATGGCGATTATCTGATCGCCCTCCATGAGGCCGGCGGCCGCCGCCGGTGAGTCGTCGACCACGGTGTTGATCACCGGGACCGGCTCGTTCAGACCATTGGCGACGAACAGCCACCAGAACATGACGAAGGCGATGAGGAAGTTCATCCCGACACCGGCGAGGACCACCACTGACTTCTCCCAGAACTTCTTCTCCCGATAGGTGCGTCCGATGTCCTCGGGGGCCACCTCCTCGAGCGGGTTCATCCCGATGATGCGCACATAGCCACCGAGGGGGAGCGCCTTGAAGCCGTACTCGGTCTCACCCTTCCGGGTCGACCACAGTTTGGGTCCGAAACCGAAGAAGAACTCGGTGGCCTTCATCCCGGTCGCCTTGGCCGCGAGGAAGTGCCCCGCCTCGTGAGCGGTGACGAAAACCAGGATGGCGATGGCTGCGGCGATACCCCCGAGCATGTCGAAAGGTTACCCCCGGTGGGCTCTCTATCAGCAGACGCCCGCGATCAACGAGGCGGCGACCGAGCGCGCCTCGGAGTCCACCGCGACCACCTCGTCCACCGTGGTCAGCTCGCGCCACTCGACCTCTTCGATGGCCCTCGCCACCACATCGGATATGCCGAGGAACCCCAGCCTGCCCTGGAGGAACGCCTCCACGGCGATCTCGTCGGCGGCGTTCATCACCGCAGGAGCCGAACCACCGGCTTGCCCTGCCCGGTAGGCGATGTCGATCGCCGGGAAGACCTCTCGGTCGACCGCTTCGAAGGTGAGGCTCTGGCCGGTGAGGGTGAATCTGTCACCCGGCATCGGGAGCCGGGCGGGCGCGGTCAGCGCATATTGGATCGGGACCCTCATGTCCGGGTAGCCGAGATGCCCTTTCCAGGAGCCGTCGACGAACTCGACAGCGGAGTGGAGCACCGACTGAGGGTGGACGACCACCTCGATGCGGTGATAGGCCACGCCAAAGAGGTAATGGGCCTCGATGATCTCCAGGCCTTTGTTGAACATCGTGGCCGAGTCGATGGTGATCCGGGGGCCCATGTCCCAGGTGGGGTGTTGTAATGCCTCGGAGGGGGTCACTTCGGCGAGCGAGTCCCGGGACCGCCCCCGGAAGGGCCCTCCCGAAGCGGTCAGGATGAGACGGGCGACCGATTCCGCGGGCTCACCCGCGAGACACTGGAACAACGCCGAGTGCTCGCTGTCGACCGGGAGCAGCTCGCCACCTCCGGTCTGCAGCGCCTTGGTCACCACCGGCCCACCGGCGACGAGACTCTCCTTGTTCGCCAGGGCGACCCGGTTCCCCGCCTCGAGGGCTGCAACGGTCGCCCGCAACCCGGCGGCGCCGACGATGCCGTTGACCACGACACGACCTGGCTCCGCGGCCGCCTGTTGGATCGGACCGGCACCATGCTCGACCGCACGTCCCAAGTCGGCGGTCAACCGATCGCGCTCATCGGACGAGCCACCGGCGACGATTACCCTGGCGTCGGGATAACGGCGGGCGAGGGCCGCCAACTCGTCGGATGGTCCCCGGGCGGCGAGCACCGCCACTTCGATGTCGAGATTGTCGGCCACCTCGAGGCATTGGGTGCCAATCGAGCCGGTCGCCCCGAGGACGACCAAGGGGCGGGTCACAACAGCCCGAAACCTCTGAAGAGGACGTAGATGGCGGGCACGGCGAACAAGAACCCGTCGATCCTGTCGAGCATCCCACCGTGGCCGGGAAGCACCGAGCCCATGTCCTTGACATCCAGCGCCCGCTTGACCATCGACTCGGCCAGGTCGCCGATGGGGGCGAGCACACCAACGAATGCCGCGGTGACCAGGGCCTTTCCGATGCCGATCGGCTCCCACGGGGGGAACACCGCGAGCACGGAGGCCACCACCCCTCCGAGGAGCAGACCTCCGATGAACCCCTCGACGGTCTTCTTGGGGGAGACCCGCGCCAGGGCACGACGCCCGAAACCACGACCGACGAAGTAGGCGCCCACGTCGTTTCCGGCGATGACGATCACGAGGAAGAAGATGTGGGCCACAGGGTTGGGGCCGGCCGCGATGAGGATGGCGAAGGCGAGCATCCCGACCCAGGTCATCCCGAGGACGGTGACCGCGCTGTTGGCCAATGCGTGACGACGGGTGGCGAGGGAGAAGAACAGGATGGTCGCCGCCGACATGGCCGCCGCCCAGCCGGCGATCGCCATCGGCCCGGCGTTGTGCGCCCCCACCCCGATGAGGACCAGGCCCACCAATCCGAACAGCGCCAGGGGGCGGTATCCCCGGGTGCGGAGGGTGGCGTAGAACTCCCCCACGGAGACGATCATGAGCAGAATGACGAAGGCGGAGAACCACCAGCCCCCTAGGACGAGACTGCCCAGGAACAGCCCGAACACCACCAGGGCCGACCCGATCCGCATCGCCAGGTCGGAGCTGGCCGCCTGCTCCGCGGCCTCGTAGGACTCTTCGGAATCCGACGCAGTGCCCGAGACGTCCCCAAAGCCCACCAGACCCGACTCCACGCCGGCCAGATTCGCCGCGACCGCCTGCAGCTCCCACTCCTCGGTCGAGGCCCGCTCCACCTCTTCGGCGAGACCCTGATACTCCTGGGTGGTCCCCTTCAGGTACTCCGCCGAAGTGAACTCCTCCGCCTCAGGGCTGTTGACCATGGCATCCCAGTTGGGGCTGCCGTCGTCGACGTCGACCTTTCCCTCGTCGTCGGTGGAGAACGGGAGCTCCTCCGCGTTCTCCTCTGTGGTCGATCGCTTCTCTTCGCCGTTGGGCGGTTCTCTATCGGTCATTCAAACCTCGAGGAGCTCTTCCTCTTTGTTGCCGAGCAGTTGGTCGATTCGTTCCACGAAACGATCGGTCAGCCTCTGCAACTCGTCCTCACCGCGTCGGATGTCGTCATCGGAGATTTCCCCGTGCAACGCCTCCATGTCGGCTTTGGCGGCCCGGCGGACATTGCGCACCGCGACTCTGCCCTCCTCGGCCATGTGTCTAACCACCCGGATCAGCTCCTTGCGCCGCTCCTCGGTGAGCGGGGGGAACGCAATCCGCACCACCGTGCCGTCGCTGCTCGGATTGAGACCGAGATCGGATTGCTGCAGGGCACGCTCGATGTCCGACACGGTGCTCTTGTCGAACGGCTGGACGACGAGTAGGCGTGGCTCGGGAACGGCGATCGAGGCGAGCTGCTGAAGCGGGGTGGGCGAGCCGTAGTACTCGACGGTGATGCGCTGGAGGAGCTGGGGGTTGGCCCTGCCGGTGCGGACCGTGGCGAACTCCGAGGCCACGTGGTCCACCGCCCCCTCCATCTTGTCCTCGGCCTCGGTCAACAGATCACTGATCATTCGGGCTCCTCAGTGGACGACGGTGCCGATTCGGTCGCCCTGAACCGCCTTGACAATGTTCCCGGGGACGGTCATGTCGAAAACATGGATGGGCACCTCGTGCTCTTTGCACATCGTAACTGCGGTGGTGTCCATGACCTGGAGCTCCTGGGAGATGAAGTCCATATAAGAGAGCTCGCTGATCTTGTTGGCGTTGTGGTTGATCGCCGGGTCGGAGTCATAGATGCCGTCGACCCGGGAGGCCTTGAGCAAGGCATCTGCGCCGACCTCGATCGCTCGCAGCGCTGCGGTGGTGTCGGTGGTGAAGAACGGGTTGCCGGTGCCGGCGGCGAAGATGACCACCCGGCCCTTCTCCAGGTGTCGGATAGCCCGCAGCCTGATGTAGGGCTCGGCCAGCTCCTGCATGGTGATCGCGCTCTGCACCCTTGTGGTGACGCCGACGTTCTCCAAGGCGTCGCGTAGCGCCAGGGCGTTGATCACCGTGGCCAGCATCCCCATGTAGTCGGCATTGGCGGGGTCCATGCCCTTGGCTGCCTGGGAGACACCTCTGAAGATGTTCCCCCCTCCGACGACCACGGCCACCTCGACACCGTTCCTCTGGGCCTCGCCGATCTCCTCTGCCACCCGGTGGACGGTGATCGGGTCGATGCCGTAGCCGACCTTGGGGTCCGCGAAGGCCTCCCCCGAGAGCTTGAGGAGGACCCGTCGGTTCCGCTTGTTGGATTCGCGGGGTGTCAGCGCCCCGTCGTCTGTGTTGGTCACGTCCGTCTCCTAGGCGCCCACGGCGAGTCGCGCCACCCGCCGCACCGAGATGTTCTCACCCATCTTGGAGGCGAGGGCGCCGACCATATCGCCGACGGTCCCGTCGAAGCGCTCCGGGTTGACGAATTTCTGGTCGTAGAGGACGTTCTCTGCATACCAGGCCTCGATCTTGCCCTCGACGATCTTGTCGACGACGTCGTCGGGCTTGCCCTCGGCGGCGGCCTGCCGGGCGATCAGGTCCTTCTCCTTGGCCAGCGCCGCCTCGTCGACCTCGTCACGGTTGACCCACTCCGGGCTCCACCAGCTGACGTGGAGGGCGATGTCGTCGGCCGCCCTGCGGAACTCCTCGCTCTTGGCCACGAAGTCGGTCTCACAGGCCAGCTCGACCAGGACACCGATCACCGGCCGATCGTTCTGGACGTGGATGTAGCTGCCGATGGCCCCCTCGCTGGCCTCACGTTCGGCCCGCTTCGCCATCTTGGCCTGGCCCCGCTCTCGCAGCAGCTCGAAGGCCTTGTCGAAGTCGCCATCGGCGTCGGTCAACGCCCTCTTGGCGTCCATCATCCCCACACCGGCGTCCTGACGCAGTTGTTGGATGTCCCTGACGGTGATCTCTCCCATATGGTTAGCCGCCCCGGCTAGGACTCGGCCCCGGCTTCGGTGTTCGCCGGCTTCTTCTTCGAGGCGACCTCCTTGCCCTCGACGATGGCGTCGGCCAGTGCGCTGGCGATCAAGTCGGCGGCGCGGATCGCGTCGTCGTTGCCCGGGATCACGTGATCGATCGGGTCGGGGTCCGAGTTGGTGTCGACGAGGGCGATGATCGGGATGCCGAGCCTGTCGGCCTCCTTGACCGCGGTCGCCTCGGTGTTGACGTCGACGATGAACACCGCGTCGGGCAGCCGGGTCATCTCGGCGACCCCCCCGAGGTTCTGCTCCAGCTTCTCCAGCTCGCGCCGCAGCTTGAGCCTCTCCTTCTTGGGCCGCTCGTTCATCTCGCCGGTCTCCTCGAGACGACGAAGCTCTCTCATGTAGAAGACCCGCTTTTGGATGGTCTGGAAGTTGGTGAGCATGCCGCCGAGCCAGCGGTAGTTGACATATGGCTGACCGGAGCGGAGGGCGGCCTCGGCGACCGCGGTCTGGGCCTGCTTCTTGGTGCCGACGAACAAGACAGAGCCGCCGTTGATGGCGATCTCTTTGACCATCGCGATGGCGTCGGACACCTGGGTGACCGTCTGACGTAGATCGACGATGTGGATTCCGTTTCGCTCCCCGTATATGTATGGGCGCATCTTGGGGTCCCAGCGCCGGGTCTGATGGCCAAAGTGGACGCCGGCCTCCAAGAGCTGCTTCATCGTGACTTCAGCCACAAGTGTTCCTTTCTGGTTGTTCCTCCGCCCGGTGGGTCCGACCCCCGCTTCCTCTGGAAGCGGCCCTCCTCCGAGCTGGGCTCGACCAGTGAGGGGTTGAACGGGCGTGTGTGATGGCCTCGATTGTACGGCGTGGGCTCGCTGATTCGGTAATCGGCTGCCCCGGCGCCGTGCCAGACTCGGTCCGTGGCGACGATTGACGCCGAGTCCATCAAGACAGTGGCGCTAAGAGCCGGCGCCGACGTGGTCGGGATCACCAGCGCCGCCCCTTTCGACGAGGCGCTCCTCACCATCAGAGAACGGAAACGGGCGGGGATGGCAGGCCCGCTCCACTTCACCTACGACGACCCCGCGACCGCGAGTGACGTGCGACGGACATTTCCGTGGGCACGGAGCCTGGTGGTGGTGGGGTGCAACTACGTGACTCAGGCCACGCCACCGGAGAGGACCGGGGCGGTGGTCG
Source organism: Acidimicrobiia bacterium (assembly GCA_035512955.1). Lineage (GTDB taxonomy): Bacteria > Actinomycetota > Acidimicrobiia > Spongiisociales > ZC4RG35 > JANQRA01. The sequence goes on from DATKCZ010000002.1 coordinate 87,624, forward strand.
GCCGGTTCGCCACCGCCAACCACTATCAACAGGTGCGTTGGGCAGCCGCGGCTGTGGCCGCGGAGCTCGAACGGGCAGGTGGCGCCGCCGGTGTCCTCGTCGACGACAACCGACTGGCCGACCGCGCGGCCGCGGCGCGTGCCGGTATCGGGTGGATCGGGCGCAGCACGATGGTGCTGTCGCCCGGTCACGGGCCCTGGCTCCTGTTCGGCTCGGTGGCCACCGACCTGGTTCTCGAGGAGTCCGAGCCGATGCGTCGCACCTGTGGCACCTGTGTTGCCTGCGTCACCGCATGTCCTACCGCGGCGATCACCCCCGGTGGCCTGGACGCGAGACGGTGCATATCGACCTGGCTGCAGACTCCCGGGCCTATACCCCGCTGGATACGGCCCCTCATCGAGCGTCGCATCTATGGGTGCGACGATTGCCTGACCTCATGTCCTCCCGGCTCCCCGGCAGTGGCGAGCGTGACGCTGCAACCGAGCGAGCGATCGTTCGCCGAGCTGCTCGGCTCGACCGACACCGAGCTGATGAAGCGATTCGAGTGGTTCTACGTCCCCCACCGAGACCCGAGGTTCCTCCGGCGCAACATCTTGGTGGCCGCGGGCAACTCACGGGAGCCCTCGGCGGTCGACCCCATCGTCGAGCACCTCACCCATCGCTCGTCGCTGGTTCGGGGCCACGCCTACTGGGCGCTGGCTCGCTCATTGGGGCGGCCGGCGTGGACCGAGCTGAGAGAGCGCCATGCCCTGGAAACCGCCCCCGATGCGATCGTCGAGCTCGAGGCGGCGCTGCTGATGCTCCGCGTCCCGGTGGAGGGGAGCGGGTCATCAACCGTTCTGTGAGGGTTTGCAGCGCGTGACGCGTGGTAGATCCTCACAGAACGGGAGAAATCAGCCCCAGGCCGGGTCGCCGAGCCGATTGCGCAGAGACATCATCGTCTTGGCGTGGATCTGACAGACTCGTGACTCGGTGACCCCGAGAACGTCTCCGATCTCCGCGAGGGTCATCCCCTCGTAGTAGTAGAGGGTGACCACCAGACGCTCCCGGTTGGGGAGTCGATTGATCGCATCGAACAAAGCGCGTCTCGTCTCCTCCGCCTGGAACTCCGATTCGGGGGAGATCCCACGCGGGTCGGCGATCATCTCCCCCATCGAGGTGGACGAGTCGTTGGACACGAACTCGTCGAGCGCGGCGATCCCGGACCGCCCGATCTGAGCAAGGGCGTCGCGGAACTCGTCGAGGTCCATCTCGAGGTCGGCCGCCACCTCGTCTTCGGTGGGCGGGCGCTGCAGCTTGTGCTCCAGCTCGGCGATGGAGGTCTCGATCCGTCGGGCACGTGACCGCACCGAGCGGGGGACCCAGTCGAGAGCACGCAGCTCGTCGAGGATGGCTCCCTTGATCCGGTTGATGGCATAGGTCTCGAACTTGAAGCCACGTTCCAGATCGAACTTGTCGATGGCGTCGATCAGGCCGAACAGCCCGTAGCTGGCCAGATCGTTCTGGTCTACTGACCGGGGCAAACCAGTGCCGACGCGGCCGGCGACGTATTTGACGAGAGGTGAGTAATGGAGGATGAGCCGCTCTCGTGCCGTCTCATCGGCGGTGGCCTTGAAACGCTCCCAAAGCCCGTCGACCTGCGACGACTCAGGCCCTTGGGTGGCTTTGGTCATACATTCCTCTCAGGTGCTTACGGGTCACGGCAGTGTAGATCTGTGTAGTGGCGAGATCGGCATGTCCCAAGAGCTCCTGAACGGTGCGCAGGTCGGCGCCGCCTTCCAGAAGATGGGTGGCGAAGCTGTGCCGCACCGCGTGGGGGAAGGTGGCGACGTGTCTCGAGACCGATCTCCGCAGGCTTCTCGTGCTCATCGGATCACCTCTCACCCCCACCCAAAGGGAGTCCCCGGCTGTCTCCTTGGCCAGCTCGGAACGAGCCTCGACGAGGTAGAGGCCGAGGGCGCGCTGGGCGGGTCGGCCCACCGGGACGGTCCTGACCTTGGCACCCTTTCCTCTCACGGTCACCGTGTCCCCGGAGACGTCGCCGACGCGGAGCGACGCCAACTCGGAGACTCGCAGACCCGTGGCGTAGAGGGTCTCGACTATGGCGCGGTCCCGAAGACCTACCGGATGTGAGGTGTCTATCGACTCGATGGCCGCCGCCATCGTGCGCGAGGCGAGGGCGTGTGGCAGCGGCTTGTCGAGCTTCGGGGTGGACAAACCGTGGAAGGGGTTGACCGCGACCAGCCCTCGCACCACGGCGTCGGAGTAGAAGGCACGCACCGATGATGCCTTCCTCGAAGTGGTGGTGCGGGCATAGCCAAGGGTGGCGAGGAAGGCGAGGTAACGCCGTGCCGAGCGACGATCCACATCGCCGATGGCCTCGAGACCGCCACGGTCGCAATAGTCGAAGAACTGGGCGATGTCGCGTCGGTAGGCGTCGATGGTGTGCGTGGAGAGCCCCCTCTGGTCCGCCAATCGGGTTAGATAGTCTCCCACTGCCGATTGGGCCCATGTTGGCATCTTTGGAACGTCCACGACCTCCGATGCTATTTGGTGTTGGACCGTGATCGAGGATCTTCAGCTGGGGACCACGAACTCGCCGAGCCGTCGCACCGTTCCCTCCAGCTCCAGCCGGCCCAGCTTGACAAGCGACTCGGTGATGCTCAGCGACCACAAGGCGGGCAGTTCGCTCACCTGCACACCCTGAGCGGGGATGCCGTGGTCGCTGTCCGAGACCCGGGCCGGTGGGCCGATCACCAGGCTCAACTCCTCGAGCAGGTCGGCGCTGCCAAGCACCGGGTGAGCTCCATCGCGGATCAATCGGTTGCAGCCCTCTGACATCTCCCGATCGACGTCCCCGGGCACCACGAACACGGGTCGGCCCAACTCGGCGCCGAGACGCGCCGTGATCAAGGCCCCGCCGGTGGCCGCGGCTTCGACAACGACAACTGCCGCCGACATGGCGGCGATGATGCGGTTTCTAGCAGGGAAACGCCAGCGATCCGGGGGTGTCCCCGGCGGATACTCCGAGACGATCGCCCCACCGGTGTCGATGATCTGGTGGTAAATGGCTTTGTTCTCCCTCGGATAGCAGCGGTCGACTCCTGAGCCGAGAACTGCCACGGCGTGGCCGGAGAGCCGGAGGCAGCCACGGTGGGCCGCGGCGTCGATGCCCCTGGCAAGCCCGCTCACCGTCGTCCAGCCGGCGCGGGCGATCGCCGAGCCGAACCCTTCTGCGAGGTCGATCCCGTAGCGTGTGCAACGACGGGTCCCCACCACCGCCACCCCCGAGAACTCGGCCAGCTGCCCGAGCAACCAGATGGCCGGCGGCTCCTCGAGGTCGTGGAGACCGACCGGATACTCCGCGGAGCCGGGGTGCACCAGAGCGGGGCCCCTCACCAGTCGGCCCTCAGCGCGATCGCCTCTGCGACATGCTCCTCGGTGACGGCATCGTCACCGGACAGCGCCGAGATGGTCCCGGCCACCCGTCGAACCCGGTCGACGCCTCGGGCGGTCAATAGACTGTTCCCCAACGCGGCTTGGAGCAGCTCACCGGCCCCGATGGTCAATGCCGGTGAGCCGTCAACCAGTCTCTCGTGGGCTGCCACCACCCGCCGACGCACCTCGGCGGTCGGATCCGGTTCGGGCCCGCTCGCTTCGGCCGCCTCGAGACGGTCCACCTTCACCACCAGGTCGAACCGGTCGAGGAGGGGCCCGGACACCCTTTGGCGATAACGGGCCACCGCGGCGGGGCGGCACTCACAAGGCTTGCGCCGGTCCCCGACATACCCGCACGGGCAGGGGTTGGTCGCCGCCACCAGGTGGAACGATGAGGGGAAGGTGGCGGTGACCCCACGTCGTGCCACCGTGACCTGGCCATCCTCGAGGGGCTGGCGGAGTGTGTCGAGATTTGCCCGGGGGAACTCGGCCATCTCATCGATGAAGAGGACCCCGCGATGGGCCAGGGACACCTCTCCGGGAACGGCCACCCCGGACCCACCCCCCACCAGCGCGGCACGAGATGCGGTGTGATGGGGGGATCGAAATGGCCGGGTGCGGCTCAGTCCCCGCATGTGACCCGCGGCGGCGTGGACCAGGGCGACCTCGACTGCGTCCCACTCGGTGAGCGGGGGAAGGATGCCGGGCAACCGTCTGGCCAGCATCGTCTTGCCACCACCGGGCGGGCCATGGAGCAGGAGGTGATGCCCGCCGGCCGCTGCGATCTCGATGGCCCTCCGCGCCAGGGGTTGTCCGCTGACCTCGGCCAGGTCATCTCCCCCTTGCCGGTCGCTAACATATGATGGTTCTGCGGTGGGATGGTGCTCCAAACCGGTCCGGAGCAACTCGACTGCTTCGGCGAGCGAGGCCACCCCGTGCACCCGTGCACCCGGGACCGCGGCGATCTCGCTGGCGGACCCGTTTGCCACCAGACAAGGCATGCCCCACCGGGCCGACAGCACCGCGGCACCGATGGTGCTGGCCCCGCTGCGGACACTGCCGTCGAGGGCGAGCTCGCCGACCACCACCGCCTCACCCGGGTGTGGTATCTCCCGGCTGGCGGCGAGAACCCCCAGTGCGATGGGAAGATCGAAGTCGGTGCCCGACTTGGGAAGGTGCGCTGGGGCCAGATTCACGGTGACCGTCCGATTGGGAAAGGCGATCCCCGAGGACATCACCGCCGCCCGAACCCGGTCTTTGGCCTCCCGCACTGCGGGGTCGGGCAGCCCGCTCAGCTTGAACTGATCGTGCTGTCTCCCCACATGGACCTGTACCTCCACGGGTCTGACATCACCTCCGACCAGGGCCACCGAGGTGGTCGCGGCATACATGACATCGACGCTACGGTGGCTCCCGTGCCGGTTCTAGGGGGTCGTGCCCCTCCCCTACCGAGAGTGCCGGCTCTTATGATCGTTTGCCATGACCGGACATGGTTTTGAGGTGGCCATCGCCGAGGCGAGACAGGGTCTCGCCGAGGGCGGCATCCCCATCGGCTCGGCCATCGAGATCGACGCGGAGATCGTGGGAAGGGGCCGCAATCGGCGAGTCCAGCGTGACTCGGTGGTCCTCCATGCCGAGATGGACGCATTGGAGAATGCCGGGAGGCGCCCGGCCGCTGAGTACCGCCGCTCCACCATCTACACCACCCTCTCCCCGTGCCCCATGTGCAGCGGAGCGATCCTCCTCTACGGGATACCCAGGGTGGTGGTCGGGGAGAACCGGACTTTCCTGGGAGCCGAGGACCATCTCCGGGCCAATGGTGTGACCGTCGAGGTGGTCGACGACCAGACCTGTGTCGAGATGATGACCGGTTTCGTCACGACCCACCCGGGTCTTTGGAGCGAGGACATCGGCGAGTAGCCCGCCGGTTCAAGGGATGATCGATTCGGCGATACGCCCGGCCAGCCGATCGATCCCCGCGGTGTCGAGGACGCCCTGGCCCCGAACGTGGAAGCTGTCGACCAGCTCCTCTCCCCTGCTGTCCAGTTTGGCGAGAGCGATCTCCAGGTCGCACTCATGCAGCGCGACGAGGATCTCGGCCAGACGGCCGATTCGATCAGAGCACTTGATGGTCACCACCAGATCACCGGTGGCGGTGTCGATCGAGCCCTCGACCCGGGGCGGTGTCTGCATCGCAGACTTGGATCGGTATGCCGCGGCCCGGGCGGCGACTCTGCCCCCGGTGTCGAGCTCGCCTTGAAGGGCGGCCTCGATGTCGCTGCGGGCCCCCTCCCACCGCTCGGGGGGCACGAAGTCTCCGGTGCGGTCGTCCCGCACCCGGTAGCTGTCGATGATCATGCCATCGGCCCGGCTGAAGAGCCGGGCCTCGAGCACGTCGATGCCGTGGGCCGCAAACGACTCGGCTACCACTTGCCGGAACCCGCGAACCACCCGACCCACGACCACCGCCGTCCCCGCGGCCCCCCCGGCGCGCACTCCCAGATTGGACATCCCGACCGTCGCGTCGATGAGCTCGAGGTGCCACAACACGTCCTCCGGAGACGTGCTCCACAGATATTCGGCCGGCATCCCGGCCAGGTGGTCCTCTGCGGATCGACGGGCGGTCCCCGCCAGGTCGAGCACCGTCGCGCGGAAAGCGGCGTGATCGGGACCGATGGGCTGTTCGGCCCCGAAACGGGAGGCACAACGGGTGAACAGCGTCCTGAGCAGGGTCGCCTTCCACTGACTCCACATCGACGGGCCGGTGGCCCTGGAATCGGCCACGGTCAGCAGATAGATCATCTGGAGGGTCTCCAGCCGGCCGACGGTGGCGGCGACCTCATCGATCACCGCCGGGTCGTCGAGGTCGCGCCGGGTGGCGGTCCTGGCGAGGAGGAGATGATGACGAACCGCGGTCTCCACCTGGTCGCGAGCATGCCCGGACAGCCCGAGACGTTCACAGAAGGACCGGGCCATCCCCGCCCCGACCTCGGCGTGATCACCGTCGTGGCCCTTCCCGATGTCATGCAAGAAGGCTGCTATCAGGAGCAAGTCGGGTTGGCCGATCTCTCGGGCCACCCCTCCGTAGTGCCCGTCGTCAGCGATCAGGGCCCGCATCTCCTCGACGGTGCGCCAGAGATGGGCATCGACTGGGTGCTGGTGAAACGGCGCCAGCTGCGGTCTCGCCCTGACGGTTCCCCACCCGGGCACCAGCTCGGTGAGCAGCCCCGCATCCCAGAGACGCTCGAACGTGTCGCGCCCTTGCTCACCGGTCCGCAGGAGCTTGATGATCTCCTCGAACGACGGAGACCAGGCCGGGGCAGGAGTGCGATCGCTACCTGAGAGCGGGGTCCGAGGCCGCCGACCGAACGGCCCCACCGGTTGCCTGGTCACCTCGGGCCAGCGTCGGCCGGCTAGAAGGTCGACCGCGTGCACGGCTCCAATCAGCATCGCCGCGGTCTCGTGAACACCGAGACCCAGCCAGCGAGCCACCAGCTCTCTCAAGTCACTGGAGAACACGTCATGGGGACGGCCTGTCACGGTGTGCAGGGCGTTTCGGATGCGGAGCAGGCTCTCCCTGGCTTCGCTCTCCTCGAGACGTGAGTCCGGGGAGAACCTGCCGATCAGCTCTTCTCTTCGGCGCTCCCATTCGAACCCGTGGAGCGTGCGCAGACCGCCCCTTCCGGTCTTCACGTCGGGCGCCATCTGCAGATAAGGGGACTGCCGTCTTCGCTCCCGCTCCGCTTCGACCAGATGCCGGCGCAGTGGCCGGGCCTTGGTCACCGTGGCGATCTCACTCATCAGACTGCCGAACAGCTCTTCACTGCCGGCCACCAGCCTGCCGGTGAGCAGGGTGGTGTGGGTGTCGAACCTCTCCTTGGCGGCGCTCGCCGCCTCTTTCACCGTGCGCACCGCGTGCCCTACCCGCAGGTTGGCGTCCCACAGCGGCCTGAACAGCGAGGATGCCCACTTCGATGGGTCGTCGACGGCATGGAGCAGCATCAGATCGACGTCGGAGTGCGGACTCAGCTCACCCCGGCCGTATCCACCGGTGGCCACGATGGCCATCTCGTCGGGGAAATGGGAGACCAACTCCTCGATGCCGACGTCCAGACTCGAGGTCAGCGCATGACACACCTCGACGCCTCCGCGGCCGAGCCGTTGGGCCCGCAAGGAGTCATGGAGGTCGAGGTAGGCGGTGAGGAAGGGTCGCTCCCGATCAGACTGCGTCGGCACCCCGCTCTCCGGTGCGGATCCGCACCACATCGTCGACAGCCAGCACTGCGATCTTCCCATCGCCGATCTCACCGGTGTGGGCTGTGGCCTCGATGGCTTGCACGGTCGCGGCAGCCAACTCATCGGTGACCAGGACCTCCAATCTCACCTTGGGCACGAAGTCGACGTCGTACTCGGCCCCCCGATAGACCTCTCTCTGCCCCGACTGGCGCCCGAACCCGGAGATGTCGCTCACCGACATCCCCGACACTCCCACCGACTTGAGGGCATCCCTGACCTGCTCCAACTTGAACGGCTTGATGAATGCGATCACCAGCTTCATTCGGTTCCTCCTTCCCCGTCGGATGGTTCCCGTCCTGGCGTGTCGGCCACCCCGGCCAGGGCGAGACCGGCCCCCGCCGAGAGCGAGGGGTCGTGGCCGTACCCGGGCGACCCGTGCTCCTCCACGTCGAGACCGGCCAGCTCCTCCTCGGGGCTGACCCTGAGCCCGATCGTGGCCCGCAATGCCATGAAGAGGGCACCGGCGGTCACCGTGACGAAGACGAAGTGGACGACGATGAAGATGAGCTGAGTCCACAACTGATCCGCCCCTCCCCCGTAGAACAACCCGGCGTTCTCCCGGCCGAGGAAGGCGTCGTCGTAGGTGGCGAAGAGGGCAATCGAGAGCGTCCCCCAGGTGCCGGCCACGGCGTGGACAGAGACCGCGCCGACTGGATCGTCGACCCTGACCCGGTCGAAGAACCGCACCGAGTACACCACGATCAGCCCTCCGATCCCGCCGATGACGACTGCGGCCCAGGTCTCGATGGCTCCGACCGGGGCGGTGACGGCGACCAAACCCGCCAGCATCCCATTGGCCGCTATCGAGACGTCGGGCTTTCCATCTCTGGCCCAGTTCACCGCCATGGCGACGACTGCGCCACTGGCTGCGGCGAGAAGTGTCTTCAAGGCAATGGGCATCACTAGTTCGTCGGCAGCGAGCTCCGAGCCGGAGTTGAACCCGAACCACCCGATGAAGAGGATCATCGCCCCCAGCACCACGAAGGGGATCGAGTGCCCGGGTATCGCCCGGGGCCTGCGGTCCCTTCCGTAGCGGCCGATACGGGGACCGAGGACGATCGCCCCCATCATCGCCGCCCATCCGCCGGTGGCGTGGACGATCGTCGACCCCGCGAAGTCGGAGAACGGGACCTCGAGTTGGGCCAGCCACCCGCCTCCCCAGGTCCAACGAAGCACGATCGGGTAGATCAGGGCGGTTATGAACAAGCTGTAGACGAAATAACTCCGGAACCTGGTTCGCTCCGCCATCGCCCCCGAGACGATGGTGGCCGCGGTGGCGGCGAAGGCGGCCTGAAAAAAGAAGAACGTCGCGGGGAGAAGACCATCGGCCGAGGTGTCCTCGACACCTGAGATCCACAGGTCGAAGCCAAACCAGCCGCCCAGGAGCTCGTCACCGCCGAAGGCGATGCCAAAGCCGACGATGGCGAAAGCCAGGACACCGGCTGACATGTCCATGAGGTTCTTCATCATGATGTTGGCCACGTTCTTTGCCCGGGTGAGACCCGCTTCGACCAGGGCAAAGCCGGCTTGCATCAAGAAGACGAGGATCCCGGCGATGAGGACCCAGAGGTTGTCCAGGACCATCTGAGAAGCCGGGGCCAACTCCGCCTGGGCCCCGGCGGGACTCGCCATCACCAGGACCAGCAGCGCGCCCAGCCCCCCTCCCATGAACAGTCTTCTCTTCACCGTTCGCCTCCTCCGTCAGCCGCCAATCCTGGCTTCGATCCGCCGGGCGCACGTCGCCCGACGCATATGACGAGCCGCAAGGTAAGGGCGGAAGGTTTCGAGTCTGTTTCTGTTCGATAAACAGAATGGAACGTCTCGGATGAGGGTCAGCGTCCCTTCCATTCGGGATCGCGTTTCTCGATGAAGGCGCTCACCCCCTCGACCACGTCCTCGGTCCCAAGGGCGATCGATTGCGACTGGCCCTCCCAGCTGATCGACTCGCTGAAACTCGACTCGAACGAGGCATTGATCCCTTGCTTGGCGAACATCTGACCGATCGGGGCACCGGCGAGGAACGACTCGGCGATCTCCCGTACACGATCTAGCATCTGATCCACGGCCACCACCTCCATGGCGATGCCGAGCTCCTTGGCCTCCTCAGCCTCCACGATCCTCCCCGAGAGGGCCAGCTCCTTGGCTCGTTGCAGCCCGACGGCTCTGGGCAGCAGCCAGGTGCCCCCGAAGTCGACGGTCAGCCCGCGGCGGACGAAGATCTCTGAGAACCTGGCCCGCTCGCTGGCAATGACCACGTCACATCCGAGGGCGAGGTTCATCCCGGCACCCACTGCGACGCCATCGACCGCTGCGATCGTTGGCTTGGTGATGCGATGGAGTGCGGTGGCGGCGCGCTCGACCACCTTCATCCTCTGGTGGGACTCGGCTACCGACGAGGTGGCGCCAAACCGCCCGGGCCCGAGATCGGCGCCGGAGCAGAACTCACCTCCGGCACCGGTGACCACGAGCACCCGCTCGGGGCTCTTTTCGAAGTCGGTGAAGCCCTCCGCGAGCAGCGACCAACCCCCCTCGGGGATGGCGTTCTTCCGCTCGGGTCGGTCGATGGTCAGCCAGCGGACCCGATCCACGGTCTCCGACATCAGCCAGCTCACGAGGTGACAGTAGACAGCGTTGCAGTCGGGTTACCGTCTCGGTGTGGGATTCAACCCGTTTCGAGAACACCAGAACAGCGCATTCGACATCGCCATGGTGGTCGGCGCAGTGCTGGTCACGCTGGCGGTCATTGCATGGGCGATCTTCGGGGGCTGACGGTGGTCCCCATCCAGCCGTACCAGGCGGTGAAGGAGTATCTCTGCCCGGGCTGTGAGCACATCATCCCCCCGGGGACATTCCATCTGGTGGTGATCCCCGACGACACCGTCGACATGCGACGACATTGGCACCATGGCTGCTGGCACAAGGAGTTGAGACGACGCTACGGCGCTCAGGCATCCCGTCTCTGAAGCCCCCACCAGGTGAGGCCCAGGCCGAGAAGCGTCCACCCGGCGAGAATGGAGAGCTGGTGCCACAGCTCGAGACCCAGCCCCGGCACGAATCCGCCAAAACCTCCCCCGAATTCGACCTGGAAGAGACCGGTCGTCGCCGCGGTCAGCGAGACGTTCTCCCATGGGTCCCATAGGGCGAGAAAGCTCTCGGCGAAGTAGATGGCCAGACCGGCACCGATGGCGGGCCCCACCGAGCGCAGGATGGCAACGGCTCCCGTCCCCAGTGCGGTCCATGCCACCGCGATCGCCGCCGCCTTCCACAACACGCCAACCAGCTCACCTGTCTCCATGAAACCCTCGCCAGGGGAGAAGATGATGGCGACGATCACCCAGAGAGCAAAGGCGAGCACGAACGCCACTGCAGTGGCCATTGCGTAAGTGCCGAACCGAGCCAGGATCTGGCTCAGCCGTCGGGCATCACGGGTGAGCGAGGTTGCCCAGACCGTGGTGCTCAACTCGCCGCCGAGGAGCACCACGGCGAGGATCAGGGGGAACCAGGTCTGGGTGGCGGCCTGCTGGGCCCCGACGGCGTAGACCCCCGGCTTCTCCAACACGGGCAGCCCTTCCGCGGCCTCGGGGGCGACATCACCGAAGACGATGAGGAAGAAGGCCCCGAGACCGACGAAGACCAGCAGCAGCAGGGTCATCACCGGGAAGACCTTTCGTCTGGTGATCTTGCGGTACTCCGCACGCAGCAGGCTCATCGCACGGTGGTCCCGGTGAGCCCGAGGAAGACCGACTCCAGTGTGCTCCGCTCCGGCCGCACCTCGGTTGGGTATATCCCGGCATCGGTCAGGACCCTGACGATCGAGGCGCCGTCGCCGGAGAGGACTATCAACCCGAGGTCGTCTTCATGGACCTCGAATCCGGCACCGGTGAGGAGCTCGCCTGCCGCGGTGGCACCGTCCACCCCGACCCGGGTGTTGCCCCCGCCGAGCAGCGCCTCCAACGGGCCCTGTGTGACCAGCCGTCCCCGGTCGATGACGATCACGTAGTCGGCCAGGGCCTCGATGTCGGCCAGATCGTGACTAGACACGACGACGGTCTTGCCGTCGGTGGTCAGGTCGCGGAGACGAGCGCGGAAGGCATGCTGACCGGCCGGGTCCAGTCCGTCGAGCGGCTCGTCGAGGATGAGGAGCTCGGGGTCGCCGAGCATCGCCGCCGCAAGGGCGAGGCGTTGTCGCATGCCCTTGGAGTAGTCACCGGCCTTGCGGCCGGCGTCGGCGGTCAGGCCGACGAAGTCGAGCAGTTCGTCGATCCTGGCGTGACCGAACCCGAGGGTGTCGGCAGCGATCGAGAGATTGGTGCGCCCGGTCAGGGCCCTGATGAGCCCTGGTTCCTCCACGATCACCCCGACTCTCTTGACGATCTCGGGGAGTCTCGACGGGACCGGGAGACCCAGGATCTCGACGTCGCCGGCGTCCGGCCTGGTCAGACCAAGGATGGCTCGGAACGTGGTGGTCTTGCCGGCGCCGTTGGGCCCGAGAAACCCGGTGAGCTTGCCGGAGGGAACGTCGAAGTCGAGACCCTGGAGCGCGTGGGTTCGGCCGTACGTCTTGTGGAGACCGCCGACCCGGATGGCAGGTGATCCGGTGGACATCGCGAGAGAACACTAGAAACGCATGGGTGCGGTCTCCAACTCATCCCGGGAGGTGATGAACCTCCACGGCCCGGTCTCCAAAAGCCACGCCCACGAAGTCCGTCCGGCCTGCACCAACCCGGGCAGCGAGCCGTCTCACATGACGTCTCTTGGAGTGATCGATGGCGTCGATGGGATCGCCGCCCCCGGTGATGGCGCGGACTTCGACGGCCACCCGCACGGAGCCGTCGAGTGCGAGGATGTCGATCTCGCCACCGTCCAGCCCGATGTTGCGCCCCACGATCTCGAATCCCCGCTGGCCGAGCCACCAGGCGGCGAACAGCTCGCCGGCCGCGCCCAGCGAGGCACGGCTGTCGGTCAGAGGTTCAGCTCCGTCTTCTCCAGCTTCTCGACGTTGACGTCGCGGAACGTGAGGACCTGGACCTGTTCGAGGAATCGGGCAGGGCGAAACATGTCCCACACCCAGGCGTCACTCATGGTGACCTCGAAGTAAGTGGAGCCCTCGGCACTCTTGACCTCGACATCCACCTTGTTGGCGAGATAGAAACGGCGCTCGGTCTCAACGACGAACTCGAACATAGGGAGGACGTCGTGATACTCCTTGTACAGCTTGAGCTCGACTTCGGTCTCGTAGCGCTCCAGGTCTTCGTCCATGTTCTCCTCAGCTCACTATCGGCCTCGGGCACCATTGGTGCGACGGCCCGGGCGATGTTATGCCCGGTCCCGTCACTAACGACTACAGAATCGGTGTGACTTTTCCTAGAGGCCCTCGAAATTCGACACGGGCCAGATGATCACAAACGCCCTGCCCACGAGAGCGTCGAAAGAGATGTTCCCGAAACGCCGGCTGTCAAAGCTGAATTGGCGGTTGTCGCCCATCACGAAGACCTCGTCCTCCCCGACGTCGAACGGGCCCGCGTTGGGCATCACGACATTGTCCGCCAGGTAAGGCTCCGACAGCGCAACCCCGTCGATATGGACCTGGTTGTCGGCGATGGTGATGGTGTCGCCGGGCAGGCCGATGACCCTCTTGATCAGGTCGTCGCGGCCCCGGGTCCGAATCCCCACGGCCTCGAGGACGGAGCGGATCACGGCCTCGGGGATCGACTCGTCGATCTCGGGCTCGGAAGGGTCGCGGAACACCACCACATCACCACGTTCCGGCACGCCGAGCCTGAAGGCCAGCTTGTTGACCATGACCCGGTCATTGACGTGGATGGTGTCGAGCATCGACTCCGATGGGATCCAGAAGGGCTGGACCAGGAAGGTCTTGATGAGGACCGCGATGACGAGGGCGGTGAGCAGGAGACCGGGGAGCTCGGCCCAGAAACCCCGCTTCTTCTTCGGCTTCCTGGCCTCGGCCGGGAGCATAGCGACAGACGGGTCCTCCTGGTCCCCCTGGAGATGACGGCTGCGCGGTTCGGAAGTCAGTCGCGCAGCTCCTTGATACGGGCGGCCTTGCCCACCCGATCACGGAGGTAGTAGAGCTTGGAGCGACGGACGTCACCTCGGCGGGTCACCTCGATCTTGGCGATGATCGGGGCGTTGGTCGGGAAGACACGCTCGACTCCCACACCAAAGCTCAGTTTGCGGACCGTGAACGATGCCCGGGGGCCGGTGCCGTTGCGGGCGATGACCACCCCTTCGAATACCTGGATTCGCTCCCGTCCACCCTCGACCACACGCACATGGACTCTCACGTTGTCACCAGAGCGAAAGTCGGGAAGGTCGTCGCGCACATGCGCGTTTTCTACAGCCTGAAGATCGTTCATGGAGGACTCCTGGAAACTGCCGGGAGAGATAGTGGATGTCCCGGACCGTGGATTGTATCAGCTATCCGATTCCTCGCCATTCGCCAGGAGATCGGGTCTGCGATCTCTTGTCCGCTGCAGCCGCTGGGCGGCGCGCCAACGCTCGATCTCCCCGTGGTCCCCGCTGAGCAGGACTTCGGGGACGGTCGCGCCTTCGAAGACGGCCGGTCTGGTGTAGACGGGCTCTTCGAGCAGGCCATCCCGGAAAGACTCCTTCTCCGTCGAAACCGGGTTCCCCACCACCCCGGGGAGGAGACGGGAGATCCCCTCTATCGCCGCGGCCGAGGCGACCTCTCCCCCGGCGAGGACGTAGTCGCCCAGACTGACCTCCTGATCGATGTAGTCATCGATGACGCGCTGGTCGACACCTTCGAACCGGCCACAAACGAAGGTGATCTCGGTCATCGCCGACCAGGTGTCCAAGGTCTCTTGGGTCATCGGAGTTCCAGAGGGAGAGAACAGGACCCGGTGGGTCTCGGCGAGGGGCTCCAGGGCCCGGGCCAGCGGCTCGATCATCATCACCATGCCGGGCCCGCCACCGAAGGGAGCGTCATCGAGTTGGCGGTGACGCCCGATCCCGTGCTCGCGGAGATCGATGATGCCGACTTCCAACGCCCCGTCCTCGATCGCCCGGCCCACGATCGAGGTCTGCAGGGGCCCGGCGAAGTACCCGGGGAACATGGTGACGACATTGATCCTCACGGCGCGAGGGTAGATGTGACTGCTAGCTCAGCCGCTCCACGATCATCGCCATACCCTGACCGCCGCCGACGCACATCGTCTCCAGCCCACAGGTGGCGTCCATGACCCGCAGATCGTTGAGCAGGGTCCCCATGATCCGGGCCCCGGTCATGCCGAACGGGTGGCCGAGGGCGATGGCGCCTCCGTGAGGGTTGAGCTTGTCCATGTCGATTCCGAGCTCGTCGACACAGGCGAGTACCTGGGCGGCGAACGCCTCGTTCAGCTCGATGACGTCTATTTCACCGAGGGTCATGCCGGCCTGGTCGAGCACCCTGCGCACTGCGAACACCGGCCCCATGCCCATGTACTCCGGCTCCAACCCGGCGACTGAGGAGGCAACGATCCGCGCCAGCGGCACCAGGCCGAGATCACGGGCCCGGTCTGCCGACATGACCAGGACCGCAGCCGACCCGTCGTTGAGGGGGCACGAGTTGCCCGCGGTCACAGTCCCCTCCGGGTCGAACACCGGGGGCAACTCGGCTAGCTTCTCCAGGGTGGTGTTCGGTCTCGGGCCGTCGTCGTCGCGGACCGCCCGCCCGTCGGGAAGCTCGATCGGAGTGATCTCGGAGTCGAAGAACCCGTTCTTCTGCGCTTCAACTGCGCGGTCCTGGGAGCGCTTGGCAAACTCGTCCTGACGCTCCCGGGTGATCCCGTGCCTCCTGGCGACGTTCTCGGCGGTGTTCCCCATGGGGATGTAGACGTTGTTGATGTAGTCGTCGCGGGACGAGTCGGTGAACCTGGGGTTGAGGTCCTCGGAGTCCATGGCCCTGCCATAGGTGCGGCTCACCGACTCGGAGCCGGCGGCGACGTACGTGTCGCCCTCGCCCCGGGAGATGGCGTGAAAGGCCATCCGGATCGTCTGCAGCGAGGAGGCGCAGAAACGATTCACCGTGGTGGCGGGCACGACATCGGGCATCCCGCCGAGGAGCGACGCCGGCCGGGCCAGGTTGAACCCCTGCTCGTGATGGGTCAACCCGCATCCCAGCATCACGTCGTTCACGCTGGCGCGATCGACTTCGGGGACTTTCTCCATGAGGGCGTTGATGGCGAACCCTGCGAGGTCGTCGGCCCGCACCTCGATCAACGAGCCCTTGTAAGCCCTCCCGATCGGGCTTCGGGCGGTGGCGACTATCACTGCTTCGGGCATGACTCCCTCGATTCTTGAATTCACGCTCAACTTAGCCCTGAAGCCATAGTGTTTCCGCCAATGAGATCAACCGGCGCCCTCCTCCTCGTCCTGGTGTTGGCGGGGTGCAACGGCGACGGGGTGGCGGCGACCTCGAGCACGTCGGCGATGACCTCGACGTCCTCGGCGCCGACCTCCACCCTCCCTCCGGTCGTGGAGTGTCCCGGTGTCGGGGACTTCGAAGAGGGCGGGGGCATCGCCGACATCGAAGGTGAGGGCCCCCCCGGCAGCACCATCGGACGCATTACCTGGGACAGCACCGATTTGTGTGAGACGTTCCAGTTCGAGTTCGAGACTTCCGAAGGGGCCCCGGCCACCTCGGTGCCGGACATCAGCATCGCTCACCTGGAGTCGTTCCAGGTACTCAGAATCGCGATGGATGTCGACGACGCGGTGGTGACCGACCAACTCGTCGAGACCAACCTTGTCGATCGTCTCTATGTGGTCACTGCCCTCGACGGCAGGATCGTCGTCGATCTGCATCTGGCCGCTCCGGCGGCCGCCCGGGCGCGGGTGGAGTCGTCGCCGGCGAGGCTGACCGTTGACCTGCGACCCGGCTTCGTGCCCTTCGAGGGGACCTCGACCATCGGGCAACGGGTGGTCCTCGTCTCACCTGCAGCTGGGACCGAGGTCGATTCGGTCACCCAGCTCCTCGGCTATTCGAGGACGTTCGAGGCCAACGTCACCGTCATCGTCACCCGCGAGGGTGTCGTCGCCGTCGAGACCAGCACTACGGCGGCCGACTCCGTCGAGAGGTGGGGGGAGTTCCGGCTGCAACTGGGGCTCCCACCTGGAGACGTGACGGTCTTCCTCGGCGAGGAGAGCCCCCAGGACGGGAGTCCCCAGGGGATCACGGTTGATCTGTCGGTGAGCTGAGCCCTTCGATCTCCACGACCTCGACGAATCTCCCCTCCAAGTCGACCCGCGGGACCAGCTCGTCGACGAACGGCACTTCGAAGCGGGCAGGACCCCTCTGAACGACCAGGCGGTCCTGCGCGGTTCCAAAGCTGACTCCGACCACCACGCCGCCACCCGGTCGCACCTCTAGGCCCACCAGATCGTCCGGCCAGTATTCGCCGTCGGTGAGGGCACGTCGCTGCTCGACGAAGATGTCGTTGCCGCGGATGCGCTCGGCTCCCTCCCGGTCGGTCACCTCCTCGAAGGCGACCTGATGGCCCTTCTTCCCGCGCCTGATCGCCCGCACGGTGTAAGGGCGACCCTCGACGTGAACCACCGATCCCGGCTGGAAGTGGGCCAAATCATCCGACTCCACGTAGAGGCCAAGAAACCCGTCGAGACCGTTGGGTCGCCCCAATCGGCCCGCACGGACCCCGGGACGATCAGTCGAGGAACTCGACCCCAGCGGTGATCCCCTCTTCTTCACCGGCGGCGCCGGCGGCGGCGCGTATCGCCTTGGCGACACGACCTCGGCGCCCGATGACACGCCCCATATCGGGCTTGGCGGTGCGCACCTCGGCAACTACCTCATCAGGCCCCTGTTCGACCAGGGTCACCTGCACGGCTTCGGGGTCCTCCACGATGCTCTTGATCACATACGTGACGACCCGCTCGACGATTTCGCCTTTCGCCAAACTCATTCCTCCTCGGTGGCAGCGTCGGCGACAGCCTCTTCGGCCGCCGCCTCTTCGACCCCATCCTCATCGACCACTGGCTCATCGACCGCGGCCGGCTCCGGAGCGGTCTTCGGGGCAGCGTCCGGATCGCCGCCCACTACATGGATATCACCGGTCTTTATCTTCATGGTGTTCATCGCCCCGGAGATGTTGAGGAGCTTCTCAACGGTCTCGGAGGGCTGGGCGCCCTTGGACAGCCAGTCGGCGGCCCGCTCATTGTCGATCTCGACGATCGAGGGATCCTGACGGGCGTCGTACCTCCCGATCTGCTCGATATAGCGCCCATCGCGGGGCGCGCGCTGGTCCATGACGACCACGCGGTATACGGGCTGTTTCTTCTTGCCCATCCGCATCAACCTCATCCTTACGGCCATCTACCTCACCTCTTGGTGTCACCTTCTGGGTCGTCGACCACCGGTGAGGGCATCGAGTGACGGCATGCCCTTGGCTCCGGCCAACGTCTTCATCATCTTCTGCGTCTCGGCGAACTGCTTGAGGACCCGATTCACGTCCTGGGGCGTTGTACCCGAACCCGACGCGATCCGGCGTTTGCGACTCCCGCCGATGATCTTGGGAGTCCGGCGCTCTTCGGGTGTCATCGACTGGATGATGGCCTCGACCCGCTTGAGGTCGCGATCGTCAACATCGACCTCTCGTAGGAGCGATCCGGACCCGGGGAGCATAGCAAGGATGTCCTTGAGAGGCCCCATCGACTTTATCGCCTCGAACTGGGCCCGAAAGTCCTCGAGGGTGAACTCCCCTTTTTGGAGACGCTGTGCCGCCTTCTCCGCCTCCTTCTCATCGAAGGCCGACTCGGCCTTCTCGATCAGAGTGAGCACGTCGCCCATCCCGAGGATGCGGCTCGCCATGCGCTCGGGATGGAAGGCCTCGATGTCGGCCAGCCCCTCCCCGACACCGGCGAACTTGACGGGCGCACCGGTGACCTCGCGCACCGAGATGGCGGCGCCTCCCCTGGCGTCCCCGTCGAGTTTGGAGAGGACCACACCGGTCAAACCGATCTTGGATTGGAATCCGGCGGCGACGTTGACCGCGTCCTGACCGGTCATGGCGTCTACCACCAGCAGCACTTCGTCGGGATCGGCGGCTTTGCGCACCGCGGCCAGCTCCGCCATCAGGGCGTCGTCGATCTGGAGCCGACCGGCGGTGTCGATGATCACTACGTCGCGACCCGAGCTCGTCGCCTCCTTGAGCGCCGACTTGGCGAGCTTGGGCGCCTTGCCCTTGCGGTCGACGACGACCGGGACGTCCGCTCGACGACCCAGGGTCTCCAACTGGTCGATCGCGGCCGGTCGCTGGAGGTCGGCGGCCACGAGGAGGGGGCGTCTGCCCCGGGCCTTCAGCAAGCTCGCCAGCTTGGCGGCGGTGGTCGTCTTGCCGGAGCCCTGCAACCCCACCACGAGGATGACGAGAGGCGGCGAGGTCTTGACCAGGTCAGCCGTGCTGGAGCCGAGGGTGCTGACCAACTCCTCGTGGACGATCCTGATGACCTGCTGGCCCGGTGTTATCGACCTGGACACGTCCTCCCCCGCGGCCCGCTCTTTGACTCTCCCCAAGAACCTCTTGACCACCGAGACGTTGACATCGGCCTCGAGCAGGGCGAGACGCACCTCACGCAAAGCGGAGTCGATGTCCTTCCCGGACAGCTTGCCCTTCCCCCTCAGCTCGGAGAAGACGGACTCGAATCGTTGGGTCAGCGTGTCGAACATCGGATCTATAGGTTATGGCTGATGGATCTCCAAGCGCACACCGTCTTCGCCTGGAGCCGATCGGTAGGGCCGGGAAGCACCGTAACGGCAATCCACTGCACTGCGGAGCATGGACTCTCGATCGGCTTTGGGGGCGGACAGCCCGTAACCTGTCGTCCGTGATCCCCAACACGATCGACGAGCTCGAGGCGGCGCTTGACGGCCGGGACTACTTCGCCGGTGAGGACCTGATCGTCGCCATCCACCTCGCACTGCAGTTGGGCAAACCCCTGTTCCTCGAGGGTGAGGCCGGTGTGGGCAAGACCGAGGTGGCCAAGGTGCTGGCCTCGGTCGCCGGTGAGGAGCTCATCCGCCTCCAGTGTTACGAGGGTCTGGACGTGAGCCACGCCCTCTACGAGTGGGACTATGCCCTCCAGATGATGGAGATCCGGCTCCTCGAGGCCAGGGGTGAAGGCTCCAAGGCGACCGCCCGGGACATCATGAGCCGTGATTTCCTCATCGCCCGGCCCTTGCTCCAGGCGATCGAGGCAGCCCGGGGAGGGCGGCGTCCCGTCCTCCTCATCGACGAGCTGGACCGCGCCGACGAGGAGTTCGAGGCGTTCCTCCTCGAATTGCTGTCCGATTTCCAGGTGTCCATCCCCGAGATCGGCACCATCAAGGCCGATGACCCGCCGATCGTCATCCTCACCTCGAACCGTACGAGGGAGATCCACGACGCGCTCAAGCGGCGCTGCATCTACCACTGGATCGACTACCCCACCCCCGCCCTAGAGGCCGCGATCGTCACCAGGAAGGTCCCCGGCGTGGAGGCCGACCTGGCCGCCAGCCTCGCCTCGGCCATGGAGAAGCTGCGGGCCATGGACCTGTTCAAGCCCCCGGGCGTGGCCGAGACCCTCGACTGGGCCGAGTCCTTGCAGCTGCTGCTCGACGGCGAGCTGACCCCGGCGCTGGCCGACCGGACGCTCGGTGTGGTCCTCAAGTACAAAGACGACATCGACGCCGTTCGGGAAGCCGGGGTCGAAGCCCTGGTCGGATGAGCGCCGGCCCGGTCCGCGATCTCGCCTCGTTCGCCGATGCGCTACGTCTCCGTGGCATGACCGTCACTCCGGACCAGGTCGGTGACATGGCCAGGGCGATCACCATGGTCGACCCCACGGAGAGGGCTCATGTCTATGCCGCCCTCCGGTCCCTGGCGATAACCGACCCCGATCAGCGTGCCCTCTTCGATGAGGAGTTCAGTCGGTTTTTCGACCGGCTGGTCTCGATTGGCCCTGGTGCCGAACAGCATTCCCGTCTCGGCTCGACATCGGCAGTGAAACCCATCCTCCAGTCACTCGGGCAGAGCCCGACTGTGGACACCGAGTCACATGCCGGCGCCTCGGTGGTGGAGAAAATCCAGAACCGGGACTTCGCCGACCTCAACGAGGATGAGCTGGCGGAGGCGCGACGTCTGGTCATGGCGATGACCTGGCAGCCCTCCGATGTGAGGACGAGACGCTGGGCCCCCGGAGGACCGGTGCCCGACCTGAGGAGGACGCTGCGCGGCTCGACCCGACCCGAGGGCGACCTGATGCCCATCGTCCGCAGACGACGGAGGAAGCGGCAGCGGCCCTTGATAATCATCGCCGACATCTCCGGTTCGATGGAGAAGTACGCCGACCTGTTCCTGGTCTTCGCCCACGCCGCCCAACGTCGAATCGACGATGTCGAGGTGTTCACCTTCTCCACCGAGCTGACCAGGATCACCGACGATCTCAAGCGGAGGGACACCAAGTCGGCACTGGCGAGGGTCTCGGCCACGGTCCGCGATTGGTCTGGTGGGACCAAGATCGGGGAAGCCCTGGCCGCCTGGAACCGATCCTGGAGCCGTCGTCTTTCGCGAGGCGGGCCGGTCGCTCTGATCCTCTCCGACGGCTGGGATTGTGGGGATCCCGAGTTACTCAGCCGTGAGATCGCACGGTTGTCCCGCACGGTGCACAGCATCATCTGGCTCAATCCCCTGGCGGCGAGGGCCGACTACCGACCTGCGACCAGAGGCATGAAGACCGTGCTCCCCCATCTCGACCACCTCCTCCCGGCTGCGAGCGTCACCGACCTGCGCGGAGTGGTCCGCCTGCTCGACTCGATGACCCGCTGATCCCGACGAGACCGGCCCGTTCCCTCACACAACGGGCAGGCGGTTCGGTATGTTAAGTGTCACTTCATATCCGAGGAGGTTGCGTGTATCCCGCCAAGTTCGACTACCTGGCACCCGAATCGATGGATGAGGCCCTGGCAATCCTGGCCGAGCGCGGGGACGAGGTGAAGATCCTCGCAGGGGGCCAGAGTCTGATTCCGATGATGAAGCTCCGTCTTGCCCGGCCCTCCACCCTCGTGGACATCAATCGCCTGCCCGACCTCGACTCGATCGATGTCCAGAACGGTCATCTCCGGGTCCAAGCACTCGCCCGTCATGCGGACGTGGTCAGATCAGATGTGGTGAAGTCCGAGAACGCCCTCATGGCCTCCGCCGCGCCTTGGGTTGCCGACCCCATCGTTCGCAACCTGGGCACCGTGTGTGGTTCGGTGGCCCACCACGATCCCGAGGGGGATTGGGCCTCGGTGATGCTCGCTCTCGATGCGGAGGTGGTTGCGGTATCCAAGGAGGGTCAGGCTCACTTCCATCCGGGTGCCGATGGGGAGAGGCACACCGGCGGCACGCGAGTCATCCCGATCAACCAATTCCTCGTCGACATGTTCACCACTTTTCTCCACCCTTCGGAGCTGGTCGCCGAGATCCGTGTCCCCCGCTATGAGCGTGGCGGGGGCAATTACCAGAAGCTGGAACGAAAGATCGGCGACTATGCGACAGTTGGCGTCGCGGCTCACCTCGAGCTCGATGGCGACGACCGGATCGTCAAGGCCGGTCTGGCACTCACCTCCGTCTACGCCTCGAACCTGAAGGTCAGGGAGGCCGAGGACCTGCTGGTTGGTGAATCCCCCAGCGACGAACTCTTCGCCGAGGCGGCCCAGATCGCCAGGAACGCATGCGACCCGGCCGGCGACGTCAGGGGCAGCGCAGATTTCAAGCGTCACATCGTGGATGTCTTCACGAGACGAGCGCTTGCCGAGGCGCTCACCATCGCCCAGGGAGGTGCGTCATGAACATCACGGTGGCGGTCAACGGGACCGAGCACACCGCCGACATCGAGCCACGACGACTGCTGGTCGACTTCATCAGGTCGACGCTCAAGCTGACCGGCACCCACATCGGGTGTGACACCACCAGTTGCGGTGTCTGCACGGTGCTCCTCGACGGGACCCCGGTCAAGTCATGCACGGTCTTTGCCGTCCAAGCCAACGGCCGGTCGATAACCACCGTCGAAGGGCTCAAGCAGAACGGACAGCTCGCTCCGATACAGGAAGCGTTCAAGGAGCATCACGGCCTGCAATGCGGGTTCTGCACACCGGCGATGATGCTGGTCGGCAGTGCCCTCATCGCCGAGAACCCGAGCCCGTCCGAGGACGACGTCCGCTGGGCGATCTCGGGGAACCTGTGCCGGTGCACGGGATACGTCAACATCGTCAAGTCCATACAGGCCGCCGCCGAGGCGACCAGCCAGGGAGCAACGTCATGACCACCACGGTTCACCAACCAAGGACATCTGCGGAGATAGGAGGGCTCGGGCACAGCCGGAGACGTGTCGAGGATGCACGCTTCATCGAGGGACAAGGCCACTACGTCGACGACATCGAGCTGCCCGGCATGCTCCACATGGCTATTCACCGCAGCCCGCTGGCGCATGCTCGGATCGTGTCCATCGACACCTCGGAGGCCGAGGCCGTCGAAGGAGTGGTGGCGGTGGTGACCGGTGAGCTGCTCGCCGGCTACAACCTCGCCTGGATGCCGACATTGTCCGGTGACACCCAGGCGGTCCTGGCCACCGACAAGGTCCGGTTCCAGGGCCAGGAGATCGCAGCGGTCATCGCCACCGATCGCTACATCGCCGAGGACGCCGCCGAGCTCATCCAGGTCGAGTACGACGACCTGGAGCCCATCGTGAACCCGCAACGGGCGCTGGAGCCGGACGCCCCCCTCATCCGCGACGACAAGGAGGGCCAGGAGTCCAACCTCTGCTACGAGTGGGAGTCGGGTGACAAGGCAGCCGTCGACGACGCCTTCGCCGCGGCAGCCAAGGTGGTCTCCCTCGAGACGTTCTACCCGCGCTCTCACCCCGCCCCGCTGGAGACATGCGGTGTGATAGCCGACGTCGACTCGGTCACCGGCCAGGCCACGATCTACATGACGTCCCAAGCGCCGCATGCCCACCGGACGGTGTTCGCGCTGGTCGCCGGTCTCCCCGAGCAGAACATCAGGATCATCTCCCCCGACATCGGCGGCGGGTTCGGCAACAAAGTGCCGGTGTATCCCGGGTACGTCGTCGCCACCGCCGCATCGCTGGTCATCGGAAAGCCGGTGAAGTGGGTCGAGACCCGCACCGAGAACCTCATCTCCACCGGGTTTGCCCGCGACTACTACATGAAAGGAGAGCTGGCCGTCTCCGAGGAAGGGAGGATCCTGGCGCTGCGAGTCGACATGCTCTCCGACCAGGGCGCCTTCTTCGCCGACGCTCAGCCCACCAAGTTCCGCGCCGGGCTTTTCCACATCGTGACCGGGTCCTACGACTACCCGGCGGCACATGTGACCACCCGCGGGGCCTACACCAACAAGGCCCCGGGCGGTGTTGCCTACCGGTGCTCTTTCCGGGTGACCGAGGCCTCCTATCTGATCGAGCGGCTGGTACAGAACGCCGCGTACGAGATCGGCATGGACCCCGCCGAGTTCAGGGCGAGGAACTTCATCCAGCCCGAACAATTCCCCTACATGTCGCCTACCGGGTTCGTCTACGACTCGGGCGACTACGAGAAGGCGATGCGTCTCGCCATGGAAATGGTCGGATACGACGACATCCAGGCGGAGAAGGAATCGGCCCGAGCCGAAGGCAGACTCGTCGGCATCGGCATGGCCAGCTTCACCGAGGTGGTTGGCGCCGGTCACGGTGAGGAGTACGACATCCTCGGTCTGAAGATGTTCGACTCCGCCGAGTTGCGGGTTCACCCCACGGGGAAGGCCATCCTCAAGCTGGGTGTGCGCAGCCAGGGACAGGGCCATGAGACCACGTTCGCCCAGATCGTCGCCGAGGAGCTGGGGATCCCCGCCTCGGACATCAAGGTGGTGGAGGGCGACACCGATAACACGCCGTACGGTCTGGGCACCTACGCCTCTCGGAGCACACCCGTGGCCGGTGCAGCCACCGCCATGATCGCACGCAAGCTCCGGGACAAGGCGAGGAAGATCGCCGCGCATCTCCTCGAGGCGTCCGAGGATGACCTGGAGTGGGAGCCAGGCAAGTTCTCGGTTGCCGGCGACCCCGACAGCTCGGTGACCATCCAGGACGTGGCATTCGCCGCCTACACAAACCCACCGCCCGACCTCGAGGCAGGACTGGAGGGGGTCAATTACTACGACCCGCCCAACATGACCTACCCGTTCGGGACCTACGTGGTGGTCGTCGATGTCGACCCCGAGTCGGGTCAGTGGAAGGTGCGTCGCATGGTTGCGGTCGACGACTGTGGGGTGCGCATCAATCCGATGATCGTCGAAGGCCAGATCCACGGTGGTCTCGCCGAGGGATACGCCATGTCGTCGATGCAATACATCACCTTCGACGAGGCGGGCAACTGCATCGGCTCGAACTTCATGGACTATCTGATACCCACCGCGTGGGAGACCCCTCGCTTCGAGCTGGGTGAGACGGTGACCCCCTCTCCCCACCACCCCATCGGGGCCAAGGGGGTGGGCGAGTCGGCCACCGTAGGGTCACCCGCCGCATTCGTGAATGCGGTGATCGACGCCCTTGCCCACCTGGGCGTCCGCAACATCGACATGCCGGTCTCCGCAGACAGGGTGTGGGCGGCCATGGAGCAAGCGAGGGCCTGATGGACCGGGAGCTGCTGGGGCTGGCGGCCGACTTGAGTCGCCGCCACCAGCCGTTCCTCACCGCCACCGTTGTCTGGGCGAGGGGCCCCTCATCGGGCAAGCGGGGATCCACCGCGATCATCCAACCCGACGGGACGGTGTCTGGCTGGATCGGCGGGGCATGTGCGGAGCCGGTAGTGCTGAGGGAGGCCCGGGACGCCATGGCCGACGGCAAGCCGCGGCTGCTCTTCCTCGGAACCGAGGCCGACATCGCCTCGGTCGGGAACCGGTCGGATGTGATAACCGTCCCGATATCCTGCACCTCCGAAGGCGCACTCGAGGTTTTCTTGGAGCCGATGCTGCCCCAACCACATCTCGTGGTCATCGGCGAGTCGCCGGCCGTCGAGACGTTGGTGACCCTTGCCGCCGCCCTCGACTGGCGGGTCGAGGTCGTCGGAGAGGATCTCGCCCTGCCGGAGATCGGCGCGAGCACCGCGGTCGTCATCGCCACTCAAGGTCACTATGACGAGCCGGCGGTCGAAGCTGCGTTGGGCACCGCCGCCGGTTATATCGGCATGATCGCCTCGAGGAAGCGTGCCGAGACCGTTCTCGGGTATCTCACCGACCGCGTGGTGACCGAGGATCAGCTGGAGAGGATCGTCGCTCCGGCAGGAATCGATCTGGGCCACATCGCCCACCGCGAGATCGGTGTCTCCATCGTCGCCGAGCTGGTCGAGCGGCGCGCCGCCGGGGAGTTGCGGGGGTGGCCGAGCCCAGCAGACAAGCCCCACGTCGCCATCGACCCGGTATGTCGGATGGAGGTCGAGGTCGCCAGCGCACGCTGGATATCCGAGCACCAGGGTGAGACCTATTACTTCTGCGCCCCCGGGTGCAAGGCCGCCTTCGACAAGACTCCTGCGGAGTATGCGGGTGTGTGATACAACGGTGACATGAGAAGCCAGCTGGCACTCCGCAACAAGTGGGCCGACGAGGGCAAGAAGGTGGCCGTGGCCACCGTCATCAAGGTGCACGGCAGCGCTCCACGCCCCGAGGGCTCGAAGTTCTTGGTCTCCTCCGAGGGCGACATGGAGGGCTCGGTCAGCGGCGGCTGTGTCGAGAACGACGTGTTCCTGCACGCCCAGACGGTCATCGAGACCGGCAAGCCGAAAACGGTCACCTACGGGATAGCCGACGAGGACGCCTTCGAAGTCGGGATGTCCTGTGGCGGCACCATCGACGTGTTCATCGAGCCCTGGTGAACGAGACCAACCAGGCGATCCAGGCCTTGCTCGACGCTGAGGTCTTCGGAGCGGTGGTCACCGTGGTCGAAGGTCCGGCGATCGGAGACAAGGCTGTCATCGACGACACCGGGGCCATCGTTGCCGGGTCGATACCGGGGGGGATTTCAGCCGACGTCCTCGCAGATGCCCAAACACTCATGCGCCACGAGCAGCATCGCGCACTCGACTACGGCGACCACTCGGTCTTCATCGAGACCCTGGCGCCCCCTCCGGACCTGCTAGTCTTCGGAGCCGTGCACATCGGGCAGGCGCTCTGCTCGTTCGGATCTCAAATGGGCTACCGGGTCACCGTGGTCGACTCCCGCCCGGCTTTCGCCACCGACGAGCGCTTCCCCGATGCCAACCGAGTGCTGGTGGGCTGGCCGGCAGACCTGATGGACCAGATCGGGTTCGATCGCCGCACATGGGTGGTCGTCCTCTCCCACGACCCCAGGCACGAGACCCCCCCTCTGGCCGCCGCCCTCAAATCCGAGGCCCGGTACATCGGGGCGATGGGTAGCCGGCGGACCCACAGCCTCAGAGTCGAGCGTCTGCAAGAGCTTGGCTTCGGCGATGCCGAGATCGCTCGCATCCATTCCCCGATCGGCCTCGACATCGGGGCCGAGACACCTCAGGAGGTGGCGGTGTCGATCCTCGCGGAGATGACATTGATCAGATACGGCGGTGGAACCGGGATCTCGCTGAGAGGCGTCGAGGGCCGGGTCCACAAGCAGCGCGACGACGTCTGAAGTGTCCCAGAGCCCACACTGATCGCGCCCGGAACCACGAAGACCCGAGAGTCGTTGTCTGCGCGTGACCGTGACACGTCGCCCGTCGTCGTTCGGGGCCGGCCTCCGCTCCACACTGGTTCCCGGTTGGGGACAGCTCGCCACGAATCAACGCTCCATCGGAAAGGCCCTCGTGTTCTTCAGCGGGCTCATGGCGATCGCATGCCTCACGGTCTTCCTCTTCGTCGAGCCTCTGGAGATCACCGCCTGGCTGGTGGACCCCGACGTGCTGCTGGCCTTGATCCTGTTCAACCTGATGCTTGCGGTGATCCGGCTCTTCTCGACCGGACATGCGTGGCTGGTGGGGGGCGGTCATCGCTGGTTCGCCGCACTCGTTCTCGCCGGTATCGTCGCCATCCCCCATGTTGCCATCGGTTGGGTGGGGATGGAGACCCGCGATTCGCTGATGAAGGTGTTCCCCGCCTCAACGCCGATCGCCGCCGCCCCCACCACTACCACGTCCCCTTCGACGACCAGCACCACCACGACTCTCGACATCGACCTCAGCCCGATAGTCACCGCACCGGGCCAGTTCGCCGAGGATGTCATCGAGGTCGCCGATGCCGCCCCCTGGCAACCTTTCGGTGAGGAACGACTCAACATCTTGCTGCTCGGCGGCGATGCCGGCCCGGGGCGCTCCGGTTTGCGCACCGACACGATGATCGTGGCTTCGATCGACCCACTCACCGGTGACGCCGCTCTGTTCGGGCTCCCCCGCAACTTCGGAGGGGTGGCGTTCACCGACGGCACGCCGGTGCCGGTCTCGATCCTCAATGCCGTCTATGGGTACGGGCGGAGGATCCCCGAGGCGTTCGGGGGCATCGACCCCGGGGCATCTGCGGTCCGTGACGTCATCCAGAACATCACCGGGCTCCAAATCGACTACTTCATGCTCGTCGACCTGACCGGGTTCGCCGATCTCGTCGATGCCTTCGGCGGGGTGAGCGTGAACGTGGCCGAGACGGTGGACGGCCCGCTCTACGACGAGGCCACCGGTGGCTATGAGATGGTTCACATCGAGGCCGGGCGACAGAAGCTCGACGGCGGCCACGCCCTGGCATATGCGCGGGCACGCTATGGCTCCTCCGACTACGTCCGCATGGGACGGCAGCGCTGCATCCTCGCCTCGATGGCGGCCGAGGCCGATCTCCTCACCCTGATGGGGAGGATCTCAGACCTCCTCACCGTGGTGGAAACCAACCTCGTCACCGATCTCCCGGTGGGGTTGGTGCCGGAGCTGATCCGCCTCACCCCGCGGATCTCCGCAGGCGAGATCAGGCTGGTCGGCTTCGATCCCACCTGGAGGGCGGGGAGGACCGCCGCCGGCTACGCCATCCCCGATGTGGAGCGGATCCGGGAAGCGGTGAGACAGACGATCGAGGACCCGTCGGCAGCCGCGGCGCTCGGGGTCACCACCGCCGGCGAGGGATGTTGACAGCACACCTAGCCTCCTCTGGGTGACCACGAGGGACGACGCCCTTCGATCAGACATCCGCCGACTCGGCAACCAGCTCGGGGAGGCATTGGTGCGCCAGCAAGGACAGGGCCTGCTGGATCTCGTCGAGGAGGTGCGGTCGTTGGGCAAATCGGCCCGTCGTGGAGGGAGCCAGGAGGCTGCCGAGGATCTTCATGCCCTCCTGACCAAGCTGGAGACCGTCGAGGTCATCCCTCTCGTCCGGGCCTTCACCACCTACTTCTACCTGGCGAATGTGGCCGAGCAGGTCCATCGGATCGAGGAGATGGCGGGTGACGACCGGTATCTGCGCGAGACCGTCGACCGGATCCTTGAGGCAGGTCTCGATCAGGACCTCACGGACGAGGTCATCGCCCGATTCGAGGTTCGGCCGGTGTTCACCGCCCATCCCACCGAAGCGGCCCGGAGGAGCATCCTGACCAAGCGGGGCGACCTGGCCAATCTGATCACACGACGGCTCCAGACGACCAAGCCCGACCGCGTCGAGCTGATCGATCGAAGGTCCGCCGAGGTGATCGACCAGATCTGGCAGACCGACGAGCTGAGGACGGAGCGGCCCACGGTCGTCGACGAGGCCCGCTCGGCCCTGTACTACCTGGTCGCCCTTGCCGAGGATGTCCTGCCTGCCCTCACCGAGATCATCGACACCCAGTTGCACAGACTGTCGCCCGGCTCGTACCCGGTCCCGCTGCGATTTGGGACCTGGGTGGGTGGTGACCGCGACGGGAACCCCGAAGTGACCGCAGCCGGCACCCTCGAGGCTCTGGCGCTGCAACACGACCGCGGCCTCACCCATCTGATCGAGCTGGTCGAAGAGCTGAGCGAGGAGCTGTCGATGTCGAGCGAGCTGACCGACCCGAGCACCGAGCTCACCGACTCCCTGGCAGTCGACCGTCTCCACCTTCCCGACGTCTGGCAGCGGGAGCGAGCCCGCACCGCCGAGGCTCCCTATCGTCTCAAGTGCTCCTTTGCCCACGCCCGCCTGATCAACACACGGGCACGGATCAGAAGCGGGTCTCCTCACGTGCCGGGAACCGACTATGCCCACCCCTCTGAGTTCATTGCCGAGCTCGATGTGATCGTCGACTCGCTCACCCGATCGCGGGGTGCCCTCATCGCATCGGGGGTGGTGGCACGGGTCCGTCGCGCCGCAAGGATGCTCGGCTTCCAGATGGCGGTACTCGACGTCCGCCAGCATTCGACGAGACACACCGCAGCGACAACGGAATTGTTCTCGAACGTGGGCGTGGACCTGGCCGCGATGGGAGACTCCCAGAGGCTCAGGGTCCTGTCAGACGAGCTCACCGGGACACGGCCACTCTCCGGCCCGACCACCTCGCTGACTCCCGACAACGAGGAGACCCTGGCCACCTTTCATTCGATCCGCGAAGCACAGCGTCGATACGGGAGAGAGGTCATCGAGAGTTACATCATCTCCATGACCGAGTCTCCGGGTCATGTCCTGGAGGCGGCGGTCCTGGCACGAGAGGCCGGGCTGATCGACCTCAACAGGGGAATCGCCGACATCGGGCTGGTACCACTGATCGAGACGATCGAGGACCTCCGGGACTCGGGCCAACTCCTCGACGGGCTGTTGGCCGACTCGAGCTACCGCAGGCTGGTGTCGCTGCGTGGCGATGTGCAAGAGGTCATGCTCGGATACTCCGATTCGAACAAGATGGGGGGCATAACCGCTTCTCAGTGGGAGATCTACAAGGCCCAGCGGGTCATGCGCAACGTCGCCGCAGGACACGGTGTGCGGCTCAGGCTGTTCCATGGGCGTGGAGGGACCATCGGACGTGGAGGCGGGCCCACCCACGCCGCCATCCTCGCCCAGCCTTTCGGGACTGTCGACGGGACGATCAAGATCACCGAACAGGGCGAAGTCATCTCCGAGAAGTACGGGAACCCGGAGATCGCGGCCAGAAACATCGAGCTGATGGTGGCCTCGGTGTTGGAGAGCTCTCTGATGCACCGTCAGTCGCGCCGATCGAAGGAGACCCTCGACCGGTGGACCGACGCGATGGACTGCTTTGCCGGGGAGGCGTATGCCGCCTATCGGCAGCTGGCGACCGACCCCAGCCTGGTGCCCTACTTCCTCTCCTCCACACCGGTCGAGGAGCTGGGGAAGATGAACATCGGGAGCCGCCCCTCCCGCCGCCCCGGGGGGGTGGGTGGCGTCGACGACCTGCGCGCCATCCCCTGGGTGTTCGGATGGACCCAGACGAGACAGATCGTCCCCGGCTGGTACGGGGTGGGCTCGGGCCTGGTGAGGGGTCGGGAGGCCGGATACGGCGAGACGCTCTCGGAGATGGCCGGCGAGTGGAGCTTCATGGCCACCTTCCTCTCCAACGTCGAGATGACGCTCTCGAAGACCGATCTGGACATCTCGGCCTCCTACGTGAAGGAGTTGGTCCACCCTGATCACCAGGAGCTTCTCGGAAAGATACGCGACGAGTACGAGACGACCATCGATGCGGTGCTGTCGCTGCGTGGCTTCTCACAACTGCTCGAAGACGCACCCTCGTTGCGTCGGACCCTCGACGTGAGAGACATCTACCTCGACCCGATCAACTACCTCCAGGTCTCGCTGCTGTCTCGCAGCCGGGCCGGTGAGGAGTCGCCCGAGCTCGATCGCGCCCTCTTGCTCACTGTCAACGGCATCGCAGCCGGCATGCGCAACACGGGCTGACCCCAGCGCCGTATTGTCCGGGAGGCATGTCCATCACCATCCTCGACCATCCCCTAGCCGGTGACCTCCTCACCATTCTCCGGGACGAACGGACCGAACCCCCTCAGTTCCGCCAGATCGCAGAGCGTCTCGGGTACCTGCTGGTTGCCGAGGCGCTCTCCGACATGGGCACGGACGACGTCGAGATCACCACCCCTTTGGAGCCGACGACCGGGAAGCGAATCGATCGTCCGGTGGTGGCAGTCGCGGTGTTGCGCGCCGGGTTGGGCCTGCTCCACTCGGTGCTCACCCTGGTCCCAGATGCCGCCATCGGCTTCGCCGGGGTGCAGCGCAACGAGGAGACGGCGGAGCCGATGGAGTATTACACCAAGTTCCCCGCCCTCGACTCGGCCAGAGTCCTGATCCTCGAGCCGATGCTGGCCACCGGTGGGTCTCTGTCATGGGCGATCGGCAAGGTGAAGGAGAACGGTGCACGCGACATCGTGTCAGTGTGCGTGGTGGCCGCCCCCGAGGGTGTCAAGGCGATCGAGGAGGGTCATCCCGATGTCCGCATCGTGTCCGCAGCCCTTGATCGTGAGCTCAACCCGAGCTTCTACATCGCACCGGGACTGGGTGACATGGGAGACCGTCTCTTCGGGACTCTGTGACCGCATTCGCGGACGCCGTAATCGCGGTCATCTCCGCTCTCGAGCCAGGAGACGTGGTGACCTATGGAGAGGTGGCCGCCGAGGCCGGCTACCCGGGAGCGGCGCGGGCGGTGGGCGGGATCCTGAGAACCTCGGAGGGATTGCCGTGGTGGCGGGTCGTCGGTGCCGGGGGTCGTCTCCGGACTCCTGACCCGGTTCGTCAGGCCCATCTGCTTTCGGATGAGGGTGTCCTCATAGTGAATGGGCGGGTTGCCGGTTGAGCAGTCTTCCCTAGTCGGGTGGAGCGCGTTTGCGGGTGTAGGTGTGGCCGAGGGGGCTGGTCCATTGGTGGTCGCCGTTGGGGAGTCTTTCTAGTTGCCAGGGGACGTGGTGTTTGGCCATGTGGTGGTGTCGGCAGAGGGGGGCGAGGTTGTCGTTGTGGGTGGGCCCGCCCTGGGAGTGGGGCCGCCGGTGGTCGAGGTCGCAGTGGTAGACGGGCCGGCGGCATCCCACGAAGACACAGGTCTGGTACCGGGCGCGGAGACGTCGTTTCTGGGCGGCGCTGGGGCGACGACTGGTCGTCCCGGTTGCGATCACCTTCCCGTTGTCGGTGACCTGGTAGGTCCATTCCCCGTCGACCTGTCGCAGCGCGGTCTTGCGGGCGATGTCGGCGAACACCGGGCCGTATCCGGCGAGTTCACCGGAGGCGTGGGATGATCCGGCCAGGGTGGCCAAGTCGACGTTGAGGTGGACCCCACCACCAGGGTTGGGCGACTCACCGCAGAGACAGTGTCCCTTGAGCAGGTCGACGGCGACGTCGGCCCGGATCTGGTCGAGGGTGCGCCCCCCGCCCTCCACCTTCAACAATCGGGCGATCCGGTCGATGTTGGCCAAGACGGCGGCCAGGTCGGAGGGATCCACCGAACGTAAACCGAGGCTGGCGGTGAAATCAGGATTCGGATAGGAGGTCACCTTCCGGTCACGCAGCCCCTCATGGAACCCGGAGGCGGCACCGTCGGGGTCGGCCTCCATCACCTCTCTGGAGATCCGGGCCCGCAGCTGACCCGAAGTCAACCCGGGAGCCGCGTCGAGGGTCCGGTCCAGGATGGTGTCCACGGTGGGTTCGGGGAGATGACCGAGTTGGGTGATGAACTCTCTCACCTTGTCGAAACCGAGATGACCCGAAGCGAACCGTTGCCACACCCGGTAGAGCGACCCGGTCAACACCAACGCCTGGCCCAACCCTCGTTCCGCAGCCCTCCGCGTCAACCTCAACGCCGCGGCGATCTCCACCGCCACATATTCGATCTCATCGAAGCTCCGCTCCACCGCTGAATCGGCATCCCCCGCCGGGGAACAGGCCACCTCGGACATCGACGCCAACTTCTGAGCCTCATAACAAGAAGCAAGACGGGCTTCGGTCTGCATCAACCGGACCGCATCATGACCATTCAACCGGGAACGGTCCACCGAAGACACCACCGCCGCCAGAAACGGGCCCACCGCGATGTCTTCGAGGGTGTCGGGGAGCAGATCACGGTCAGATTCG
>DATKCZ010000003.1:0-16744 GCA_035512955.1 Acidimicrobiia bacterium
CTCACCGCCGACGAGTACCGCCGTGTGGACAAGGCCTATGCGGGAGACCTGGTACAGGCGATGGACCGGGCCGGTTACGCCGTCGCCTTGGCTGCGGTTCGAGCGGGAGCGTCGTACGGGAGCAGAGTCGTCGTCCTCGCCGGTCCCGGGAACAACGGTGGTGACGGTTATGTCGCCGCCCGCTTTCTGAAGACCCGCGGCGCCGCCGTCGAGGTTCACGCCCTGGCCCCTCCGGCGACGCCCGAAGCCAGGGATGCGGCCGCCAAGGCATCGACCGCGGGGATAGCGGTCAAGGAGCTGGGGGCAGAAGCCACGGCCGACGTGGTGATCGACGCCCTCTTCGGCGGGGGCGGCCGAGGCGGTCTTCCCGAGCAGCTGCTCTCCTGGATGGAGACCACAGCCCCGGTGGTGGCGGTCGACTACCCGACCGGGCTCGACCCCAACACCGGGACCGTCGACGAAAAGGCCTTCCGCGCCGTCGAGACGGTGACCTTCTCATCCCTGAAGACGGGACACATCCGGGGGGATGGCCCCAAGCATTGCGGGACCGTCACCGTGGCCGACATCGGCATCCGGGGTGGGGCACCCTCGATGTTCGTGGCCGAGGAGAGCGATGCCCCCCGCCCCGATCGCCGTCACACAGCCCACAAATGGTCGGCGGGGGCAGTGCTGGTGATCGGTGGCTCGACCGGCATGGTCGGGGCCTCGGTGCTGGCAGGCAGGGCGGCGTTGAGTTTCGGGGCGGGAACGGTGAATGTGGGCTCGCCCCGCAGCGATGTCGTCAGCCAGATCTCACCGGAACTGCCCACCGCGACGATCGAGCAGATCGGGGAGCGTCTCGACCGATTCGATGTCGTCGTCGCCGGGCCCGGGCTCGCCGATGGGGACGGCGGGGCGGTACAACCGGTATTGGCCAAGGCCGAGCGCGTCGTCCTCGACGCCGGAGGTCTCACCCCGGCCATCCTCAACTCGGCGCGCCAGGGCGACGCAGAAGTAATCATCACCCCCCACGACGGCGAGTTCCGCCGCCTCTCCGGGGTGGGAGCGGGGGCCTTCTCGATCAGGTCGTATGCAACCATGCAAGGGATAACCGTGCTGCGCAAAGGCAATCCCACCATGCTGAGCGATGGCGGCCCACCCGTCCTCGTCACCACCGGGGGGCCCGAGCTGGCCACCATCGGCACCGGTGACGTCCTCGCCGGGATGATCGGCGCGCTTTGGGCGCGGGGTCTCAGCCCCATGGAGGCCGCGATCTCCGCCGCCTACTGGCATGGCGTCGCCGCGGCGGACCTGGCCGAGCATCGGACTGTCACCGCCGAGGTGTTGGCCGACTACATATCCGGCTACGCATGGTGAGGCCCACCTACGCCGAGATCGACCTGGGGGCGATCGCCCACAACGTGAGGGCATTCGCCGAGTTGATCGCCCCCTCGGAGGTGTGCACGGTGGTCAAAGCCGACGCCTACGGGCATGGCGACGTCCCGGTGGCCAACGCCGCCCTCGAGGCAGGGGCCGTCTCGCTGGCCGTGGCCATGGTGGAGGAGGGAGTGAGGCTGCGGGAGGCAGGGATCGATGCGCCCATACTCCTTCTCAGCGAGCCGGGCCCCGAGTCGGCAGATGAGGTGGGCAAATGGGAGCTGACCCCGACCGTGTACTCCCGGGACTTCATCTCCGCTCTCGCCGACCAGGGCACGAGAGCCGCCGTCCATCTCAAGGTCGACTCGGGGATGCATCGGGTCGGGGCCGCTCCCCCGGATGTTCCAGCACTCGTCGCAGACGTGGAGCGCGCCCCCAATCTGGAGCTGGCCGCGCTGTGGACCCACTTCGCCGTGGCCGACGAGGACCCCGATTTCACCCACGCACAGATCGAGCTGTTCGACGAGGTCGTCTCCGGCTACGACGTGCCCATCACCCATCTCGCCAATACCGCCGGGGCAGTGCTCTTCCCCGGGGCGAGACACGACCTGTGCCGAATCGGAATCGGGACCTACGGGTTGCATCCCTGTGCCGAGACCGTCGACCGCATCTCGCTTCGTCCGGCGATGCGTGTCGTCAGCCATGTCACCCATGTGCAGCGGCTCCGGGCGGGCGAGCGGCCCAGCTACGGGCGCGTCATCGATCTGCGGAGAGACGCCACCGTGGTCACCGTCCCGCTCGGCTATGCCGATGGGTTCGCCCGCTCCCTCACGAGTGGTGGCAGCGCTCTCCTCGGCGGCCGCCGATACCCACTGGCGGGGACGGTCACCATGGACCAGATAGTCATCGATGTCGGCGACGACGACTACGGGATTGGCGAGGAGGTGGTCCTGCTCGGCTCACAAGGAGCGGAGCAGATCAGCGCCGACGAGTGGGCCGAGGCACTCGGCACCATCTCCTATGAGGTTGTCTGCTCCATCGGGCCCCGGGTCCCGAGGAGGTATCTGTGAACGACTCGATCACCGCCGTCCCCGGTGTCGAGGTGGGCCACTGGACCGATCGGGAGGCGATGACCGGCTGCACGGTCATCGTCCTCCCCGAGCCCAACGTGGTCACCGGTGATGCCCGGGGAGGGGCCCCCGGCACCAGGGAGTACGCCCTGCTCCAACCGGGCATGCGGGTGGAACAGGCACAGGCCTTCCTGCTCACCGGGGGAAGCGCGTTTGGACTGGCTGCCGCCGACGGGGTGATGCGGGGCCTCGAACGCGACGGGCGGGGTCACGAGACACCCGTGGGCAGGGTCCCCATCGTCCCCGCAGCAGTCCTCTTCGACCTCTTCCCCGACTTCTCCGCCCGCCCCGGGCCCGATCAGGGCGAGGAGGCATATCGATCGGCCTCGACTGCTCCGGTGCAGAGCGGGCTGATCGGGGCCGGCACCGGCGCCACCGTGGCCAAGTGGCGTGGCTTCGAGCACCGGCAGCCAGGTGGGCTCGGTTCGGCGGTCAAGACCGCAGACGATGCGGTGGTAGGTGTCTTGGTGGTGGTCAACGCTGTCGGCGACGTCTTCACGCTGGAGGGCGAGTCGCTGACAGGGGGCGATGCCGAGCCCGGGCCCCCGCGACTGATGCCGGAGGCATTCACCAACACTACCCTGGCGGTGGTGGCCACCGACGCCCGGCTGAGCCGTCTCGAGCTCTCCCGTCTGGTGGTGCGCGCCCACGACGCCCTCGCCGCCTGTATCCGCCCAGTGCACACCCGATTCGACGGCGACGTCATCTTCGCCGCCTCCACCGGGTCGGTCACCGCCGATGTCGAGAGCCTCGCCGAGGCCGCCTTCGGCGCTACCGGCCGGGCGATCGAGAAAGCGGTGAGGGCCGCCACCGTCTGACGATGACCTTTGCCACAATGGCCACCAGGTGAACTCAGCCATGCCCGCCTTTCTCCAACTGCGCGACGTCGCACTGGTCTGCACTGCCTGCCGGCTCTCGGAGACCCGTAACAACGTTGTGTTCGGGGTGGGCGACCCAGATGCGAGGTTGATGCTCGTTGGCGAGGCGCCGGGCAAGAACGAGGACCTCCAGGGTGAGCCCTTCGTCGGGGCAGCGGGCAAGCTGCTCGATGAGCTGTTGGCCGAGATCGGCCTTCAGAGATCCGAGGTCTACATCGCCAACGTCTTGAAGTGTCGGCCCCCGGGGAACCGCGATCCCCGGGACGACGAGATCGATTCCTGCAAGGGCTTTCTCCGTGAGCAGATCCGAATGATCCATCCCGACGTGGTGGTCACCCTGGGTAACTTCGCCACCAAGCTGCTGTTGCGCACCGAGACCGGGATCAGCCGGATGAGGGGCCGCAGGTTTTCTTGGTGGCTGGGAGCCACCCTGATCCCCACCTTCCATCCCGCGGCCGCGCTGCGGGGAAGGCCCCAGGTCAAGGAGGACATGCAACACGACTTCGCCCTGGCCCGCACCGTGCTCGACGAAGCCGACGCAACCGCCGAGTTGGATCCGATCCAAACATCGTTGAGGCTCCCCGAGTGATCGAGGTCGTCTGCGCCGGCGCCGACGACACCGAGGCGCTCGGTGGTCGTCTCGCCTCCAGTCTCCGTCCCGGTGACATCGTGGTGCTCGCCGGTGGGCTCGGGGCGGGCAAGACCCTGTTCACCAGGGGGATCGCCACCGGTCTCGGCGTCGAGGAGCCGGTGGTCAGCCCGTCGTTCGTCCTGGTCCGGGAGTACCGGAGCGGCTTCATGCCGGTGGTCCACGTCGATGTGTACCGGCTGGGATCGATCAACGAGTTCACCGATCTCGACGTGCTCGAGATGGCCGACGAGGGCGTCCTCGTGATCGAGTGGGGTGAGGCGGTCGACCCCGCGCTTCCCCGGGATCACCTTCGCGTCGAGTTCGAGGTGGCCGACGATCAGTCACGCACCATCAGGTTCGTCCCCGAGGGGTCGTGGTCGCGGCGCGACCTGGGTGGTATGGGGTGAGGCTGCTCGCCATCGAGACCTCGACCCCCGGTTCGTCGGTGGCGGTGGTCGACGACCGGAGGACCCTCGCCGCCGCCTCCCGGATCGACCGGGTCGGTCACGCCGGGTTCCTCGTCCCCGCGATCGACTTCTGCTTCCACCAGGTGGGATGGTCTCCGGACGACCTCGACGCCGTGGTCGTCGACGTCGGCCCCGGTCTGTACACCGGGATAAGGGTCGGGTTGGCGACCGCACAAGGTCTCGCCGCCGCCTTCGGCATCCCCATCATCCCGGTGGTGTCGGTCGACGCCCTCGCCCTCGAGGCCAAGACAGGACACCGCATGATCTGGGCGGTGGTCGACGCCCGCCGTGGGGAGTTCGCGGTTGCCCGATACAAGCCGGTGCCCGGTGGTGTGGTGAGAGAGTCACCCACCGAGCTCATGGACCCCGACGTGCTCAAGGCCGCTCTGGAGTCGACCGTGGATCACAGCCTGGTGGTGGGCGAGGTGAGCGAGTTGCCGCAGGGATTCTTCAGGGGGATGCACCACGTCAAGACGGCCAAGCCCCGCTATCCGTATGCCGTGGCGCTGGCGGAGATCGGAGCCGGAAAGTACGAGAGGGAGGACTATCCCCCACCCGAGGACATCCGCCCCCTCTACATGCGCGAGCCGGATGTGACCATCAATTGGGAGAAGCTGCGACAGGAGGGCCCATGGGGGTGACGACGACGGCCATTCGACCGATGACCCTCGACGACCTCGGGGAGGTGGTCACCATGGAGACGTCACACCAACCGCGACCCTGGTCGGAACAGGTCTTCCGCGATGAGCTGGCCGCCGAGAACCGGGTGTACCTCGTGGCCGAGGATGGTGGGGTGGTCGGGTTCGGAGGAGTGCTGGTCATCGTCGACAAGGCCCACGTCACAAATCTCCTCGTCGACCGGGAACATCGCAACCGCGGTATCGGGCAAAAACTCATGGCCGCCCTCATCACCGAGGCGCTGAGGCGGGGTGCTCGTCATCTGACCCTCGAAGTCAGGAAGGGAAACGCGGCAGCCCGCAAACTCTACTCCAGGATGGGGATGGCCCCTGTCGGGGTGAGACCCGGTTACTACGGAGACGATGACGCCCTCATCCTGTGGGCACACGACATCGACGCGCCGGGCTTTGTGGAGGGTCTGGAATGAACCCTACGATCCTCGCCTTCGAGACCAGCTGCGACGAGACCGCAGTGGCTGTGGTGCGGGGGACGACAGCGTTGTCGAACGTCTTGTCCTCCCAGGTCGACCTGCACGCCCGGTTCGGAGGGGTCGTCCCCGAGGTGGCCGCCCGGGCGCATGTCGAGGCGATCCGCTCGCTCACCCACAAGGCGCTCACCGAGGCGGGGGTTCACCCCTCCGATCTCGATGGGGTCGCCGCCACGGCCGGCCCAGGCTTGGTGGGTGCTCTCCTGGTGGGGCACTCGTTCGCCAAGGCGACTGCGTGGGCCCGTCAGCTTCCATTCGTGGGGATCGACCACAT
Organism: Acidimicrobiia bacterium; assembly: GCA_035512955.1. GTDB lineage: Bacteria > Actinomycetota > Acidimicrobiia > Spongiisociales > ZC4RG35 > JANQRA01. The sequence goes on from DATKCZ010000003.1 coordinate 5,902, forward strand.
GGAGGGCCACCTGATGGCGCCACGCCTCCAATTCGAGGAGTTCGCCCCGCCGGCGGTGGCCCTTCTCGCCTCGGGCGGTCACTCCCAGATCGTCCACGTGTCCGAGTGGGGCCACTACGAGACTCTCGGCCACACCATCGACGATGCCGCCGGTGAGGCTTTCGACAAGTTGGCCCGGGTGATGGGTCTCGGCTTCCCTGGGGGGCCGGCGATCGACCAGGCTTCCGAAGGCGGTGATCCCCAGGCGGTCGAGTTTCCCCGGGCCCTTCCCGAGCGGCCATATCACTTCTCCTTCTCCGGGCTCAAGACGTCCGTCGTCACCTATATCGACAAGGCCGCAGCGGCCGGTGAGCTCCCTCCCTTAGAGGATGTGGCCGCCTCGATCCAGGAGGCGATAGTGGACGTGCTCGTGGACAAGACCTTTGCCGCGGTCGACGCCACCGGGGCCGGGGTGGTGGGTGGGGGTGGCGGGGTCCTCGCCAACCGGCGTCTGCGACACCGGTTCGCCGAGGAGGCCGACAAGAGAGGGATCACCCTGGCGGTGCCCGATCCGATCCTGTGCACCGACAACGCTGCCATGATCGGGGTGGCCGGGGCCCACTGGCTCTCCCATGGGCGTCTCACGGATTGGACGGAAAACGTTGATCCGTCGATGGTTTTGTGACCCGGAATCGAGTCTCCAGCACGGATATCCGATTTAGCAGTCTCGTCCGGAGACTGCTACATTTTGCCTGGCACTCACAACAAGAGAGTGCTAACAGACGGGGAACACGCCTGTGTTGTCGGCAGTTCATCTACGGCGACCCGGCCCCCGCAGTAAGCACACGTAGATGCTCAAGGAGGAGCTACGTATGAAGCTTCAACCGCTCGGCGATCGAGTGGTGGTCACACCCACGGAGGATGCGGAAGCCCGCACTCCCTCGGGTCTGGTCATCCCAGACACCGCCAAGGAGAAGCCACAGGTAGGAGAAGTAATCGCCGTAGGTCCCGGTGCCCGGGACGACGACGGCGAGCGCATCGCCATGGACGTGTCGGTCGGGGACAAGGTCCTCTACTCGAAGTTCGCCGGAACCGAGGTCAAGCTCGATTCGGGCGAGTACCTCGTCCTCAGCGAGCGAGACATCCTGGCAATCGTCAACTGAGGAGCTGAGAGACAATGGCAGCGAAGGATCTTCGCTTTAGTGAAGAGGCCCGAAAGGGGCTTCAGGCGGGTGTAGACAAGCTCGCCGATACTGTGAAGGTGACACTCGGTCCCAAGGGCCGGAACGTCGTCCTCGAGAAGAAGTGGGGCGCACCCACCATCACCAATGACGGCGTGACCATCGCCAAGGAGATCGAACTCGACGATCCCTACGAGAACATGGGCGCCAAGCTGGCCTATGAAGTCGCCAACAAGACCGACAACGTGGCCGGCGACGGAACCACTACCGCCACCGTCCTTGCCCAGGCAATGGTCAAGGAGGGGCTCCGTCAGGTGGCCGCAGGCGCCAACCCCATGGAGCTCAAGCGGGGCATCGAGGCCGCCGTCGAGGCGGCCGTCAAGTCCATCGGCGACCAGGCCCGTGACATCGAGACCAGCGACGAGATCGCCCACGTGGCTTCGATCTCGGCCAACAACGACACCTCGATCGGCGAGGTCATCTCCGAGGCGATGGATCGGGTCGGCAAGGACGGCGTCATCACGGTCGAAGAGGGCCAGACCTTTGGCCTCGAGTTGGAGTTCACCGAGGGAATGCAGTTCGACAAGGGCTACATCTCCCCGTACTTCATCACCGACCCCGACCGTCAAGAGGCGATACTCGAGGACCCGTTCATCCTGATCGCCAGTCAGAAGATCAGTTCGGTCAACGACCTGGTCCCGGTTCTCGAGAAGGTGATGCAGACCGGCAAGGGTGTTCTGGTCATCGCCGAGGACGTCGAGACCGAGGCTCTGGCGACACTGGTGGTCAACAAGATCCGGGGCACCTTCCAGTCGATCGCGGTCAAGGCGCCGGGATTCGGTGAGCGTCGCAAGGCGATGCTTCAGGACATCGCAATCCTGACCGGAGGCACCGTCATCTCAGAAGAGGTCGGCCTCAAGCTGGAGAACGTGACCACCGAGTTGCTCGGTCGGGCGCGCAAGGTCGTCATCTCCAAGGACAACACCACCATCATCGATGGTGCCGGCAACGAAGCCGACGTCAAGGCGCGGATCGTCCAGATCGAGCGCGAGATCGAAAACACCGACTCCGACTGGGACAGTGAGAAGCTGCAAGAGCGTCTCGCCAAGCTGTCGGGTGGCGTCGTGGTCATCAAGGCCGGGGCTGCCACGGAGGTGGAGCTCAAGGAGAAGAAGCACCGCATCGAGGATGCCGTCCAGGCGGCCCGGGCCGCGGTCGAAGAGGGTGTCGTCCCCGGTGGAGGCGTCGCACTTCTTCGTGCACAGACCGCTGTTGACAAGGTCCGTGGCGGATCCGACGATGAGAAGACCGGCCGCAACATCGTCCGCAAGGCGATGGAGGAGCCGATCCGTCAGATCGCAGTCAACGCCGGCTTCGAGGGCGGCGTCGTCGTGGAGCGGGTCCGCGCCGCGGAGGGGAGCAGTGGCTTCAACGCGGCCACCGGTGTCTACGAGGATCTCCTCGCCGCCGGTGTGATCGACCCGGCCAAGGTGACCAGGTCGACCCTGCAGAACGCCGCCTCGATCGCGGCCCTTCTGCTCACCACCGAGGCATTGGTTGCCGAGCAGCCGGAGGACACTCCGGCCATGCCCGGCGGTCACGGCCACGACGGCGGGGGCATGGACTTCTAGTTCGCGCCACAAGTAAACCGAGAAAGGGGGCCCGTCGTTAGGGCCCCCTTTTGACACGTCGAACAAACCTGCTTGAGGAGCGCCTGTCCCTAGCATCCCTGCCGTGTTCGATGAACTGCTGACCGTTTTCGACTTGTTCACTCATGAAGGTTTCTTGTACGGACTGGGTGCGGGCGTCGTTCTGCTGGCGCTCTTCTTTGCGGTCTCGCTGACGACCAAGGCTCCTCTGCCCGGCTGGGGGGTTGCGGTTGCGGGTGTTGTGATGCTGCTCCTGGCGCTGCAGTTCGAGACGGAGCAGACGCTGCTCGTCGCTCTGGCATTCGTCGGGGTCGCCGGCGTGTTGGTCGATGTCGCCCACTCCTCAGGTGATGGCCCGCTGGGAAATCTGATGAGGATCGCTGCATGGTCGTTGCTGGGTGTGTCAATTGTCTGGTTTGCCGGGATCACCGAGTTCTCCGTGGATCCGTGGGTCCCGGTTGTGTTTCCTCTGGTGATCCTGGCCATCGGGGCGACCCTGCGGTTGGCGAGGACGACTCCGCGGGCGAACCTGCTCGGGCCGATGTTGGCGGTCAGCGTGTTCGGCATCTGGGTGACGGTGCCCGAGACCGACATGGTCGTGGTGCTCCTGGGAGTCTTGCTTCCGATGGGTCTGGCCACGTTGCCCCCGGTGCGAGCGCGTGCCCTCGCACCGGGAGCTTTCGCATTGGCAGGGGTGATGGCGTGGCTCACCGTTGCCGGCGGAGACACCCGTGCCCTCTCAATCGTCGGGGCGTGGGCAGCCATTGGGGTCTTGCCGCTCCTCCCAGCGCTGAGCCTGCTCGGTCGTCAACCCCCGGGAGGCGTGTTGATCTTCGGCCTTCACGTCGCATACGTCGTCGTGGTGACCAGGGTGGTCGACATCTGGGATTCGATCGCTGTGGCACTGTTGGCGATCGTTGTGCTCACCGGCCTGTCCGCCCTGGCCCTGGTGGCCGGAACCAAGCCGGCCGGTGCTGTGGATGCCCGGCAGGAATCCGGGACTCGCATCCACTGACGCTTTTTCGCGTTACAGACCCAATTGGCCGGCCCACTCGTCGAGCTTGGGGAGGATCACCTCGGGGCCAAGGGGTGGGAGCGAGAAGACCGCCCGGTCCACCCCGGCTCCGCGCAGCTCGTCGAGGCGGTCCACCTTGGCCGAGTATGCCGTTACCTCGAAGACGTCGGGGTCACGGCCGGCGTCGGCGACCGCCTGGCGGACCGTGGCCACCTGGCCGGAGATGTCGTGTCTGGTGGCCAGCGGGATCCACCCGTCGCAGTACTCGACTATGTCGGCGAGTGTCTTCGGGCCCGGGGCGGCGCCCATGACGATGGGGGGATGGGGCTTCTGCACCGGTTTCGGCCAGGCCCACGAGGGCTCCAGCTCGAGGAACTCTCCCTCATACGACGCCTCCTCCTCGGTCCAGAGAGCCTTCATCATCAGGATCTTGTCCCGCATCAGCGCCCGCCGGTCCTTGTACGGCGTCCCGTGCTGGGCCATCTCCTCCTTGTTCCACCCGTAGCCCACCCCGAGGATCACCCGGCCCCCTGACAGGTGGTCCAACGATGCCACTTCCTTGGCCGTCCAGATCGGGTCGCGTTGGGCCACGAGCGAGATGCCGGTCCCCAACCTCAGTGTCGAGGTCGCCCCGGCCGCGTAGGTCAGGGCGACGAACTGATCATGGGTGCGCCAGTACTGCTCGGGCAACGGCGGTGCATCCTTCTGCCCGCCCCACGGGGTGAGCCGTGAGGTGGGGATGTGGGAGTGCTCAGGGAACCACAGCGACTCGAAGCCACGGGCCTCCACCTCCCGGGCCAGGTCATCGGGGCGAATTGCCGTATCGGTCGGGAAGATGAACACTCCATACTTCATTCGCCCCACCGTATCCCATGAGCCTGAAACAGCGCATCATCGACGAGATCTCATCGCTGGGGCCGATGCCGTTCGAGCGGTTCATGGAGATCTCGCTCTATGACGATGAGGGCTTCTTCGGTGGTGAGGTGCTCCGATCGGAAAAGGGTGGCGACTTCCTCACTTCTCCCGAGGTGAGCCCGCTGTTCGGTGAGACTCTTGCCCGATACGTCGAGATGGTCCGCGCAGAGATAGGCGAGCCATTTCAACTGATAGAGGTGGCGGCCGGGTCGGGATCGCTGTTGCGGCCCCTCCTGGAGAGAATCGATGTCGAGGCCGTGGCTATCGAGGCGTCTCCGGCGGCACGCAAGCAGTTGTCCCAATTCGTGTCGGTGGTGGATGATCTGCCATCTCGGGTCCGGGGCGTGGTGATCGCCAACGAGTTGGTTGACAACCTGCCGATGGCGCTGGCGCAGCGGGTCGATAGCGAGTGGAGAGAGCGCTGGGTCGGTCTCGACGACTCCAGCTTGGTCTTCGTCGATGCCGCCCCTCGTCCTCAGGTCGTCGATTGGCTGCAGGACTACGGCGGAGCGGTGTCCGACGGCGGATGGGTCGAAGTGCAACTCGCCGCCCGGTCTTGGCTGACCGAGGTCGTCGAGCGGCTGGAAGCCGGTGCGATCCTCGTCATCGATTACGGCGACACCGCCGAGAATCTCCTATCCAGGCGTCAGGACGGGACACTACGGACCTATCGGGCCCATCATCTCGGCCCACATCCTCTCGACGAGCCCGGCGAGACCGATATCACCGCCGACGTCAATTTCACCGCTCTGATCGATCTGCCCGGGGCGACTCTGCACAGACAGGACGACTTTCTCTCCCACCTCGGGCTGCGCCATCGTCTTACCGAGCTCCGCCGGGACGAGCTCGAGGCGGCACGGTCGGGCGACGAGATGGAGCGCCTCCGGATACGAGCCGTCAAGACGGAGGCCGAGACCCTGCTTCACCCCCGAGGGCTTGGGGACTTTCGCGTCCTGGAGGTGAGAGTTGGATGGAACCGGGGTAACTGATGCTGCGTCAAAGGACTATGAGGATTTGGGCAACCGTCATCGCGGCCTCACTGGCCGCGGCATGTGGCACCGCCGGGGACGGCGGACAGGCCACCTCCACCATCGCCGACCCCTCGACGACCACCTCCGAGGAGGCCAACACGACGTCGACCACCCAGGAGCCTGAAATGGACGTAGAAGAGCAGGCGACCGCTGACCTCGCCGGGCGGCTCGGTGTGGCCCAGGCCGATATCGAGGTGCTGAGAGTCGAGGCTGTCACCTGGCCAGACGGGAGCCTGGGGTGCCCGGAGCCGGGCAAGATGTACACCCAGGCGCTGGTGGAAGGGCAAAGGGTTGTCCTCGGTCACGACGAGCGGGTGTACCTCTACCACTCGGGGCAGGGCGACGAGCCGTTCCTGTGTCCCTCTGAGGAGAAAGACGGCGGTCACGACTTCATCCCGCCCCCCGGCGACGCCGAGAAATGAGAAAGGGCGCCTCGAAGGGCGCCCCCTCTCATGTACCGGTGAGCCCACTACTCGGTGCTGACCTCCACCAAGGTCAACCCGAAGATGCCGTCCTCGTCGCTATGAGCCACGGCACCTAGGTAGTTGGTCCCTGTGTCGAGACCAGACCACTCGACGGTGATCGTCCCCGTGGTGCCGATCACGGCGTCGTCCGGCTCGGCGGTGATCTCCAGTGAGCCGGCATCAGCCGTGTTGGGCACATCCCAGGTGTGGAGGGTGTAGCCCACCTCAGTGCCCAGGGTCTGCCACCCATGGACGAACAAGGTGTAGGTCCCATTCTCGGGGAGCCTGAGGATGATCTCCTCGTCGGTACCCGGGTTGGTGGATGCTGCCACAGCCTGACCGTCCTTGAACAGGTACAGGTCGATGTCGAAGTCCTCGTTCGCCGGGTCGAGATCGGCTGCGCCGAGCGTCAGCTTCCACGCCGCGGTGCCCGACAGCACGATCTCGTGGGTCGTGGTCCCCTCACTGTCGTTGGGATCGAAGGTCTGGTCCTCGTCTTGGCCGACCGAGCCGGTGACGTTGACGTCGGGCACCAGACCGTGGGCCGTGGCGTCGTACTCGCCGCTGTAGCCGAAGGTGATCTCGAAGCTCACCGATCCCTCGACACCGGTACCGGTGACCGAGTCGGGTGCATCGAGCTGCGCTGCGGCCACGGCGATTGGGCTCCGCGCCGAGTACCCGTCACCTTCCCAGGTGAGGGATCCGAATCTCCACTCGCCCAATGGCGCACTGAGATTGTCGAAGGTCACCTCGAAGGTGGCGCTCGCCCCGCTGGCGAGCGACAGATCCGACGGCGTGACGGTGACGTCAAAGCCACTTGGCTCCTCGACCACGGCGCTGAGGTTGAGTGCGGCGCCCGAGACGTTGGTCACGGTGCGTTGCACGGTCAGTGTCCCCGGGACCTCAGAAGCCCCGATGGAGGGGTAGTTGAGGTTCTCGGTGGTCGTGGGAATGCCTGCCCCCTCGAGAGCCGCGCAGAACGCCGGGCTGACGATCTCGGGCGCGGCATCACAGAGGAAGCCGACATACTGGTTGAACCCGGCGTCGTAGACGATGCCCGGGTTGAAGGCCGAACCTGGCGCTCCAGTCGAACCGCTCGGATCGACGTGCCCGGCGCCCATGTCGAATGGGTCCGCCGGGGTGGTCTGGTCCTCCTTGAACACATCCTGTCGGGCCGAGGTCATCAATGCCGACTTGACGGCAGCGGGCGACCACGTCGGGTGCGCCTGCTTGAGCAAGGCGAGCAATCCCGCCCCGTGCGGGCTCGACATTGATGTCCCCTGGATCGCCTGGAACAGCTGCCCTGGGGCATCGAAGCCCTCCGCCGGTGAATTCGCAGCCAGGATCTGCACACCGGGCGCGGTCACGTCCGGTTTGATGATGTCGGACGATGCCGGGCTACCGACCGGACCCCGCGAGGAGAAGAACGCCATGAAGGTGCCGCCCTCCCTCTCGACAGCCTCGCCCCCCATGATCTCGGCCTCGGCCCTGACACCGATGGCTTTGCCACCTCCCCGGCCAGGGACCACGGAGTCGATGTATGCCTTGATGTCAAGCCCGTCGGCGTTGGTGACGTGCACCGTGGGGACGAAGTGGTTGTCGGAAGGCAGGGTCTGGTGGGCGACGTCGTTGTAGAGGATCATCCCAACACCGCCCTGTTCCAACACGGCCCGGCTCTTTGCGGCCCGACCCACTGCGCCCTTGCACAGCACGATCTTGCCTCGGGGAGGCGGGGTGAATCTGGTGTCCGGGCTACACAGCTCGTTCCTCAAGTCGGCCGCGTCGACCAGATCGGCTGTGTCGACCCCGGCAGTGACCGAGGCCCCGAAGATCTCGGATCCGTCGCCCAGGACAACAGAGCCCTGGAACATCCGGTCGTGGTGGCTGGCACCGACCGATGTGAGCCACGGGACCGACGCCGGGCTTCCGACGGTACCGGCGCCCGGGCCACTGTTGCCATTTGACGTGGCCACGTGCACACCGACAGCGGCCGCGAACAGGAATCCGATGTCGTCGGGACCGGTGAGACCGGGGGTGAGGCTCCCGATCGAGTAGTTGATCACATCGACACCGTCGGCCACCGCCTGGTCGATGGCATCGGCGAGATCCCCGACGAAACAACCCAGGTCGCCACAGCCCTTGTAGGCGACGACATGGGCACGATTGGCGATGCCGGTGACGGTGCCCCGCTCGATCCCGAAGATCTCTGCCGGCACCTCGGCATTGCCCGCCGCGGTAGAGGCGGTGTGGCTGCCATGGCCATCGGCGTCGCGGGCCGAGTTGTAGAGCTCGGGACCGATCAGCGCGTTGTACAGGGTGCGCATGTCACGGGCACCGATCAGCTTGTCGTTGCACTCGAAGGCGAGGTCGTCCGGGTTGTGAGCGGTGTCTCCGAAGTTGCAGCCGAGGAGAATTTCGACGTCCGGACCAGGGTCGACATCGACGTCGTCGATGGAGACCGGGGGATCCGGCAAAGAGCCGGTGTCGGCGAAGGACGGATGCTCGGGCCAGATGCCGGTGTCGATTATGCCGACGACGACGCCCTCTCCATCAATGTCACTGTCGTAAGCGCCCCCGGCATCGGTCAGACCCAAGAAGTCGCCCGATGCGTCGGTGTGCAGCTGACGCAATTCGTCGCGGACCACCGAGATCACGCCTTTCTGGTTCTGCAGTCTCTCCGCTTCTGCGGGAGTGAGCAGAGCCGAGAACCCGGCGAGTGTGAAGTGGTAGGTGTTCACGATCCGCGAATCAGCGACACCTGCGGCGGCGCTCGCCTTCCCCCGTTGGTTGTCGAGGTGCTTCTGGTAGTTCTTCACCGCAGCCGAGTTGGGGTTGACCTTTCGGCCACGTGCCGGCTTGGTCGCCGCCAGTCCGGGCACGTCGCCCTCGTAGGCCACGACCGGGTCGTCGTCCATGATGACCACGTAAGGGGCTCTGTCGCCTGAAACCTGAAGTGCCGGATCGGCTCCGGCGGGGACGGTGAATGCCACTGCCGTTGCCAAAGCGATCAGGAGCACGATTGATCATCTCATCGTCGGTCTTCCTCCTAGATGTTCTTCCTCCCGGCCCGGGCCCACATCGCCGAGGCGAACCATAGCGATCACCGCAGAGAGTGGTCAATGGAAAGTTATGCGCCGGGCGTCAATAAAATCCCCATCATGAACAACCTCAAGACGGTGGGTCTCCTCGCCTTCATGACGGCGCTGTTGGCGCTGGTGGTCTACTGGCTGGGCGGTGAGTTCTGGATCATGATCGCCGTTGTCGTCGGCTTCAACCTCCTCGCCTACTTCTTCTCCGACAAGTTGGCCCTGGCGTCGAGCCGCGCTCGCCCGGTGACCGAGGCCGAGCTCCCGCAGGTCTACGGAATCGTCCGCCGGCTCGCCACCCAGATGAACATTCCGGAGCCGTCGATCCATGTGATCGACTCCCCCCAGCCCAACGCCTTCGCCACCGGTCGCAGTCCGAGAAAGGCTGCCGTGGCGGTCACCACCGGGATCGTCCAGCTTCTCGACAACGAGGAGCTCGAGGCGGTGCTCAGCCATGAGTTGGCGCACGTGCAGAACCGAGACATCCTCATCGGGTCGGTGGCGGCGATGATCGGCGCCGCCCTGTCCATCGTGGCCCGGATGGGATTCTGGTTCGGCGGCAGCGACAGCCGAAACAACCCGCTTGGCGCGATCGGGGCGATCCTCTCTCTGATCATCGCCCCCTTTGCCGCGATGCTGATCCAGTTCGCCATCTCCCGGACCCGAGAGTTCCAGGCAGACAAGTCGGGGGCCGAGCTCACCGGGCAGCCCCTGCAGCTGGCCAGTGCCTTGGCCAAGATCTCGGCGGGCACCGCGCGGATACCGATGAATGTGAACCCGGCGACCAGCCAGCTGTTCATCGACAACCCGCTCAAGGCGGTACGGGGCCGAGGAGTTTCCAAGTTGTTCAGCACTCACCCCCCCGTCGAGGAGCGCATCGAGCGTCTCCACGACATGGCCATGGGGGTTCGCTGACCCTTTCCCAATGCCGTGGAGCCGGTATCCCGGCTCCACGGCGTCCGGAAACGAGACGTCTCCTCATTGGGCACTGGACGGTGGCCTAGCTAATATTGTCTCTCGGAAACCGTGCGTCGCAAGCGCACGGTTTCGGTGTGCGCCGGGATGTCCGAGCGGCCAAAGGAAGCAGACTGTAAATCTGCCGGCAAACGCCTACGGAGGTTCGAATCCTTCTCCCGGCACGCAACGCCCCCAGCGTCAGACAACTCAGGCCCCGTTAGCTCAGTCGGTAGAGCGCTTCCATGGTAAGGAAGAGGTGTTCGGTTCGATTCCGGAACGGGGCTCCGGCGAGGCGACTCGCCCGAGGCGGCGTAGCTCAGTAGGTGAGAGCGCTCGACTCATAATCGAGAGGTCGGCAGTTCGAGTCTGCCCGCCGCTACATGACAGCCGACGCGTATCCTCGTCGGCCGCAGCGACAACAAGGAAAGGGATGTCTGGCGATGGCTAAGGCAAGGTTTGAGCGGACGAAGCCTCATGTGAATGTGGGGACGATGGGTCATATTGATCATGGGAAGACGACGTTGACGGCGGCGATTACCAAGGTGTTGGCGGAGCGGGTGGGGGGG
>DATKCZ010000004.1:0-10428 GCA_035512955.1 Acidimicrobiia bacterium
TTTGGACTCGGCCCTAATTTCTAGCGGGTGTCAAACGAGGCAGACTCTCAGATGCGATTCCGCTCGTCGCTCGCACGGCTCGAGGCGATGTCATTGAGAGTTGCCAGCGATCGGCCAGGACCCCACCCGTTCCAGCCGAAAACCGAGCAGGATAGGAGAAGCGCCCGGGGTGCTGGTTCCTTAGCGTTGGCGGTTATAGATCACACTTTTGCCCTACGGACAGGCTGACTTCGCATGGATGGGATGCACTCTGCCGACAGCCACGACTTCCTCCGGGTGACCGGGGCCCGGGAGAACAACCTCAAGGACGTCAGTGTCGAAATCCCCAAGCGCCGCTTGACGGTGTTCACCGGGATCTCGGGATCGGGGAAGAGCTCCCTCGTCTTCGACACGATCGCCGCCGAATCCCAGAGGTTGATCAACGAGACATTCAGCGCCTTCGTCCAGGGTTTCATGCCGACGCTGGCACGGCCCGAGGTCGACGTACTCGACGGCCTGACGACCGCGATCATCGTCAACCAGGAGCGGATGGGGGCCAACGCCCGCTCCACCGTCGGCACTGCGACCGACGCCAATGCGATGCTGCGCATCCTCTTCAGCCGTCTCGGGCAGCCGCAGATCGGGCCTCCGATCGCCTACTCGTTCAACGTCCCGACCCGGAAGGCGAGTGGGTCGATGACCGTCGACAAAGGCAAGGGGGAGCGGATCTCGGTGCGCAACGTCGTCTATCACGGCGGCATGTGCCCGCGCTGTGAGGGCATGGGCTCGGTTAGCGACATCGACCTCGACCAGATCTACGACGAGAGCAAGTCTCTCGCCGAGGGGGCCATCACCGTGCCCGGCTACAAGGCGGGTGGCTGGTCGGTGCGCTACTTCACCGAGTCGGGCTTCCTCGACCCGGACAAGCCGATCAACAAGTACACCAAGAAGGAGCTCCACGACTTCCTGTACAAGGAGCCGGTAAAGGTCAAGATCAACAACATCAACCTGACCTACGAGGGGCTGGTCCCTCAGATCCAGAAGTCATTCCTGTCGAAGGACGTCGACACGCTCCAGCCCCACATCCGGGAGTTCGTGGAGCGAGCGGTGGCGTTCACCGCCTGTCCCGACTGCGGCGGCACTCGTCTCAACGAGGCGGCTCGGTCGTCGAAGATCGCGGGCAAGAGCATCGCCGACGTCTGCGCGATGCAGATCAACGATCTCGCCGAGTGGGTCCGCGAGCTCGACGAGCCGTCGGCCAAGCCTCTCCTCGATGCACTGCAGGAGACGCTCGACTCGTTCGTCGAGATCGGCCTCGGCTACCTCTCCCTGGACCGGCCATCGGGCACGCTATCGGGCGGTGAGGCACAACGCACCAAGATGATCCGCCACCTCGGCTCCCCGCTCACTGACGTCACCTACGTCTTCGACGAGCCAACGATCGGCCTCCATCCACATGACGTCCAACGCATGAACGACCTGCTGGTGCAGCTGCGCGACAAGGGCAACACGGTGCTCGTGGTGGAGCACGAGCCGGAGACCATCCAGATCGCCGACCACATCATCGACCTGGGACCCGGCGCCGGGAGCGCCGGTGGCGAGGTCGTGTTCGAAGGCACCGTCGAGGAGTTGCGAGCCAGCGGCACGCTGACCGGTGAGCATCTCGACGACCGAGCAGCCGTCAAGTCAGTGTTCCGCACCTCGACCGAGAGCCTCGAGATTCGAAATGCAAATCAGCACAACCTTCAAGACGTCGACGTCGACATCCCACTCGGGGTGCTCGTCGTCGTCACCGGGGTCGCCGGGTCGGGCAAGAGCTCGCTCGTCCAGGGCTCCATCCCCAAGGACGCGGGTGTCGTTTTGGTGGACCAGACCGAGATCCGCGGGTCCAGACGTAGCAACCCAGCGACCTACACCGGGATGCTCGACTCGATACGTAGGGGGTTCGCCAAGGCCAACGATGTGAAGCCAGGGCTGTTCAGCCCGAACTCAGACGGTGCCTGCCCCAACTGCAACGGGAATGGGGTGATCTACACCGAGCTGGGCTTCATGGACACCGTGGCCACCACCTGCGAGGTGTGCGACGGCAAGCGGTTCCAGGCCGAAGTGCTCGAGTACGAGTTGGGCGGCAGGAACATCAGTGAGGTCTTCGAGATGTCGGTCACCGAGGCCGAGGAGTTCTTCGCCGAGGGTGAGTCGAGGGTGCCGGCCGCCCACGCCATCCTGAAACGCATGTCCGCGGTGGGACTCGGCTATCTGAGTATCGGCCAGCCGCTCACGACGCTCTCCGGTGGAGAACGACAACGGCTGAAACTTGCCATCCACATGGCGGAGAAGGGCGGGATCTACATCCTCGACGAGCCGACAAGCGGGCTGCACCTCGCCGACGTCGACCACCTGCTCGCGCTCCTCGACCAGCTCGTGGAATCGGGCAAGTCGGTCATCGTGATCGAACACAACCAGGCCGTCATGGCCCATGCCGACTGGATCATCGATCTCGGCCCCGGAGCAGGCTACGACGGCGGCCGGGTGGTGTTCGAGGGCACACCGGCTGATCTGGTCGCAGATGGTTCCACCCTCACCGGCAAGCACCTGGCCGAATACGTGGGCTCGGCTTAGGGCCCACTTCCCGCCGGGGTTGGCCGGCCATGGTTGTCGAAATCGGCATCTAGGCTGAATGTGTGAGCGTCGACCTCGAAGAGCTGCGTCTGTTGCGCCGGGCTCGGGACCAGATGGACCGCGAGTACGCACAGCCGCTCGACGTACCGGCGCTCGCCCGGACGGCGGCGATGTCCCCCGCCCACTTCAGCCGCCGCTTCCGCGCGGCGTATTCAGGGACGCCGTACTCCTACCTGATGACCCGGCGCATCGAGCGTGCGAAGACCTTGCTGCGCAATACCGGCATGAACGTGACCGAGGTCTGCTTCGCAGTCGGCTGTACGAGCCTCGGCTCGTTCTCATCCCGGTTCACCGAGCTGGTCGGTGAGACGCCGAGCGCCTACCGGGCCCGCAACCACGACGAGCTTCGCATGGTGCCCGGCTGCGAGACGATGGTGCTGACCCGGCCTCGTAAGGACAGGAGCCAGGGGCCGGCGGAAGAGAGCAGTTTTCGAGAAGCAACTTTCGCCGCATCCTCGTAGCGTCGCCGACATGAGCATTTCACTCAGCACAGTCCACATCTACGTCGACGATCCCGATGCCGCCCTCGGCTTCTACCGCGACACCCTCGGCCTGACGGTGCAGAACGAGGTCGACAACGACGGCTTCCGTTGGATCACCCTCGTCACCGACAGTCAGCCCGAGATCTCCATCGTGCTGTCCCAGCCGGAGGCAGGGCGCTCCCAGGAAGACGGCGAGGCCCTCGCCGCCCTCCTCGCCAAGGGAGAGCTGCCCGGTCCGTTCTTCCGCTCCGACGACCTCGAATCCACATTCGAGCAGGTCGCCGCTTCGCCCGGCGTCGAGGTGCTGTCAGAGCCCGCCGATCAGTTCTGGGGCGCCCGCGATGCCGCAGTGCGCGACCCCGCGGGCAACATGATCCGCATCGAGCAGGGCTAGACCTTGGCCGTGCCAGTTCGGTTGGACGTGTCTGACACAGCATTGCCTGCAACGGTCAGCTGGGGTGACTTCGCCCGGCAGGAGGCGGAGCTGGCACGGTTCGGTGCCGACAGGCTGACGCCAGCGCCGGCATATCTGGCGACGGTTCGCCGGTCCGGGTTGCCCCGGGTGCATCCGGTGACACCGATCTTCACCACCGTCGGGCTCTACCTGTACATGGAGCCGACCTCTCCCAAGGCGAGAGACCTCGAGCAGCGGGGGTGGTTCGCCCTGCACAGCGGAGTCCCGGACAACGCAGGCACAGGTGGCGAGTTCAGTGCCAGCGGCCGTGGCCTGGCCGTCGAAGATCTCGACATGTGGTTCCAGGTGGCCGACTCGGCGAGCTACGCGCCCGCCGACCGCTACATCCTCTTCGAGTTTCGGCTGAGTGAGGCCCGCTGCCACGGATACGGCGACGTCCCCTTGCCCTCCACCCGGAGATGGTCGCTCGATCAGTAGGTGCGTAACAGGGTTCCTATAGCAACAGGTCGTGGTTTTTCGAGACCTGTTACACGCTCGACCATGTCGAGCAAGCAACCCCATGTTCATCGGGAGAGGCCTGGGGGCGGCCGTGGGAGTCGAAGACGGCGTTCCCGAGACGGTACGCTCTTGCTGACGAACTGATGACAATCCGCCTGTCGTATCACATGCCGGTGGCCGGGTGCCCAACAGTTGGGGGTAAGGGTGAAGGCGATGGTGTATGAGCGGTACGGGCCCCCCGAGGTCCTCGAGATGCGGGAGGTGGAGATCCCCCTTCTCGGCGACCGGGACCTCCTCATCAGGGTGGAGGCGGCGTCGGTGAACCGGTCGGACTGGGAGGGTCTGATCGGCAAGCCTCTCTACGCCAGGATGGGGGGGCTGGGTCGACCACGCCGGCTCATCCTCGGCTCGGATGTCGCTGGACGGGTGGTGGAGGTCGGAAGCGCCGTGGAGTCGTTCCGACCCGGTGACGAGGTGTTCGGCGATGTCATGTACCACGGGGGGAGCGCATTCGCCGAGTACGTCTCCGTCCCGGAGACGGCGCCCATCGTCCACAAGCCGACGACGGTCACCTTCGCCGAAGCGTCCACCCTCCCCCAGGCGGCGCTCATCGCCCTCCAGGGCACGTCGGGGAGGATCGAGCCGGGGGATCGGGTCCTCGTAAACGGAGCCGGCGGAGGAGCCGGCGCCTTCACGGTGCAGATGGCGAAGACCGCCGGGGCGGAGGTGACCGGCGTCGACAACGCCCCGAAACAAGAGTTCATTAGGTCTCTCGGCGCCGACCATGTGCTCGACTACACACGCACGGACTACACGAAGACGGACACCCGCTACGACCTCATCTTGGACCTGGTCTGTGAACGGTCGATGTTCGCCATCCGCCGTGCTGTCGCTCCCGGTGGTCGCTACGCGGTGGTCGGCGGCTCCGTGCGCGCCCTTCTGTCGGCCGCCACCGTCGGACGACTCCTATCGACCGGCGGCCGGAGGATCGGGGTGCTGATGGTGCGGCCGAACAAGCAGGACCTACTCCGGATCGCCGATATGGTCGCCGCCGAGGCGCTACGCACCACCATCGAGAGGACCTACCCGCTGGAGGGAGTGCCCGAGGCGCTGCGCCATCTTGGGGAAGGTCGCGTCCTCGGGAAGCTCGTCATCGAGATCG
Source organism: Acidimicrobiia bacterium (assembly GCA_035512955.1). Taxonomy (GTDB): domain Bacteria; phylum Actinomycetota; class Acidimicrobiia; order Spongiisociales; family ZC4RG35; genus JANQRA01. The sequence continues at coordinate 5,216 of DATKCZ010000004.1, forward strand.
GCTGACCTCCTCGATATTCCGCGTGGTGACTACTGTCCAGCGACTCGGTCGACCAGGCGTGGCCACGTCCATGCGTACCAGATGATCAGCAGGAGCAGCGCCGCCTCGACAGCCGAGCCGAACCAGTAGAAGGCCCACGTCTCGCCAAGCGCGTTTCCGATCGAGACCAGGACGAACAGGGACGCGACCACGACGTTGGCCCAACGGGCCACGCGTGCCGGCAGCCCCAGGGACAGAAACACCATCAGGCTCGGAATCGTCATGAGGACCAGAGCTCCGAGCGCCCAGCCCTGAGTGATGTCGAACTCCCATACGCGTCCCACCATGATGTCGTCGATTGTTCCCGGCTTGTAAAACGCGAAGATGTCCACGTACACGTACAGGAACATCGCGGACACCCACATTGCCGACAGCTTCAGCCGGACAGGTACCTGCACATCCTCCAGCCGCTGCGGATTCTGCTCGTCTGACCTCATGGCGGTGCTCCTCATCTTCTCTCCTGGTCGTTGGCTTACTAAGTAATCTAGGGGTTACTTAGTAAGCTGTCAAAAAAAGCGCCCGCCTGAAGCATTGCGAAGGGAGTTGGACTTGGCCGGCCGAACCGACCCGAACCCACAGCCTCGTACGCCACTGAGCAGAGAACGGGTGCTGCACGCCGCCATCGCCGTCGCCGACGAGGTAGGCCTGGAATCGCTGACTATGCGTCGACTGGGCCGACACCTCGGCGTCGAAGCGATGTCGCTCTACAAACACGTGGCCGGCAAGGACGAGATTCTGGACGGTATCGTCGACATCGTGGTCGGCGAGATCGACCTACCGTCCGCCGAGGCCGGCTGGAAGACGGCCATGCGACAGCGAGCCGCCTCAGCCCGACAGGTCCTGGCGAGCCACCCATGGGCAATCGGAATGATGGAGTCCCGAGCAGCGATGGGACCCGCAGCCTTGCGGTACACCGATGCAGTGATCGGAAGCCTTCGGGCCGGAGGCTTCTCGGTCGAGATGGCGGCTCACGCCTTCTTGTTGCTGGACAGCTACATCTACGGGTTCGTGGTTCAAGAGACGAGCTTTCTGTTCGACACCTCCGAGGTGACCGCCGAGCCGGCGGGAGCCATCCTCGAGACACTCCCGGCCGACCGGTATCCCCACCTGGCGGAGATGGCCATGGAGTACGTCACGAGACCCGGCCACAATTACGCCGACGAGTTCGAGTTCGGCCTGGACCTGATCCTCGACGGCTTAGAGACACACCTCGAGGGTTGACAGGTCAGGTACCGGTGGAGGGTGGTGTCGGCTCATACCCCGAAGATCGCGGGTTCAAATTCCGCCCGTACGAACGATGACCAAGGCGAGGACCGCCATGGCCGCGGTAGAGAAGCCCACATCGATCACCAGTGAATGAGCAACCAGAGCTCCGGCTCCCACCCGCCGGCATCGATCTCCGAGAAGATGGCGACAGCCTCGGTCAGCGCCTCCCGAGATCGATCCTCCCTTCCGGCCTGATGGTGCAGGTCGGCGAGATGGTTGCGCAACGCTGCTTCGCGGTGCCGGTGACCCGTCGATGTGGCCAGAGCAAGGGCCTCCTCCACGAGACGAGTGGCCGCGTCCAAGTTGCCGATCTCCGCCAGGAGGCGAGCCTTGTTGTTCAGCGCCGCCATACGCTCCGGCTCGGCTTCCCCTGCCAGCTCCAGAGCCATGTCGAGGTGCGCCATCGCACGTGTCGGATCGGGCTCGACGACACCGAGGATGTCGTGCGCTCTCGACATCACCTTGCGATCACCGCTCCTCGCGGCCGCCGCCAGCGCCTTCTCGGCCATCTCCAGGGCCTCAGGGGAGCCGGTTCGATGGTGGAGTAGTGCCCAGTCGGCGTATAGGGCCGCCGCCGCCTCATGCTCGACCTCGGCCCTGGCGAACGCCTCTACCGCGAGATCGAACCTGCCCAGCAGACGATGTACCTCGCCGATGCGATGCTCGACGCGACTCAGAACGGCACCCTTGGTCTGAGAAGCGGCGGACCGCAGCTCGCTCATCGCCGCCTGGTAGTCGCCCCGGGCAATGGCGAGCTCACCGAGGGCGAGATGCAGCTCACCCGGGTCCTCTCCCCCGAGGGCGAGTGCCGTCTCGTACATGGTCTTTGCCTCGTCGTTGGCGTAGACGTTCCGGGCCAAGTCGCCGGCGCGCCGATACCACTCCGCGGCATGCGGGCTCCCCGCCCCGTGATGGTGCGCCGCCACCGCCGCGGCGAGGGGAGCATCGTCATAGGCCCTAGGCAGCGCCTCCAGGGCATGAGCCGCTCGTTCGTGGAGTAGGCGGCGGCGGATGAGGGAGGTGGATTCATAGCTGATCCTCTCCACCGCGTCCAGGGTGAACCCAAACGTCCCGCCTGCCGGTATCTCTCTCAGCAACCCGGCGGAGATCAGCTCCTCCACGGCCTCGACCAATTCCTCTTCGGTCCGGCCGCTCGTCTCCCGGAGGATCGGAATATCACGGATTCCGCTCAGCACGGAGGCGGCGGCAAGCACCTGCCGGGCCAGATCGCTCAAACCGCGCAGCCGGGTCTCGATGTAGTGCAAGATCTCCGGGCCCTCGACTTCGTCGGTCTCCGAGTCGAGCGAGGCGAGGACCAGAAGCGGAATCCCCCCGCTGGCCTCGATGATGGCGCCGGCTCGCTCGGCATCAACGCGTCCCTCGAGTTGACGAGTGTCCAGGGGAGCCAAGGACACGGTCAGGTCGGCGTGGGCGCTGATCTCGGTGACGATGGGGTCCGTCTTCTCCCCGGTCCGGATCGCAAGGAGGACCAACACGGGCAGGGCCGAGACCCTACGGGTCAGGAAGGCGACGAGCCTCGCCGACGCGGTGTCGAGCCACTGGGAGTCGTCGACGGCCAGCATCATCGGCCCCACCGACGAGACGAGGCGGATCAGCTCATGCACCGCTTCCAGGAATCGCAGGTCGCCGAGCCGATCGGGGCCTGCCGGCCTGGACCCGGGAGCGAGACGGGGGATGAGCCGGGCCAACTCAATGGTCACCCAGCTGGGGAGCTCGATTTCCCGACCTTCCAGGACGGACAGGGCCGGCTCGATGATCTGGCTCATCACCCCATAAGGCAGCGCCTGCTCCATACGCGAGGCCCGGCCCATCACAACCGTTTCGCCCCGCGCCTGGGCTATTGCGCCCAACTCCTCGAGCAGCCGGGTCTTGCCCATCCAAGGCTCTCCGGTCAGCGCGACCACCGTGCCCCGTTGCTCCACCGAGTCCAGGGCCAGGCGGAGCCGCGCCAACTCATCTTCCCGGTCGAGCAGGCCGGTGGTCGCGGGTCGCCCCCGGGGCGGGTGCGCCCTTGTGCGCCTCCTCGGTCCCGGAGGTGGCGGCAGATCCTCGTCGAGAATGGCCTCGTACAGCTCGCTCGTCTCCTCGAGGGGGGATACCCCCAGCTCACGGTCGAGGATCGCGACGAAAGCGCGGTATGCCTCCATGGCGGCCGGACGGTCCCCCGCCCAGGCGTGGAGCAGCATCAGCAGGCGCCGCGCCGGCTCGTGCAACGAGTCGATCTCGATCCAACGGCCCACCGCGGCGAGGGCTCTCGGGTAGTCACCCACCGCTGCCCTGGCCATGGCGAGCCGATGCAGCGCCTCTCCCAACCGCAATCGCAGGGCTTCTCCGACGGTCCTCACCCAGTCCTCGAACTCCGGGGCGTCTCGCACCGCGAATCCTTGGAGGAAATCGCCGCGATAGAGCCCGGTGGCCCGATCCAGGTGCGTGATGCACTCCGGGCAGACGTCGGCCGGGTCGTGGCCATGCTGGTGGGTGCTGGCGATCTCCGCGTCGAAGGTGGCAGTGTCCACATCGATGTCACCGGTCAGGGCTACTCGATCACGGTCGGAGTCGAGATGCTCCTTGCCGATCCCGGAGCGCAACGAGGACAGGGTGCGGCGAAGGGTGGCCCGCGCCCTGTCGGAAGAAGCTTCCGGCCAGAGCATGGCCAGCAGATGATCCCTGCTAGTCGGGCCTTCCACGGCCAGGTAAGCGAGGATCGCGATTGCCTTGCGGGTGTCGACGTCGATGGGGGATCCGGCCACTGTCACCACTGGCTCCCCGAGCAGTCGTATGTCGAACTGGGGGCTCCCACCCATGGCCGGCGAGATTAGCTGGATCGCTACGAGTGACGACACCCACCCCAAGTTCGTAACGCCGTTGCGTTCCCGTAACGGCAAGCGCCGAGGATGTGGTGGTGAGCGAGCCCACATGACCGAGCAACGCGCCCCGCTGACGGTGACCCGCTCGAGAAGAGCGGTCTTCGTGGTTCTCTTGGTGGGGATTGGGCTGCTGGTGGTGCTCATCGCTCAGACCGCGTTGGGCACGGTCGAGTACGGCTGGGGGGAGACCTTGTTCTACGGAGGTGCTCTCGCCTATTTCTTGACCCTGGGAGCTGTCATAGTCTGGAAAGTCCCCGGGAATCGGATCGGTTGGCTGTTCGCTCTCATGGCGGTGAGCCTGGGAATCGCAGGGGTCTCGGGAGGAGTCGCAGACCGGGGGATCATGGTTTTCCACGCCATAGGAGGCGCAGCCTGGACGGGATGGATCGGGTCGATCTTCCTGCTCCTGAACTGGTATCCGACGGGCCGGTCGTCGAGCGGGGTCTGGGCGTGGGTAGGGCGCCTGACAGCGCTGCTTATCGGTTTCGCAGTGATAGCCACCTTGTTCGCGGAGCAACAATGCGTCGAAGCCGGAGAGGATGGGTGCGAAATCTGGGCGGACAACCCGATAGGAATCACCGGCATTCCCTATCCCGAGCATTGGGAGCCATTCGGATTGGTGATCCTGTTGGTACTGGTTCTATCCCTTGCCGCTCTGTTCGCCCGGTTCCGCAGAGCGGACGTGATCCAGCGGCTTCAGCTCAAATGGTTCCTCCTCGCCGGCGCGGCGTTCGTGGCGTCGATCCTCTTGGAGGCCGTCTTCCACGCAGCGGGCAGGAGAGCCCCAATCTTCGTCGCGTTCCTCAATGGGGCTGCGCTATTGGCTATCCCGATAGCCGCTACCCTTGCCATCCTTCGTTACCGCCTCTACGACATCGACCGCATCATCTCGAGGACGGTGTCGTATGCGCTGGTAGTCGGCGTGCTCGGTCTGGTCGTGCTGGCCCTGGTGACCCTGTTCGCCACCTTCCTCCCGTCGGATGATCCACTGGTGGTGGCGGTATCGACGTTGGCCGCCGC
>DATKCZ010000005.1:0-156130 GCA_035512955.1 Acidimicrobiia bacterium
TTGCTCCCTTCTTTCTCCCCATCCCGCTGGTTTCCGCAGCCGCGACAGTCCGAGAGCACTTGCGCCATTTTCTAGACAGCATCGAAGCGTCTGACCGCTAGCGCAGATCAACGATTCCCGAGCGGTATCGCTCATATCTGAGACCACGCGATAACGGCACTTCGGCGTGCGGTTACGGACTGTCGGGGATGCGCTGATTTGGGTCGTTCGTGGCCTGGGCTTGAAGAGTGATGTGCGCCGCGCACCCGTTCTGACGGGATGCCGCTCCATTCCCTATGGCGTATCGTCGTATCCGTCGTAAGGCTTGGATGACGTGGCGAGGGCATGGATTCAACTGTTGGCGGCTGTCATGGCTGCAACCAATGTGGCAGTGTGGGTGGTGTGGTCTCGATGGGAACGTCCCGGATACGGTCTTGAGCTTCGGACCCGGGTGAACCCCGTTCCCCTTCTCGGCCGGGGAGCCGACCTGATACAGGTTGTCCCGTTGGTCTATCCGGTCCTGGTTGTGGTCGCACCCGGCTGGGCTTACCAGGGGTGGTTGAACTGGGCAACCGGCATTGATCTGGCTCTACAGACGGCTGGACTCGGTCTTTGGGCTGTGGGCATTGCCGTGGGGCTCTGGGCTGCGCGAGCGATTGGCGCCTACGGGGCGGTCAGCGGGGTGACGGTGGACCACCAGCTGGTGAGCGACGGGCCCTACCGGTATGTCCGCCACCCCATCTACACCGCGCTAATCGCAATTGCGGTGGGCAGCACTCTCGTCTTCCGGAGCTACCTGCTGCTCGTTGTGACAGTGTTGTCCATCTTCGCCCATCTTTGGTGGGCGGCCAGCGAGGAGAAGCTGCTCGGCTCCCCCGAGGGCCTAGGCGACGACTACCGCACCTACGCATCCCGCACCGGCCGGTTCCTGCCCAGGATGAGATGAGCTTGCCGACCAACCGGATGGTTGTAAAAACAATTACGCCGGCTTGTTGAGCTTGAAACCCCTACCGGTGAGCCAGGCGATGAATTGGCGACCCAGTGCTCGGAAGCACCATTCTGGAGAAGGATCCGATCCGGTACCCGAACGAGATCCCCCGAGAGACCGAAGCACATGTCGACTGAACCCTGAATCGTGTGTTGTTGACTACCCGCGACCCATTCGGCAGCCAATTCGAGGACGGCTGCAGAGCTTCTGGCCATCCATACGTCTAGGTTGATCCCAAGGAGGCCGGTCAAGATGACCGACATACTTCTGATCGTCGGGGTAACCACGGCCGTGGCGTTCTTGGTCGTCCTATTCATCGAGGGAGCGCTTCGCTCCCACTACAACCCTTGGTATCACACGGGAAGCGAACTGACTCTGGGCAAGCGCGGTTGGGTCCAGGTTGCCAACTTCGTCCTGATGGGAGCCGGGATGCTCGCATTTGCCCTCCGTGTCGAGCGTGCCCTCGATAACGCCATCGGAGCGGTTCTTCTGGCAGTGTTCGGTTTGGGGCTGGTTGTTGCGGGGGTCTTCCGCCCTGACCCATTACGCGGCTACCCACCCAACAATGAGGGCGATGTGACATGGCGCGGCCAGATGCACAACGCGTCGGGTCCCCTCATGTTCTTGGCATTGTTCGCCGCATGTCTGGCCCTGACCGGATCCTTCGAAAGCCTGTGGCAGACCTACACGGTGATCACCGCGGTCGTGGGTTTAGCTCTAACCGCATGGACAGCTTTCTCGTTTCAGAAAGACGCGGCCCACACCGGATTGGTACAACGTGCCCTGATTCTGGTGTATTGGGCGTGGATCATCCTGACTGGCATCCACCTAGCAACCAGGCTGCCCCCGTCCTGAGACACGAGATAGCAGCAGGGGCCAGGAGTGATCGTGTAGAAGAAGCCAATAGCGCCGATCAACAGTTCCCGAGCGATAAACGTCCAGAAACCGAGCAGAGCGGCACTTCGGCGCTCGTTACGGCTGGCTCGGATTACTCGGGGAGCCGCTTAGAAGCCGTCGACAAGAATGTGACCGACCTAAGGGGAAGGCGATGAAGGCAATCACACGGAGCGAGTACGGCTCTCCGCTGAACGTCCTCGAGTTGAAGGACGTGGACATGCCCGTGGTCAAACACGACGAGGTTCTGGTCCGGGTCCATGCCGCCGGCGTCAACGCAGGTGATGCGGCTCAGGTCCGGGGCACTCCCTACATCATCCGACCGGTGTACGGCATGAGAAGGCCCAAGCGACCCTTCATCGGGCAGGATGTCGCCGGCACGGTGGAACGGGTAGGTGCCAGAGTCGCTCGATTCAGTCCGGGCGATGAGGTTTTTGGCGGTGGATTCGGGACGTTTGCCGAGTACGCCGCTGCTCCCGAGAAGAGACTGGCCCTGAAGCCGGGCAGTCTCAGCTTCGATGACGCTGCCGCGCTACCGGTGGCCGGGCTCACCGCACTGCAGGGAATCCGTGACGCCGCCGGTGTCGAGGAGGGACACAAGGTCCTCATCAACGGGGCGTCGGGGGGCGTCGGCACGTTCGCCGTCCAAATCGCCAAGGCACTGGGAGCAGAGGTGACTGCAGTCTGCAGCACCCGGAATATAGAGCAAGCGCGTTCCATCGGCGCCGACCATGTCATTGACTACACCAAAGAAGACTTCACCAAAGGCGTAGAGAGATACGACGTCGTCTTCGACAATGCCGCGAGCTATTCACTTGCCGACACCCGCAAGCTCCTGACCCACAAGGGAGTCCTGATCCCCAACGCCGGCCTGCTGGACAGCAAATGGCTGGCCAGTGTTCCCCGGATGTTCGGAGCGGTTCTCTCATCGGTGCTCCGCCGCAAGAGGGCGAAGATCTCCGCTCAGACGTGGAATCCCGACGACCTCACCGCCCTCGGGGAGCTGATCGAAGTCGGGAAGGTGACCCCGACTATCGACCGCACTTATACGTTGGTCGAAGCTGCCCAGGCCGTCGCCTATGTGGGCGAGGGCCACGCCAGAGGCAAGGTCGTCATCGCTGTGTGAGGCGCGGAGATAGAGCGGCGAGTAGTCAGGGTTTCCGTAGATAAAGAGGACAGTCGGGCCCGATCGCTCATCCAGCGTTCCGAGAGCGAATCCAACATCACCTGGGAGTTCTACGACGCAGACGGACAATCGTTCGGGAGATTCGGTATCCGCCCATAACAACGATTCTGAGCGAATAACGAGCATTTCAGCAGGTGTGCGCTATCGGCACTTCCAGAGCGCCTCGCGATTTGCCAACTCGCCACTCAGTGTGGCCTTCACTCGAGGACTCAGGATGGTGTCCAGGACAGCCCCGATCCAACCAAGAGTCCGCGGATAGTCCGCGAGAGTCCGCAAAACGACCAGAAAGTCGCCAAACGTCACTAAACAGAGGAGAGCGGTGAGCCGCCCAGAAACCCAACTGATACAGGGCAATTCGGGCGACTACGCAGCTAGATGGGTAGTGGTCAGGGACGGCGTCGATCCGTCGACCTCCGATTTTTTCAGACCGGCGCTCTTACGCGGTTCCCTCCCATGGTTGCGTATGGGCGCGCACCGATCAGCGCGGCCACGCCCTCGCCACCTCGAGCACAGGCAATCTGGACGCGCTGACTACAACATGTTGTTGTAGGTGAGACGGCACATCCGTGACACAGAAAGGTCTATCGGCATTAAAAGTGCAGGTCCCGGTCATTCGACCTGATCGTGCCCAACGAGAGGTCCACGGGTTCAAATCCCGTCAGCTCCACCCACCTGTTTCCCCTTGTGCTACAGGATTCTGGAATTCCGCTTCAGCTGGGGTCGCTCAGAGAACCGGCTCGCGACCATAACGCGACCACATCAGGAGCGTTCCAGGGCGCGTCGAGGTCTCGATCGAGGCCCTCATACAGGTGTCCATAGACGTAGAGCACAGTCTTCACGCTGGTGTGACCAAGCCTGGAGGCGATGATTGCCGGGTGCCCCTTCGCTAATAGCACCACCAGGGGTGCCAGGCACTTCAGAAGCCACTCTCGTCGAGACGCAACAGCTACGAAACACGGGTCGGGCGCCCGGCCGGCTCCTCGCTGAAGGCAGCCTGACTCCACTCCCAACTCGTCGATTAGGGGGCTGTCTTGACCGGTGACCGATTTGGTGCTCTACTCCGGTCGACAACGCGCTCATCTAGAGCGGTGGAGGGACAGGCCCTGTGAAGCCGCGGCAACCGAGTACTTCGGTGCCAATGCCTGAGTCGATGAGTACTGCTGACGGCGGTTATCCGCTTGCGGCGCTCGACGAGCGCGTGGAAGCGATAGGAGCAAACACGATGCAACCGCCACAATCCCGGCCCAACCTCCTCAACCACCCACCGGCGAACTGCTGTATGCGATGTCGCCGCTCCCGGGTGGTGTGACGAGCGGCTAGCTCGTAGACGCCAGCCATCCGGGAGCCAACGGGCTCACGTCCAGTCGGGCACCACCGACGTCGATCGCCCACATTCTGGCGACTGTCCCATCTCATCGCGAACCGATTGGAGAATCCAATGACCACACGCATTTCACCGGTAGACAACGGAGTCAACGTCCAGGCCCTCCTCGACGCTCGCACCGCTCTGGTCGACGCCCCCGAGGCCGCCGAGTTCACCTGGCGGGCCAGCACCGATTGGGTGTCGGGAACCCACAGCAAGTCGACGGTCCAGGGCTTCTTCGGCCTCGGCGCCGAACAGGAGCACCGGTCGACATTCACCTACTCGGCCGACCACCCCGAGGTGTTCGCCTCCGAAGACCACGGCCCCACCCCTGTCGAGTTCGTCCTGGTCGGGTTGGCCGCCTGCCTCACCGCCGGCGTCGCCGCGGTGGCCCAGAACCGCCAGATCCAGCTCAACTCGGTCAAGGCCACCGTAGAGGGCGACATGAACATCCTCGGCATCCTCGGCGGCGACCTCGACGTCCGGAACGGGTTCGACGGGATCAGGGTCAGCTATCAGGTCGATGCTGACGCCAGCCCCGAGGAGATCGAGGCCCTGATCGCCCAATCCCAGAAGAGGTCGGCGGTGTTCGACGCCATCACCAACCCGACCAACGTGACGGTGACCGTCAACCCGGTCTAGGGCCCGAGTGACAGCCGTCGTAGTGATCGGGGCCGGGCACGCCGGGCTGGCGGTGAGCGGCATGCTCACCGAACGCTCGGTGGACCACGTCGTGCTGGAAAGGGGTCGGGTGGCCGAAACGTGGCGCACTCAGCGCTGGGACACGCTCCGGCTGCTCACCCCCAACTGGCAGACCCGTCTGCCCGACCTCGCCTACGACGGCGCCGACCCCGACGGGTACATGACCATGCCCGAGGTCGTCGACTTCATCGAGCGCTACGCTCGGGTGGTCGAAGCACCAGTGATGGACCAAACCCTGGTGGAGTCGGTCGCCCGCTCCGGAGACGGCTACCAGGTGGTCACCGGGGACCGGATCTGGCAGACGGAGGCGGTGGTCCTGGCCACCGGAGCCTTCAACCTCCCCAGGATCCCCCCGGAAGCACAGACACTCCCGGGGAGGGTGAGGTCGCTGTCGCCAGTCGACTACAAGACCCCCGACCAGTTCGGTGAGGGGAAGGTCCTCGTCGTCGGGGCCTCGGCGACCGGGGTGCAAATCGCCGACGAGGCCCTCGGGGCGGAACACCTGGTGATCCTGGCGGTGGGAGACCATGTCAGGATGCCCCGCACCTATCGGGGCCGAGATGTCATGTGGTGGATGGAGCGGACCGGCCGGCTCGACGAACGCTACGACCAGGTCGACGATATCGTCCGGGCGAGACGAGTCCCTTCCCCCCAACTTAGCGGGACCCCGGAGCGTCGCACCATCGACCTCAACGCCCTCACCGGCGCCGGGGCCGAGCTGGTCGGGCGTCTCAGCGGTATCACCGACGGACGGGCGTACTTCTCCGGCTCGTTGCACAACAAGACCCGGCTCGCCGACCTCAAACTGGCTCGGCTTCTCGACCTCTTCGACCAGTGGGCCAACTCCGAAGGAGGCGGGATCGACCTCGAGCCGTCCCACCGGTTCGAGCCCACCAGGGTCGAGGAACGTCCTCGGCTCGGCATCGATCTGACAGAGGAGGGGGTCTCGGCGGTGGTCTGGGCCACCGGGTACCGACCCGACTACTCCTGGCTCAACCTGCCGGTGTTCGACCGAAAAGGCGAGATCAGACACCAAGGGGGAGTGGTGACCGACGCTCCCGGGCTGTACCGGATCGGGTCCAACTTCCTGCGGAGACGCAAGTCGAGCTTCATCCACGGTGCCGAGGACGACGCCCGGGAAATCACAGACCACCTCGTCTCCCACCTCAACGGTTTACCGCCGAGGAGCCTGGAGAAGGTGGAGGTGTGATGGCCCTGGTCACCCATTCCCAGCTCCCCGCCTTCGACACCCTGCGCGCCGAGGGCATCGACGTGGCTACTCCTGGAGAGGCGACCAGGTCCCGGCTTCCCGACATCTCCATCGGGCTGTTGAACCTGATGCCCGACGGCGCCCTGGTTGCCACCGACCGCCAGTTCATCAGACTGGCCGCCGCTTACGGCGACCGGGCCGACCTCTGGGTGTTCCCCTTCACCCTCGCCCCGGAAGATCGGGGCAAGGACGCCCGGGCCCACATCGAAGCCCACTACTGGGAGTTCGGGGATATCCAGGCGTCCGGGGTCGACGCCCTGATCGTCACCGGGGCCAACCCCGTCCACACCGACCTCACCGAGGAGAGCTTCTGGAACGAGCTGGCGGCGGTCCTCGACTGGGCCGAGACCTCTACGGTCTCGGTGCTGTGCAGCTGTCTCGCCACCCACGCCGTCCTGGAAAAGAATCGCCTGGCGAAACGGTCCCGACTTCCTCGGAAGTGCTGGGGCGTGTACCGACATCAGGTGGTCGCCGACCACCCCCTGGTCGCTGGACTGGCTCTGGAGGTCACCGCCCCCCACTCACACTTCTACGACATCACCCCGACCCAGTTCGAATCAGCGGGAGCCCGGGTCCTGGTCCAATCGGGGCAGGGGGTCCACATGGCAGTCGACGCCAACGACTTCTACCTCTTCGTCCAGGGCCACCCCGAATACGAGCCGGTCAGCCTGCTCAAGGAGTACCAGCGGGAGGTGGCCCGCTTCCACGGTGGGGAGCGGCCCGACTTCCCCCCGATCCCGGAGCACTATTTCGATCGGCGGTCACTCCCCGCCTTGGAAGAGCATCGCCGGGTCACCGAGACCGCACGCACCGAGGGGGGTGACCTCCCGCCACTCCCCGAAGAGGTGGAGATCACCACGGCGGATTGGGTCGAGCCGGGGCGGATCGTGTACCGCAACTGGCTGCAACGGGTCGAGCAGGCGAAGCGGAACTGATCAGCAACACCACGAGGGAGCGACACAACCATGGAGTCACAGGAGGCATACGGGTTCGACACTCGGGCGGTCCACGCCGGTCAACGACCCGACCCGGAGACCGGGGCTCGGGCGATGCCGATCTACGCCTCGACGTCGTTCGTCTTCGAAGACGTCCAACACGCCGCCGACCTGTTCACCCTGCAGACCTTCGGCAACATCTACAGCCGGATCAGCAACCCGACCACCGCCGCCTTCGAAGAGCGGATGGCCTCCCTCGAGGGGGGTTTGGGGGCTGTCGCCACCGCCTCGGGGAAGGCGGCGCAGCTCATCGCCCTGCTCACCCTAGTCCAGCAGGGAGACCACATCGTCTCCTCCAACGCCCTGTATGGGGGGACCTTCATGCAGTTCGGGGTGACCATGCGCCGAATGGGGATCGAGGTCACCTTCGTCGACTTCTCCTCACCCGACCAGGTGGAGGCCACTGTCCGCCCCGAGACCAAGGCCCTGTTCGCCGAGACGGTCGGCAACCCGGGATGTGACATCCTCGACATCGGCCTCTACGCCGACATGGCCCACCGCCACGAGGTCCCCCTGGTGGTCGACAACACCTTCGCCACCCCCTACTTGTGCCGCCCTTTCGAACATGGGGCCGACATCGTGGTCCATTCGGCGACCAAGTTCATCGGCGGGCACGGCACCGTGATCGGCGGTGTCATCGTCGAGTCGGGCACCTTCCCCTATGACAACGGGAACTTCCCCCTGATCACCGAGCCCTCGCCGTCGTACCACGACCTCAACTTCTGGGAGAACTTCCGAGAGTACGGTTACCTGATGAGGGCTAGGACCGAGGTGATGCGGGACATCGGGGCCGCCCTGAGTCCGTTCAACTCCTTCCTCCTCCTCCAGGGACTGGAGACCCTCTCCCTGCGGATGCAGCGCCACGTCGCCAACGCCGCGGTGGTGGCCCGGTTCCTCGCCGACCACCCTCTGGTGGAGTGGGTGCGGTACCCGATCTTCGACGACAACCCGTGGACCGCATTAGCCGGCAAGTACCTCCCCGAAGGCCCGGGTGCGGTGTTCACTTTCGGGATCGAAGGCGGACACCAGGCCGGGGTCTCGTTCATCGAGAACGTCAACCTCGCCTCCCACCTCGCCAATGTGGGAGACGCCAAGACCCTGGTCATCCACCCGGCGTCGACAACCCACCAGCAGGTGCCGACAGCCAGCCGGGAGGCGATGGGGATCGGAGACGACATGATCCGGATTTCGGTCGGGATCGAGACCGTCGACGACATCATCGCCGACCTCGACCAGGCGCTGAGGGCCGGGCGATGACGGTGTCTGCCATTCCCGACGCCACCGCTGTGGAGCGGCTTCGGATCATTCAGACCTCGGGTTCGGTCGCCCTGGTCGGGGTGTCGGGCAACCCGATCAGGTCATCGAACTTCGTCGCCTCCTATCTGATACGCACCCCGTTCCGGATGTACATGGTGAACCCCGCCTACGAGGAAGTCCTCGGCATCGAATCCCACCCCACCCTCAGCGACCTGCCCGAACCACCGGACATAGTCGACGTGTTCCGACGCCACGACGCCATCCCCGGAGTGGTCGACGAGGCGATCGAAGTCGGAGCCAAGGTGATCTGGCTGCAACTCGGCCTCCGCCACGACCAGGCGGCGAGGAAGGCGATCGACGCCGGGCTGAGCGTGGTCCAGGACAGGTGCCTCAAGATCGAACACGCCCGATTCTCCGGCAAACTCCACCTCGCCGGGTTCAACACCGGAGTCATATCCTCCCAACGGCGACTCCCGATCTGAAAGGGTTACCGGATCTTCTTGTGAGGTTTGTCGCGGGTTTGAAATCAGGATGACGGTGTCGATCTGGGGCAGCCATTATCTGAAGAATCTGACCGAACACGCTCCGTTTATGTGTTTGCCTTGGTTGAGGATGGTTCGGTCCCTGCGGCGTAGTACCACTAGGGCCATCCCTTCGCTCAGCGCCTGTTGTTGGCAAGGTATATCGATTTGGATATGATGGATCCATGTCGGTCATCCGCAAGATTCGGGAAGAGTCAGGAATGACTCAGGTGCAATTGGCTCGAGCAGCCGGAACCTCCCAGCCGGCGATTGCTGCATACGAATCGGGGGCCAAGATGCCAAGCTTGCGAACTCTGCGCAGACTTGCCAGTTCCGTTGGTCTCGACCTGGTCATCTACGTTGTTCCGGCCCTGAGCCGCGAGGATCGACGCAGCCTCAGCCTGCATCGGCGGATTGCCGAGAAAGTGCGAGACGATCCGGCAGCCACACTCGAGCGGGCGAGAGGGAACCTCAGGAGGATGGCTGAGCTGCATCCGGGGGCGGAGAGACTGTTCCTGGTATGGGAGACCATCTTGGAACAATCTCCCGAGCTCGTAGCCAACGCGATCACCGACCCCAGCCCTGAGTATCGAGAGCTGCGGCAGGTGACACCCTTTGCGGGAGTGTTGAACGCTAGGGAGAGAGCCGATGCTTATCGGCGATTTCAAGAAGAAGAGGCCCGACGATGAACCGAGAACAGTTCGATCATGCGGTACGAGCTGCTGCAGCCGTGGTCGGCGTTCGCGAGGTCATTGTGATCGGTAGTCAGGCTGCACACGCCTCGATCGAGGACAACCTGCCTGACGCGGCCCTGCGTTCTGTCGAGGCAGACATTGTCATTCCGGGTGATGAGGACGGGACCCAAGCCGATTTGGTTGATGGGTCGATCGGCGAGGCCTCCATCTTCCACGAGTCGTTCGGGTTCTATGCACAAGGTGTGTCGATCGACACGGCCGTCCTCGCCGAAGGATGGGAGAAGCGACTCGTCAGGTATGAGACACCCGCGACAAATGGTGTGATCGCATGGTGTCTGTCACTCGAGGACCTCTTCGTGTCCAAGGCCACCGCCGGAAGGGAAAAGGATCTCGAGTTCTGCCGGTCTGTCATCGGATCGATCGATGTCGAACTCACAAGAGCGCTTCTCCAAAGCGTGGAGGCCCCTGCTGCCAAGAAAGAGCTTGCCCGTAGCCTGCTCTCTTCAGGCTGATGGCGTCTCGTTGGTTGTCTCCCGTGTCCGAACGGGAAGGACACTCAGTCACGACGGTGGGCGGCTTCCATTTCGGTTTTGAGCGCGACCACCCCGCGACCACATCGGTTAGCCCGGCACATCCTAGAAGCTCGATGCTCTCGACCAGGCCGAGATACTGGACGATCTGCGAGTACCACCAGGGAACCGTCTCGAGGCGCTTCGAGGGAATCGTCAGGGTCAGCACAGCATCCGGATCAACGACCAGTATCGGATCTGTTTCCGATGGACGGACGCGGGGCCGGGTGACGTTGAAGTGGTCGACTATCACTGAGGTGAGACATGGTCCGTATTCCAACCAATCGAGTCCCCACCCATCCCGGGGAGATGCTGCTGGAGGAGTTCCTCAAGCCGCTGGACATAACTCAGCGGGAGCTGGCAGACGCCATCGGGGTGCCGTATCAGAGAGTCAATGAGATCGTCAATGGTCGCCGCGGAATCACGCCGAGCACAGCCCTCAGGCTCTCCCAGTACTTTGGCACTTCGAGTGGCTTCTGGATGAACGGCCAGATGCGTTGGGACCTCTACCACGCCCAGCTGGAAGAAGGCGACGCGGTCCGCCGGATTCGCCGTCACCCACGTCAACACGCCGCGTCAGCCTGGCGCCCCGATCGGTAGAGCGCCACCATGAGGTGTCCCCAAAGCCGTTCCCGAGAGGGGCATTCCTCTGCCAGGCCGGTGAGCCCCTCGACCACCTCGGCGTGGTGACCCAGAGCCAACTCCGCCTCGAAGAGTTCCTCGAGAGCCTCGAAGCGGAGCTCTTCGAGGTGGGAGATTTGGATCCGACCATAGGGCAGGTGGGCGAGCTCGGGGAGCGGCGATCCGCGCCACAACGCCAGAGCCTTGTCGAAAGAGCCGGGCGGCTTTCTTCGGATTGGTCTTGCGTAGTGCCCGTCGCCCATCCCGCACCCAGGCTTCGAAGCGCCAGGCATCGATTTGTTCCTCATCCAATGCCAGGAGGTAGCCAGGGGAACGGGTGACCAGGACATCGTCGCCAAGCGCCTTTCGGAGCCGGGAGACGTGGACATGGAGTGAATGTCGCGCAGACTCTGGCGGGCTCTCCGGCCATAGCTCGTCAACAAGCCGGTCGGTTGGCACCAACCTGGCCCACATTGAGGACCAGGAGGCAAGAACGGCACGTTCAAGGGGTCGAGGCAGCCCGATTGCTCCGTCTTCTGCCGTCACCGCCAGCGGTCCGATTATGCGAAACTCCCTACCGGACGTGTGAGAAACCGTGGTGGGGGCTCGCCGGCTCCTGTGGAGGAAGCAGCCGCTGCCGGTGGCCCATTTCCCGGAGGTTCGTCCGCCTGTTATGGATGCCGAGAGTCACTTGCGGACCAGGTATCCCCCCGGCGAGTTCGGCCACACGCGCTGCACGTCTGGGGTTCCCGTTCCGGCCTTTAGTTGGGCTGACGGACCCCGGGTGGGATCGGAGAGTATTCTCGTGTTGTCATACGCGCTTATCTAGAGCGGTGGAGGGACAGGCCCTTTGAAACCGCGGCAACCGAGCTGGGTTCGGTGCCAATGCCTGATCGATGAGCAGCCGAAGCGGTTACTCCGCTTGAGGCGCTGGTGAGCGCGTCGAGAAGAGGAGGTCCGCTTTGACGTTTGTTGGCCAATCCCGGCAAGTCCACCTGGTGGGATCCATTCCCGCGACGAGCACCAGAGATGCGCTGAGTCTGGTGTTGGATTCTGTGGGAGACAGGGTGGGGGACCGTCTCCCCGACGGGGAGACCGGGGACCGGGGGAACTGGATCGGAAGACTGATCGAGGGTCTGCGGGAGCATCCTGATTTGGAGGTGGTCCGTGACGGTGACTGGTCGGACTATGAGTCGACTCCAGTGTTTCGGGTCAAGTCTGGTCACCGGTTCACCTCGGTCGAACTGGATTACTACGACGCGTTCACCGGCTCGTGGCCCGACTTCCTGGAGGCGCGCACCCGGTTGGGCCGGAACGATCTTTCTCTCCAGGTGGGGATCCCCGGCCCCATAGACATTGCGTTCGCGGCTTTTGGGTTCAACCCGCTGCTTGGGTTCCGGTACACGGCACCTTTCGAGGATGCCACGGTCGCCGAGATCGAACGCATCCACTCCGAGGTCGGCGCTGTGGTCGTGTATCAGGTGGAGATACCGATCGAGTTGGAAGTGGCGACACGGATACCAAAGGTGCTGCGGTCGCCTGGGGCCCGTTGGCTAGCGCGACGGATTCTGCGGGTGGTGGAACAGTCGCCGGACTCGACCCGGTGGGGATTCCACCTCTGTGTTGGGGACATGAACAATCGGGCGTTCAGTCGTCTCGAGGATGCGGCCCCGGCGGTGGAATTGGCCAATGCGCTTGCAGACCAGTTCCCCGGGGGGCGACGTTTGGAGTTCATCCACATGCCCTTCGCTCACGGATCGCAACCGCCCAGCGTCGAAGCTTCCTTTTATGCCCCGCTCAGTCGGCTTCGTCTTCCCGACGGAGTGCGGTTCGTGGCCGGCTTCGTCCATGAAGCCCAATCGTTGGAGGCCCAACATCGGGTCAGGTATCTGATCGAAGACCAAATCGGGCATGCCGTCGATGTCGCAGCTGCGTGTGGTCTGGGCCGTCGAGAACGTGATGCGGCTATCAGGAACCTGGAACAGAGCCGTCAGTTGGCCGAGTGAGAGCTCGGGGGGTTCCCCTGGGCCGACTCGTCGATTCGGTTGGAGTGGAGCACTGCCCGATACCCGTTGGCCAGTGCGATCGCCGAGGTCGGAGGGGTGAGGACCCTCACCTTTTCCCCTGCGGGTCTGGGAACCGGATTGACCCACCCGCCGAATCGGAAATCCATCAGGTTCTCGCCCAGCACCAAGAGAGGGCGGTCTCCGTCATCAGCGACGAGGACCACGCCGTCCGCCAGGTTGTCGATGCTCCCGACCCACAGCTTGCGGTCTCCCGCCCTGGCCAACCCGCTTCCCCGAGCGAGACGTTCTGCGGCGAGCATGCGATTGAGATCGGTGGCGAGCACCGGGCCGGCGATCCCCCGTCCGCGTCTCACCGCCTCCCGATAGGACAGGTAATCGTCGCGACGGCACAACCCACACGGGCGATGCCCGGCAGCTAGGGCAACCGCGTCGTCGAGGAAGAAGATCGGAGTCCAGCGGCCCGGTCGGTCGAGTGGTGATCTCCAGTCCTTGTATGAGGTCACGCACACGATCCACAGCCGGCCCCGATGGTGACGTGCCACCCGTCCGGTGTCATCGACCAGACATCCCCGGTTGCCGGTGAACATCCCCCTATCGGCTACGGCGTGCAGGTCGCCAAAGGGATCGACCCGGTTCAGACGTGGCAGCCACTTCCTCCTGTCACAGTCCGGAGATATTGCCAGGGCGGGACGAGAAGAACCGCTGAAACCTCCGCTCCTGGAAGCAGGCGATCCGAGCGCATAGGGTGAGGCCATGGCCCTCACCGAGTCACAAGCGGAGTTCCGGGCATCGAATCGGTCGGCGGCGATGATCACCATCGACGCCGATGGGATGCCCAAGGCGGTGCAGGTGGGCGTCGCCGTGGTCGACGGCGGGATCTGGAGCAGCGGCACACACGACCGGGTGAGGACGCGTCGTCTGCGCGATGACCCGCGCTGCACCTTGTTCGTCTACGAGTTCGGGTTTCGAGCCCTCACCCTCGAGACCACGGTCGAGATACTCGAAGGTCCCCAGGTCGCCGACCAGTCGGTCCGCCTGTTCCGTGGGATGCAGAACCGCCCTGACGGCCCTCTCAGCCTCTATTCCGAGGAGTTGGACGAAGAGAAGTTCCGCCGGGCCATGATCGACCAGGGTCGGATCATCTACGAGTTCGAGGTGCACAAGGCCTACGGTCTCGACTGAAGCGGACGAGGGGGCCGTGGCTGTCCACGGGCCCCCTCGCCTGTCTGGCTCAGCCCTGGGCGAAGGCCCGTTCGAACTCCGCCCGGTACTCGGGGGAGGCCGGTCCGCTGAATCCGCAGTAGTTGACACTTCCTCCCTGGGCGCTGATCAGGTGTTGATCGCCGACCACGAATGGGATCCCGCCGATCAGGGCCTCCATGCCCTGTGGTGCGTTGAGGACCACCTCGGTGGCCTCTCCGCCCCGGAACCAGGTGTCGACCGCCAGGGTGACCTCGGCGCCGTCGACCGCGGTGACCGTTCCTTCGAAGGCGATCTCGGCGACTCGCTCGAGCTCCTCGGGGGAGAAGGCGATACAGCTCGCCAGGGCATCCTCGCCACCGGCGTTCAGCACCAACGGCGGGGCCTCGGCCACCGGCGGGTTGTCGTCCCCGGTCAAGGCGAGACCGCCGGCGATGGCCAGGACGAGGGCTGCTACCGCCGCCCCGGCGTAGATAAGGGCCCCGCGCGGCTTCGCCGTTTGGATGGTTCGCTCCTCGGTGGGTGTGCTCATGATTCTCTCCAATACTCGTCGTGACGAATCAGTCGTCGTTGGCTCGGTAGGCACACCCGAGTGCATCGGATCGAGCCGGGCGAGACGTTCTCTCATGTCGTCGGTCATCTGCTCTCCTGGGTGCCTTCCAACGGCTCGTGTCCGGCAAGGCCTCGATCCTGTCCCGACAAGAGACGCCCGAGCCGGGTACGGGCGCGACTCAGCCGCAGGGTGGCGGCGTTGACGCTGATCCCCAGGACCGGACCGATCTCACGTGGCTCGAGTTGCTCCCATGCCCAGAGCCGCAGCACCTCTCGATCGTCCGGGGAGAGGGAGCCGAGCGCCTCGGCCAGCTCCGGGTCGAGCCCGCTCTCCGTCGGGGGCGGAACGAATCGGTCGTGTGGCTCCGACTCGAGACGCCGCAGGAGCCTCAGGTGACGGGAGCGGGCCCGACGACGGTTGGCCAGGGTCCTCCTCGCCACCCCATAGGACCAGGGGAGGATCTGTCCCTCGGGCGCGTCGTCGAGACGACGCCAGACGGTGAGAAGGACGTCGGCGAAGACATCTTCGGCGTCGTCGGGCTCGATGCGGCGCCGTATGTAACGCTGCAACGGCTCGAAGATCTCCGCGGCGATGGCCTCGAAGCGGGCGCGTCTCTCATTTGAAGAGCTCAACCAGTGGTCTATGTCCGCCAAGCTGCGGATTCTGTCACCGGCACGTCGCTACCCGGAGACCTCTGCTCTGTTCTCGAGTTCGAGAAGGTGGTCTCTCTCCGCTTGGTTCGAGGTGAGCGATCTGGCCCGCGAGTAGGCGCGGGCTGCCTCCGGCCTCTGTCCCAGGCGCTCGAGTAGCTGACCTCGGGTGGCGTGGAAGAGGTGATAGCCGTCGAGGCCGAGACCATCGATAGTGGCCAGGGCACCCCTGAGGTTGCCCGCTTCCGCCACGGCGATCGCCCGGTTCAATTCGACGACCGGCGACGGGGTGAACTCGAGCAGTTGGTCATAGAGGATCACGATCTGCGCCCAGTCGGTGTCCCCGGGTTTGGCCGCATCGGCGTGCACCGCGGCGATGGCGGCCTGGGTCTGGTAGGGCCCCGGCCGGTTGCGTCGCAGACATGCCCTCACCAGCTCGCGGCCCTCGGTGATCAGCTGCCGGTCCCACAGGCCACGGTCCTGGTCGGGCAGACGGATCAGCTCCCCCCGGGGCCCGGTGCGTGCCGGTCTCCGCGACTCGGTGAGAAGGAGCAATGCAAGTAGACCTGCCACCTCGGGCTCGTCGGGCATCAACCGGGCGAGGAGACGGGCCAGCCGGACCGCCTCGCCCGCCATCTCCCCACGGGTCAGATGATCTCCGGACGTTGCCACGTGGCCCTCGTTGAAGATCAGGTAGATCACCGCCAGAACCGGGCGGAGACGATTGGGCAGCTCGGGGTCGCTCGGAATCCGATAGGGGATGTTTGCGGCGCGAATCTTTCGCTTGGCCCTGACCAGACGCTGGGCCATCGTGGACTCGGCGACGAGAAACGCCCGGGCGATCTCCTCGGTCTGGAGCCCGGCTATGAGCCTGAGTGTCAGGGCGACCTGAGCGTTGCTCGCCAGGGCGGGGTGACAACAGGTGAATATCAGACGGAGCTGGTCGTCTTCCACGATCTGGATCTCCTCCGGCTCGTCGACCCCGATGAGACGCACCGCCTCGGATTGGCGATCGTTTCTGATCGCCTCACGTCGAATACGGTCGATGGCGCGGTTGCGCGCGGCGATGATGATCCATCCGGCGGGGCTGGGTGGGAGCCCCTGGGTGGGCCAGCGACGAACTGCCTCGACAAAGGCCTCCTGGACCGCCTCTTCGGCGAGGTCGATGTCACCGAAGCGGCGGACCAGGGTGGCGACTGCGCGGCCCGACTCACGTCTGAAGATCTCGGCGATCTCACGGTCGTCGGCCACGCGAACCGGTCAGGCCTCGGGCTCGTCCTGGAAGGGTCGTACCTCCACCGGTCCCCTGCAGGCGATCGTGGCCTGTGAAGCCCAGTCCAGGGCGGCGTCGAGGTCAGGGGCTTCGATGATCCAGAAACCACCGATCTGCTCCTTGGCCTCGGCAAACGGTCCGTCTGTGACCAAGACCTCGTCGCTCTCTGCCCGGACGACCGTGGCGGTGTCGGGGGTGTGCAGCCCACCGCCGAACACCCATCCGCCGGCATCCTTGATCTTTTCGTTGAGCCGGTCGACGTCTGCGTAAATCTCCTGCATGACCTCCTCCGACGGCGGCTCCTGGCCCTCCTCGTAGAAGACCGACAACAGATACTGAGTCATTGTTCTCACCTCGTTCGGCGGCCCGGCAACTTAGCGGGCCTCTCGACACCTATACGAAGCCGGCCTCCGGTTTTCGACATGGGTCACAGCTTTTCTTTCAACGATCCTCGCCTGACGGAGGCCGCTCGATCCCGGGTCACCGCTCCGGGCCAGGGTGGGAGAGATGATGCAACATGAACCCGTAGACGTCGGCCGCTTCGTCGATCAGCTTCGAGGTCGGCTTGCCCAATCCATGGCCGGCCCTGGTCTCGACCCGCTCCAACATCGGGTTCTCCGATCGGCCACCGGCGGCGTGCTGCATTTCCGCGATCAATTTGTGCGAATGCATCGGCACCACGCGGTCGTCGGTCTCCGCGGTGAGCACCAACAGCGGCGGGTAGTCCACGTCCGGGGCGACATTGTGCACCGGTGAGTAGGCAGAGAGGTAGGGGAAGGCTTTCGCATCCTGTGCCCATCCTCGAGCTACTCGCCGTCGAAATAGCCCACCTCGGCCGTGCCGTCGAGGTACTTGAGGAGGCCGCCTTCCCCGGCGGCCCCTGGGGCCCAGCCGGCGAAGATCCCGATCTTGGCAGTGTCGGGGTACTCGGCGATCTCAGGCTCGACCATCGTCGACATCATGAGAATCCGGGCTTGGGCGCCCGAGGTGTTGATCACCTGGTGGGCGCCGCGAGGGCCGACGTTGAATATCAGGGCATCTCCAAGGTTGGCCTCCTGCTCACCGTCCGGCGTCCGCACCGTCACCGTTCCCTCGAGGATGATCAGCATCTCCTCATTGGCGTGATGGAAGTGGTATGGGAAGGATCTCTGGCCGGGGGCGAGCACGTAGATGCTTGCCCCGAGCCGCTCCCCGCCGAGTCTTCGGGCGAGTCGGATCCTTGTCCACTCGTATCCGGGATGATCCTGGGAGGCGTCCCAGTCACTCGAATAGATGTTCTCCATCCCCAGAACCTAGGCGCGCCCCGGGCCCCGGCGGGCTGAGAGAGCACTCCGGGTCACCAACGCGACGGGGGTCGTGGGCTGTGTACCTTTGGGAGACCCGAATGGAGGACCCGTGCCCGAATCGAAACTGAACCCCCCGTTCCGCGCCGACCACGTGGGGTCCTTGCTGCGACCACCGGAGATCTTCGAAGCGCGGGAGAAGTTGGCCAACGACGAGATCACCGCTGCCGACCTGCGCGAGGTGGAGGATGCGGCCATCGCGGCCATGATCCCCAACCTGGAGGCGACCGGGATCGAGAGCATCACCGACGGTGAGTTCCGCCGGGCCTGGTTCCACCTCGACTTTCTCGAACAGCTCGAAGGGGTGACGGTGACCGGGATGATCGCATCGAGCTCGGGGTCCGAGGCCAGGGTGGGGATGGCGCCACCGAAGATCACGGTCACCGGGAAACTCGCTCACAAACACGACATCCAGGTCGACGACTTCCGGTTTGTCGACTCCAACACCGATCGTCACCCCAAGGTGTGCATCCCCTCCCCGACCATGGCCCACTTCCGTGGTGGTCGCGCCGGGATCGACATCGACTCCTATCCGGACCTCGATGTCTTCTTCGAAGACCTGGCCCAGTGTTACCGCGACGAGATCGCCCATCTCCACGAGGCAGGGTGTCGTTACATCCAACTCGATGACACCAACCTCGCCTACCTCTGCGACCCGAAGATGAGACAGGGTGCGATCGACCGCGGTGACGACCCCGACGAGCTCCCCCGGACCTATGCCGCGCTGATCAACGATGCGATAAGCGAGAGCCCCGATGACATGACGACGGCGGTGCACTTGTGTCGGGGGAACTACAAGTCGACGTTCTTCGCCTCGGGCGGTTACGAGCCGGTGGCCGAGGTCCTGTTCAACGAGCTCGAAGTCGACGCCTATTTCCTCGAGTACGACGACGAGCGTTCCGGGGACTTCGCCCCGCTGCGATTCGTCCCCGCGAACAAGACGGTGGTCCTAGGTCTCGTCACCAGCAAGCAACCAGAACTGGAATCTCAGGACGACCTGTTGAGCCGCATCGAGGACGCCAGTCGGTACGTCGACATCGACCAGCTCTGTCTCAGCCCCCAGTGCGGCTTCGCCAGCACTCTCGAGGGGAACGCCCTGACCGAAGAGCAGCAATGGGCCAAGTTGGGACTGGTGGTCTCCACCGCCGAGAAGGCGTGGGGCTGACACCTCCCCCCGCCTAGCGGGTTCATGCAGAACCTGGTCTTGCTTCACGGGTTGCTGTGCGATGCTTCGATCTGGGCCCACCAATCGAGAGCCCTGGCAACCAGCGCCAATGTGGTCGTGCCGGTGTACCGCTCGGCGTCCCGTCTCGAGGAGATGGCCGTGACCTCACTCGGCTCCGTGGACGGGAAGATGGCTGTCGCCGGCCACTCGATGGGAGCCCGGGTAGCCCTGGAAATGTGGAGGGCGGCGCCCGAGCGAATCACCCGTCTCGCCCTGTTCGACTTCGGAGTCGGTGGGGTGGCGGAGGGCGAGCCCGAGAAGCGAAAGGTGTTGACCGACCTCGCCGCCCATCAGGGGATCGAGGCGGTGGCCACCGAATGGGTGGCGTCGATGGTCAAGCCCGACCGCCGGGATGACGTTGCCCTGGTCTCATCGCTTCATGAGATGGTTCTGAGGTACACGCCCGCCGAGCACGCAGGTCAGGTCGCGGCGCTTCTCAACCGACGCGACCTGTGGCCGCTGCTCCCCACCATCACCGTCCCGACTCTGATCGCAGTGGGACGTCAGGACCCATGGAGAAGTGTCGAGCACCACGAGGACATTGCCGCCGCCATTCCCGGAGCGCGTCTCGCGGTCATCGAAGACTGTGGGCACATGGCACCGGCCGAACAGCCCGATGTGGTCCTCGACCTGCTCAGAGGTTGGTTGGGGACCGGGCCGGGCTAAGGAGCCTCTTCCCCTCCGGGTATCAGGACCTCACACCACTCGAGCTCGTCTCCACACAGGAGGATGATGAATGGGATCTCCAGCCCCCCGCCACTGGTCTGGACCAACAAGCCGTCGATCACACCTCCACCGGTGGATGTTCGCTGAGCCCCGACCAGCAGCTGGACCCGATCGTCACCATCGGGGTCGTCACAGTCGCTTTCGACCACCGCACCTTCGAGCGGTTCGGTCCTGGTCACGTCCAGCCCATCGGGTGGGTAACCGTGAGTGGGGCCGACGAACATGTCGGGCGAGGTGTAGACCATGGCTCCCAGGAACTGGATGTCTCCCTCGGTCTCGATCACCTCGATCGACTCGAGCTCCACCGCGCCCTCGTTGGAGCAGACGAAGATCCAAAACGACTTGTCCCCCCCGGTGGTGAAGTCACCGAAGCCGGCGGTCTCGCCCTCGGGCTCGATGATCGCCTGGAGTCCCCCCGCCACTATTGCCACAGGCGCTCAACACCATGCCGAGGATGGCGACAACGGCCAGTTCCTTTCTGAGCATTGGGCGAAATCGTACGATGTGGCGCCGATCTATGCTCAACGGAGCGATCAGGTCTAGAGCCGGTGCGCCGATAACCTGACCCTGAATGGCTTGCCGCATATCCACCCTCGCTCCGGCGCTGTTGCTCGTCTTGGTTACCTGCACCAACGACCGCGAGTCGACCACGACCAGTGGGGGCGACATCCCGACGACGACGACCACCGTGACCGTGCCGACCACCACCGGCTCCGACGCCACGACCACCACTTCCCCGCAGTCTCCACCGACGACCGAGCCCGATCTCTCCGGCGTGGAGGGTCTGTCGGATGAGGTCAAGACCCAACTCGAGGACCTGATCCGGGCCGCTCAGGAGATTCGGGACCTCCCCTTCCTCACCCCTCCGAACATCAAGGTCGTCACCGTCGAGGAGTTGGAGGCGATGGTTCGAGAGGACATCGAGGAGGAGTCCGAAGACCTCCCCGCCGATGAGGCTCTCTACAAGATGCTCGGGTTGCTAGCGGAGGGAGCCGACTTCGAGCAGATCATCCTCGATCTCTACGGGGAGCAGGTCGCCGGGTTCTACGACGGTGATACCGGGGAGATCGTGGTTCCCGCACGTGAGACGGGTCTCTCCGTGCTGCAACGAGGGACGATCGTCCACGAGCTGGTGCACGCCCTCACCGACCAGCATTTCTCCTTCTTCCCCCGATTCCGGGAGATGATCGACGAGGAGCGTCTCGACGAGGCAACCGCCTACCAAGCCTTGATGGAGGGTGACGCCACCCTCGCCGAGGTCCTTTGGGTGCAGACGCTCTCCCAGCGCGAGATCGGGGAGTTCATCGCCGAGTCGTTGGGTATCGACACATCTGCCCTCGACTCGGCACCGCGCTTTCTCACCGAGTCGCTGATCTTCCCCTACGACACCGGTCTCAGCTTTGTCCAAGACCTCTACAGCCGCAGGGACTGGTCGCAGGTCAACGACGCCTATTCGACCCTGGCGGAGCTGCCCGGGTCGTCGGAACAGGTCATCAGCCCCGACGACTACACCCGCGACCTGCCGAGGGCGGTGGACATTCCCTCGGTCACCGTCACCGGGTATGAGCTGGAGCGCACTTCGGTGTGGGGGGAGCAGGGGTTCCGCATCATGTTGAACCAGGGCTCAGGTGTCGAGACACTGGCTACCGCGGCCGACGGCTGGGGTGGCGACTCCTATCACCAGTGGTTCGACGGGGAGAACGCTGCCATGCTCATCGTCTACGAGGGGGACACACCCGGAGATGTCGAGGAGCTCGAGCGAGCGCTGCTCGACTTTGCCCTCGAATCCTTCCCCGAGGAGCGCTTCGCCTGGGTGGAGGTGCTGGACGGTCGTCTCTTCTTCATCGCGGCCGACCAGGTGCCGATCGGCGAGCAGATTCGCGCAGCCGTCGGCCTCGACTGACCATCCTCTACCGTCGGCGATATGCCCGACGGCCGTCTCCTCGTCTGCGCCACACCAATAGGCAACCTCGGCGATGTCTCCGAGCGATTGCGCACCGCACTTTCCTCGGCCGACATCATCTATGCGGAGGACACCAGGCGGACGGCCAGGCTGTTGAGACATCTCGTCATCTCGGTCCCGGTCGTGTCGCTGTTCACCGGAAACGAACGAGCGCGCACCGCCCAGCTGCTGGAGGCGGTCGAGGCGGGGGGGAACGTGATCCTCGTCACCGACGCGGGGATGCCCACGGTGTCCGACCCGGGTGCCGCCGCGGTTCGCGCGGTGCGAGATGCCGGACACCACGTCTCGGTCATCCCCGGACCGTCGGCGGTGACGACGGCGTTGGCGTTGTCGGGCTTCGGTGGTGACCGCTTCGTCTTCGAGGGCTTTCTGCCACGCAAGGGCCCCCGGCGGGCGGAGCGGCTCGCCGGCATCGCGGAGGAGTCCCGGGCCGTGGTGCTGTTCGCCAGCCCGAACCGGCTGGCAGCCGACCTGTCGGACCTGTCCGCAGTGTGTGGCGGCACCCGAGCGGTGGCGGTGACGAGAGAGCTGACCAAGGTCCACGAGGAGTCGTGGGTCGGTCAGCTCGCCGACGCCGTGGATCGGTGGTCGGGTCCGGTGAAGGGGGAGGTCACCCTGGTGCTTGCCTCCACTGACCCGGTTCCGCCGTCGGCTCAGGGGGCGGTCGCCGCTGCCAGGCAACTGGTGGCCGAGGGTGCCAGCGTCCGTGAGTCGGCGAGGACCGTTGCCGAGCAGACCGGAGTGTCGCGTCGTCTGATCTACGAGGCGCTAATCGACGATCAAGAGTCGAGCTGAGAGCGGCAGGAGGCGCATATCCCCTTGCCCTTGAACTGGCTGACGTGATGATCGGTCCCGCAGAACGTGCAGGAGTCGGTCATCTTCCTCAAGACGATGTTCCCCCCCTCCACGGCTATGAAGAGGTGGTCCCCTTCCCGGATGTTGAACATCCTCCGGGTCTCGGCAGGGATGACGATTCGTCCGAGGTCGTCGATCTTGCGGGCAATCCCTGAGTCCACCGCGCGGAGCCTACCGATCATCGCCACGATCGGGGTCGGTTACCGTCAAGCGGAATGACGTGGGTAGACACTCACTGCCATCTGCAGCTCGATGATCGCCCTGCGACGGAGCTTCTCGAGCGCGCCGCTGAGGTCGATTGGTTGGTGGCACCCGGCGTCGATGCCGCCAGCTCGAAGGCCTCGCTCGCCCTAGCCGGGGAGTTTCCCGGGCGGGTCCTGGCCAGCGCCGGGGTCCACCCCCACGACGCCGCGACCTGGCCGGAGCAGCGGGCAACCATCGAAGGCCTGGCCCCCCATGTCGCCGCCATCGGGGAGACGGGGCTCGACTTCTATCGCAACCTGTCACCGCCCGAGGCACAGGTGACCTCGTTCCGCGACCACGTCTCGCTCGCCCTCGACCTGGCGAAGCCGATCATCGTCCACTGCCGCGATGCGTTCTCAGAAGTCCATCGTGTCATCGAGGACACCGGCGTGGGGCCACAGTCCATCCTCCACTGCTGGACCGGCGGCACCCGCTGGACCAGGCGGTTCCTCGATCTTGGCGTGACCTTCTCCTTCGCCGGCCCCATTGCCTTCGAGACCGGGGAGACGATCCGCCTCGGCGCCGAGCTGGTGCCCCCGGAGCGGGCGCTGGTCGAGACCGACACGCCATATCTCGCCCCGCCTCCCCATCGTGGTGAGCCAAACGAACCGGCATGGGTCGGTTTGGTCGGGACCGCCCTCGCCACCGTCTGGGGTGAGTCCATCGAGGAAACCGCCAGGGTCACCAGCGCCAACGCGGCTCGAGTGTTCGGACGATGACGGCACAGACCAGGTCCCAGATCGCCGAGTTGTTGGAGCGACACGGTGTGGCACCGATCCGCCGTCTTGGCCAGCATTTTCTCGCCGACGCCAACATCACGAGGAAGATCGTGGCTCTGGCACACGTGGGCGAGCAGTCGCGAGTCGTCGAGGTGGGGGCGGGCACTGGGACTCTGACCCGTGCCCTTGCCGAGGCGGGTGCCCACGTCGTCGCCTACGAGATCGACGGCGGACTGCGGCCCCTTCTCGAAGAGGTCACCACCGGTCTCGATGTCGAGCTTCGGTTTAACGACGTGACCGAGGTCGACTTCGGCTCCGACCTCGACGGTCAAGGCTGGGCGATGGTGGCCAACCTCCCCTACAACGTGGGCACGCCCCTGGTCATGGAGGCGTTGCGAACCTCCCACAACATCGACCGGTTCGTGGTGATGGTCCAACACGAGGTGGCCCGCCGGTTCGTCGCCCAACCGGGTTCTCGGGATTACGGCCTCCCCTCCGTGGTCGCCGGGATCTACACGGAAGCGTCGCTGGCATTCACCGTGCCGCCGCAGGTGTTCTACCCGCCGCCCCGGGTGGAATCGGCAGTGGTGGCGATGACCCGCAAACCCGTTCCCGGGCCCGCCGAGCGGGCGGTCGAGCTGGCTCGTGCCGGGTTCGGGCAGCGTCGCAAGATGCTGCGTCGTTCCTTGACGACCATGCTCGAAGACCCCGTCGCATCTCTCGAGGCGGCGGGAATCCCACCGACGAGGCGAGCCGAGGATCTCTCCCCGGACGACTACCTCCATCTGGCCTCGGTGGCATGACGACTTACCAGGCCCCGGCCAAGCTCAACCTGTCGTTGTTGCTGTCACCGCCCCGCAGCGACGGCTATCACCCCATCGAGTCTCTGGTGCAGACCATCGAATGGTGTGACCTCCTCGAAGTGGAGCCGGGGGAGGGAGGGGACGACCTCGCCGTCGACGGCGAGGCCGGGGTCAGGGTCGAGGACAACCTGGTGCTCGAGGCGTTGCGAGCAGTGCGAGACACCGCCACGGTGCCGGCTTTGACCATGCGGCTCATCAAGGACATCCCGGTCGCCGCCGGGCTCGGCGGCGGCAGCTCCGATGCGGCAGCCGCGCTATTGGCATGTGCTGATCTGGGAGTGGTCTCTCCCTCATCGCTGGGATCGATCGCGGCGCGGGTGGGAGCGGACGTGACGCTGTTCCTAACCGGTGGCACGCTGATGATGACCGGTATGGGGGAGGAGATCGAGGCTCTTCGCGCTGCCGACGACTTCGGCGTGGCAGTGGTGGTGCCGGAATACGCCGTCTCCACCGGGGACGCCTATTCCCGTTGGGACGACCTCGAAGGACCGGAAGGGCCGGCGGTGCCCGAGGAGCGGCTGCCCCCATCGCTGCGTGATGGCATGCCGATGCGCAACGACCTGCTTCCTGCCGTCCTCGACCTGGAGCCCCGTCTCGGCGACTTCATCGCCGACGTAGCCGCGGTGTGGAAGACGACAGTGTGTCTCACCGGGTCGGGGTCGGCCTGCTTTGGGTACTTCGCCACTGTCGACGAGGCCGCCGATGCCGCCCAGGCGGTGTCGCATCTGGCCGTGGGGGCCCGTGGGCTCGACCTGCGCCCGTTCGGAGTACGTCGTCTCCCGGAACGGCTGGACGAATAGGTGCCGTAGCGGTCATCGCCTGCACGATCGATTGGCACAGCCGTCCATCGTGCAATGACTTGCCGTGACGGTCAGCGCCTGCACCATCGATTGGCCGGTTCCGGCTCATCGCGGGCCGACGGGTAACCTGGGGAAATCCCCACTCTGGGGGGTGGTGTAACTGGTAGCACGGCAGGTTTTGGTCCTGTTAGTGCGGGTTCGAGTCCTGCCCCCCCAGCGCCAAGCACACAGGAAGGCCGTCCTTGCCGACACATGTGATCATCCTCGCCGCCGGTGAGGGCAAGCGGATGAGCTCGGACCTTCCCAAAGTGGCCCATGTCGCCTCCGGTCGCCCCCTGCTCAACCATGTGATCGCAGCAGCTGCGCCTCTGCTGCCGGCCAACACCGTGGTGGTGGTGGGACATGGCGCCGACCGGGTCCGTTCCCTGCTTCCCGATGGGGTGGTCGACGCACTGCAGGCCGATCAGCTCGGCACCGGCCACGCCACCCGGATCGGTATCGACGCATTGGGGGCGGTCGACCCCGCCGACATCGTCTTGGTCCTGTATGGGGACACCCCGCTGCTCGGTCCCGAGCTTCTCGCCCACCTTGCCGACCTCGACGACGACGAGGCCGCCCGTCTCATCTCGGCTGACATGGAGGATCCTTCCGGTTACGGCCGGGTGATCCGGGACGAGCGCGGGGAGATCTCAGGCGTCGTGGAAGACCGCGATTGCACACCAGAGCAGCGGGACATCGATGAGATCAACGCCGGTATCTATGCGATTCGGGCCGGTCGTTTGACCGAGACCCTGAAACAGGTGAGCAATGACAATGCTCAGGGTGAGTATTACCTGACCGATGTAATCGGCATTCTCGTGGCCGAAGGTGACAAACTGACTGCGGTCAAGGCTTCACCCCAGGAGGTGATGGGCATCAACTCTCAAGATCAACTGGCGCTGGCCCGCAAGGAGCTGCAACGACGAACCACTCAGCGGCTCATGGAGTCGGGGGTGGAGATCATCGATCCCGACCACACCTACATCGACGAGTCGGTGACGGTCGGCCCCGGGGCTCGCATCTATCCAGGCACCCACCTCGAAGGCGCCACCAGCGTCGGTGCCGGCAGTCGGGTGGGACCGGACGTGTTCGCCGTCGACTCGACCATCGGCGAGAGCTCTACGGTCTGGTACGCGGTACTGCGATCGGCCGTGGTGGGAGATGAGTGCGAGGTCGGGCCATATGCGTCTCTCCGCCCGGGCACCGTGCTTCAACGCGGGGCGAAGGCGGGAACGTTCGTGGAAACCAAGAACACCACCCTCGGTGAAGGGGCGAAGGCGCCTCACCTCACCTATCTCGGCGACGCCACGGTAGGGGCCCGGGCCAATATCGGTGCAGGGACCATCACTTGCAACTACGACGGCTTCGACAAACACCCGACCGAGATCGGTGAAGACGCCTTCATCGGCTCCGACACCATGCTGGTCGCCCCGGTCAAGGTGGGGGACCGTGCCATCACCGGGGCCGGATCGGTGATCACCTCCGACGTGGCCGACGATGCGCTCGCCGTGGAGCGATCTGGCCAAAAGGAAATCCCAGGCTACGCTCAAAGACGCGAGGCGCGCAAAGCAGCCGAAAGCGCAGAGGACTGACGTGGACATCGTCTCCCGCAACCGGATGATGCTCTTCTCCGGGGGCGCCAACCAGCCCCTGGCCGAGGAGGTGGCCGATGTTCTCGGCATCCAACTGGGCAAGGCAGAGCTCTCCAAATTCGCCAATGGTGAGATCTACGTGCGCCCCGAGGAGAGCGTTCGGGGAGCCGACTGCTTCGTCATGCAGAGCCATTGCGCCCCCATCAACGACAACATCATGGAGCAGTTGATCACGATCGACGCGCTGCGCCGGGCGTCGGCGCGACGGATCACGGCAGTCATCCCCTTCCTGGGGTATTCCAGACAGGACAAGAAGGTCATGCCACGTGAGCCGATAACCGCCCGGCTCATCGCGGACCTGTTCATGGAGGCGGGGGCGGACCGGCTGGTGTCGGTCGACCTCCACACCGGTCAGCTCCAAGGGTTCATATCCAAACCGTGGGACTCACTGACCGCGCTGCCGATCATCACCGACTACCTGTCCGGGAAGTTCGACGGCAAGACGGCGGTGCTGTCCCCGGACGCGGGTGGGGTGAAGAGGGCCGAGCGCTATGCCCGACATCTCGGCGCGTCGGTCGCCTTCGTCTACAAGCGACGCGACCCGGGCGACCACAACGAGTCGGAGGCCCTGTCAATGTCGGGAAAGGTCACCGACCGCCACGTGGTCATCGTCGATGACATGATCGACACGGCTGGGACGGTCTGCAACGCCGCCGAGATGGTCAAGCAGTACGGGGCAAAGAGCGTTCGCATCGCCGCCACCCACGGCATCTTCTCCGAGCCAGCCCTCGATCGGATCAAGAATGCGCCCATCGAGGAGGTGATCGTCACCAACACCCTCCCGGTGAGCAGCGACATCCAGGCGCTGGACAACGTGAAAGTGCTCTCGATCGCGCCGATCCTCGCCGAGACCCTGCAGGCGATCTTCATGGACTCCTCGGTCTCGGAGATCTTTCTCGGCGAGAACGCTTAGTCCCACACCGCTTGGGCGCAAGCCGGTCATACAATCGCTGACTCTGTGACCGCCCGACACCGCGAACCCACCACTCCGGATCAGGCCCGATACCGCATCCTCCTCGTTGCGCTCGTAGCCGTCTTCCTCATCGGCTTCTTCTTCCTGAGGGTGATGGGAATCGGAAGCGACGAGAACCCGCCGGGGGCGGGCGGCTCGACGACCACCACCACAACTCCCGACGACGGTGACGACGGCGGGGAGGGGCCGACCTCCACCACCATCCCGGGGGAGGGCGACGGATCCACGACGACGGCGCCAGGTACGACTCCGGTCCTCGGCCCGCTGCAGGAGGTCACCCTCGATCAGGTCTTCGACGGGTTCCGCCAACCGTCGGCGATCACCGCGCCTATAGGAGACGATCGGTTGTTCATCGTCCAGCGGGTCGGGGTGATTCGCATTCTCGACGAGAGCCGCACCATGCTCGACCCGGCTTTCCTCGATCTCACCGAAGAGGTGCTGGCCGGGGGCATCGAGCAGGGCATGCTCGGGCTCGCCTTTCATCCGGACTACGCCAACAACGGCCGCTTCTTCGTCTACTACACGGACAAGGGCGGAAGACGTCAGCTTTCCGAGTTCTCGGTGTCCTCGGAGAATCCCACCCTGGCCTTGGCCGACTCCGAGAAGGTCATCTTCGAATACGAGCAGCCCGAGGGTCACACCGACATCCGGCATTACGCGGGCAATGTGGCTTTCGGCCCTGATGGTTTTCTCTGGGTTTCGATGGGTGATGGCGCGGACAGCCGCGACCAGGGCCAGGACCCCAACACCCCCTACGGGACGATCGTCCGCATCGACGTCGACAACGGCGATCTCTACTCCGTCCCACCCGACAACCCCTTCGTCGACGGGGGAGGGATGGGCGATGTCTGGGCGTACGGGCTTCGCAACCCATGGCGTTTCGCCATCGATCCCGTCGACCGCCTGATCTACATCGCCGACGTGGGTCACGCCGACCAGGAGGAGATCAACGTGGTCTCCATCGACGAGGGAGGTCACAACTTTGGTTGGTCCGACATGGAGGGGACCCGGTGTTTCCACGTCCAGGACTGCGATGCCTCCAATTACACCTCTCCGGTGGTCACCTACAGCCATGAGGAAGGGCTTTCGATCACTGGTGGGTACGTGTACCGGGGTGCAGAGATCCCGGAGTTGGCCGGCACCTACTTCTACTCGGACTGGGTCCGTCAATGGATTCGCGGCTTTGAGTTCGTGGACGGCCAGGTCACCGAGGAACGGGACTGGACCGAGGATCTCGGCGGACCGGTCGGATCGATCACCAGCTTTGGGCTCGACGGTCATGGTGAGCTCTATGTGGTGACCTACGAGGGCGGGGTCTACAAGTTCACCGCGGTTCGCTAGCCGCGGGGAGCTCGATAACTTCCCCGGGGTAGATCAGGTCGGGGTCTCCGGAGCGCAGCCCGGAGGTGTTCACGTCGATGACCTCGAGCCAGTATGGGACCACCTCGGCAGCGGTCGCCCCCGGCCCCAGATGTCTCTCTGAGATCTTCCAGAGGTGGTCGCCCCTCTCGACGACCACCGAAGTCGGCCCCGGCCCCGACCCCGGCCTCGGTGGAGGGCTCATCGTCACCGGGAGCCGGATCTGGGCCGCCGGCGAGGCCACCGCGACACCCGCCGCGAGCAGCACCCCTACCAGCCCGATGATGAAGAGGACCCGACCCATGTCCCCAACCTATGACCGGCACCGAGCGATTTGAAGGGGGTTACGATCCGGGGCATGAAAGTTCGCATCGGAATCAGCACTACCGACAAGCTTCTCGAGCTCGAGGTCGACGACGCCAAGGCGTTCAAGGAGGAGATGGAGAAGGCCGTGGCCCAGGGTGGCCTCGGGTGGTTCATCGATTCAAAGGGCCGGACGGTGGGCATCCCGGCGCGCAGCGTGGCGTTCATCGAGATCGAGGATGCCGAGGGGGGCCATACGGTCGGCTTCGCTCCCGCCGTCTGAGAGTCACGACAAGAGGAAAGACGCCCTTCCGGGCGTCTTTCCCAATTCTCGATCTCGGTTTCGTTCAGACGGAGCGACGACGTCGCTCGGCGAGCCAGCGCTTGCGAAGACGACGACGGTCGTCCTCGGCATAGCCACCCCATACGCCGGACTCCTGATTGGTCTCCAGGGCGTATTGGAGGCAGTCTTCACGAACCACGCATGTGTTGCAGATGGCCACCGCGGCCTCGATCTGCTCGACGGCAGGACCAGTCGTCCCGACCGGGAAGAAGAGCGAGGGCTCCGAGTCCCGACAGGAGGCGAGGTCTCGCCAATCGGTCGTGATGGTTGTGAGGGTCATGGGTTCCTTACTTTGTGATCTTTTTCACAAGGCCACCGTCATCGGGGTCTCACCCGGAGGTGCTTGGGGGGATTTGGGGGCGGAATGTACTGTCCCCAAAGTCGCTTGTAAACGGATTTCTGTGATTGTCTCCCCATGAGCAGGCATTTTTCCGTCATCGGCCACCGGGGGTGGCCGATGCGGTTTCCCGAGAACACCCTGAGTGGCTGCGTTGCCGCGGCCGGGGTGGCCGATGCCATTGAAGTGGACGTCCGCAGGTCCCGAGACGGCAAACTCGTCCTGGCGCACGATCCGGTGCTCGGTGGCTTCCCGGTGGGGATGACTCCGTGGCCACAGTTGTCCGAGGTCGACCTCGGCGGGGGACACCATCCAGCGTTGCTCGATGAGGTCCTGGCGGCCCTGCCCCGGACCCCGGTTCAGATCGAGATCAAGAACATGCCGATGGAGCCGGGGTACGAGCCCGACCATCGACTGGCGTTGGAGGCAGCGGCGCGTGCCCGTCCGGGCGACATCGTCACCGGGTTCAATCCCGAGACCGTCGCCACCGTGCGCCGGGTGTTTCCCGAGGTGGCCACCGGGCTTGCCATCCTGGCTGGGTCCGCCCTGGATGAAGCTGTCAAACATTGCTTGGACGCAGGACACCGCGCCCTGGTTCCCGATCATTCCCTGATCGCGTCCGAGCTAAACCTCGAGGTCGATGTGTACCCGTGGACCGTCAACGACCCCGAACGTGCCCGGGAGTTGGTGCAGTTCGGCGTTACAGGCATCATTACCGACGACCCAGGACTCCTGGCCGGCACCGTTCGGAACGACGTATGACCATTCAGCAGCAATTGATCGCGGAGCTGCGGGCGGCGATGAAGGCGAAGGACGCCCCCCGTCGCGACGTGATCCGCCAGATACAGACCGAGGTCGCCACTGCCAAGAGCCAGCCCGGCTTCACCGGCGAGGTGGATGACGCCCTCTACCGGGGGGTCATCGCCTCCTACGTGAAGAAGATGGAGAAGTCCCGGGAGGAGTACGCCAGCTTCGGCGAGCGTGGGGAGGAGATGGCCGACAAGCTCGCCTTCGAGGTGGAGTACCTCTCCCAGTGGCTGCCGATGAAGCTCGACGAAGACGCGACGCGCCGGCTCGTGGTCGCCGCTATCGAGGTGCTCGAGGTCGCCGGCGACGAAAAGGCGGCGGGTCGGGTCACCGGGCACCTGATGAAGACCCATGGCGAGGACCTCGACGGTGGGATGGTCAGCCGTCTCGTCAGGGAGGAGCTGGCCTCCGGGTGAGGCTCCCCGACTTCGAGCCCATGCTCGCCAGCAAGCGGGCGGAGCCGTTCGATGACGAGGGGTGGTGGTTCGAGGTCAAGTGGGATGGGTATCGGGCCATCGTCGGCGCCGCCCACGGCGCGGTCAGGGCCCGCTCACGCAGGGGTTTGGACCTTCTCGGGCCATTCCCCGAGATCGGGGCGCTCGAGATCCCCGACGGTGTGGTGGTCGACGGAGAGATAGTGGCCTTCGACGAGGCCGGGCGGCCGTCGTTCTCGCTGCTGCAGCGGCGCACCGGGTTCGGCGGCAGGGGAACGGGGGCGAGCGTGGGCGTCAACCTGGTCGTCTTCGATGTCCTGTTTCACGGCGACGACGTCACCGCGCTTCCCTACGAGGCACGCCGCGAGCTCCTCGGCTCGCTCGACCTGGAACCACCAATGGTGGTGCCCGACCCCACTCCCACCACTGGGAACAGCCTGTACCAGGCGGTGACCGAGATAGGCATCGAGGGAATCGTCGCCAAGCGGCTCGGGTCCAGATACCAACCGGGCCGTCGCTCGGAGGACTGGCAGAAGATATCGAAGCGGCACACTCTCCGTGCCGTGGTCGGCGGCTATCTCGCCGGCGACGGGGGGAGATCAGCCACCTTTGGCTCGGTGCTGGTGGGTCTGTACGAGCCGGGAGGCCTGCGCTGGATCGCCGCGGTCGGCTCAGGATTCACCGACTCTTCGCTGAGGGCATTCCACGACGCACTCACCCAGATCGAACGGGACACCAGCCCATTCAACAATGAGGTCATCGCCCCGGGGAGACCGGTGTGGGTGGAGCCTGGCATCGTCATCAACGTCGAGTACAAGGAGTGGACCTTCGACGACCATCTGCGCGCCCCGGTGTACAAAGGGGTCGAACTCGCCGACCCGGAGACGGTGACCTGGGCCGAGGAGGGCCCGGGCAGCTGATCCCACCGTTCTGTGCGGGTTAGTCGCGCGTGGAGCGCTACTAACCCGCACAGAAGGGAACAGCCGGTCAGGCATTGAGACCGGCGGCCAGGACGAGCGCACCCGCCAGACCCGAACGGTCGCCCAGACCAGGCTCGGAGATCAACAAGTCGAGGTCGGGTGTCTGCGGATAGCCGGCGATGAGCGGCCCCAACCGGGTCCGGAGCCGATCGTGGAGACCGGGTAATGCACTCACCCCGCCCCCCACGATGATCCGGTCGGGGGCCAGGGTGTACACGAGATTGAGTACTCCCTGGGCGAGATAGTGGGTGAGGAGATCGAGCACCAGGTCGTTGCCTGCCCAGGTGTCTGGGCGCCCGAACCTGGCTTCGAGAGCCGGCCCCGAGGCCATGCCCTCGAGACAGTCCCCGTGATAGGGACACAGTCCCTGATGACTGTCTCCGGGCCTCCGGCTCACCACGACGTGCCCCATCTCGGGGTGTCTCCCCCCACCGATGATCTTCCCGTCGACCACGACACCTGCACCGATACCGGTCCCGACCGTGACGTAGGCGTAGTCCGTCATCCCCGCCGCCGCTCCCCAGCGCCCCTCTCCGATGGCGGCACCGTTGACGTCGGTGTCGAGGGCGACCGGCACCCGGAGCGAGGTCGCCAGACGCTCATACACCCGGGTCCCGGTCCACCCCGGCTTGGGTGTGAACAGGATCGCCCCGAATCTGGCACTGCGCGGATCGAGCTCGAGCGGCCCGAAACTGACCACACCCACCGTGTCTACATCGTGACCGGCCAAGAAACGGGTGATCTCGGTGAGGGTCTCGTCGGGACCGGAGGTGGCGAAACGCAGCGGGTCCGACATGTCCTGGTGAGTGGTCCCCACGGCGACGAGTGTCTTGGTACCCCCGATCTCGACCGCACCGAACAGAGTCACCCAGCGAACTCTAAGGATCCGGGCCCGGGCGGCTGGATGTGCTCGGCTGTCAGTTGGTGACCGGCGGCCGTTCGAGGGAGGCCACCGGGCTAGGTGACGCCGAAGTCGACGTCCTCGGTCTCGACCGACCCAGCGGTCCGTCCCGGCGCCGTTTGGTCGGCCCAGTACAGGTTGGTGTGCGCAATGACCTGCTCCGGCGGCGGCGCCCCCCATGCGGTGAAGTCCTCCGTCGTGTGGGCGTCACTGACAAGGGTGGTGTCGTACCCCCTGACCAACGCGCCGTGGAGCGTCGAGCGGACACACGCATCGGTCTGCGCGCCGACGACGACGAGTCGCCCGACTCCGAGGCCCGACAGCACGGTCTCGAGGGTGGTGTCCTCGAAGGAGTCGCCGTAGTTCTTCTCGACGAGCGGCTCGGCCTCGCCCGGAGTCAGCTCGGGGACGATCCCCCAGTCATCGCTCCCTCTGGCCAGCTGCTCGTCGGAGTGCTGGACCCAGACGACCGGGACCTGTTCCCGCCGCGCCTTCTCGACGAGGGTGCCGACGTTGGCGACCACCGCATCGCGCTGGTGAGCCCCCTCGACCACGCCATTCTGCACATCGACGACGAGGAGTGCGGTGTTCGGCCGGCTCTCGAGTGTGGTCACGATGGCTAGACGCTCAGCCGGCCTTTGCCTGCTTCTCCTTGGTGGCTTCGACCGACGCCTTGAGGGCCTCGAGCAAGTCGACCACCTTGGTGGGCTCGGGTGAGGACGGTGCGACGATCTCCTCGCCGGCCACCTTCTTGGCAGCCAGCTCCTCCACCGCTTCTCTCGTGGTGTCCACGAATTGCTCTCCGTCGAATGGCCGGGTGAGGTTGTCGATTATCGACGCGGCCATCTCCAACTCTTCGGACCGGATCTCGACCTCTGCCTCCAACTCCTCGAACTCGGCCCCGCGGATCTCATCGGGCCAGAACATGGTCTCCATTACGATGACATCGTCTTTGACCCTCAGGGTGGCGAGTTGCTGCTTCTCCCTGATGGAGACCTTGGCTATACCGACCCGGCCCTTCTTCTCGAGTGCCTCCTTGAGGATGCGATAGGCCTTCACCCCGGTCTTCTCCGGGGCGAGGTAATACGACTTCTGATACATCATCGGGTCGATCTCGTCCTCATCTACGAACTGGACGACGTCGACGAGCTTGTTCCCGTCCGGGTTGGCTGCGGTCAACTCCTCATCGGTGAACACCACGTAGCGGTCCTTCTCGAACTCGTAGCCCTTGACGATGTCGTCCCATTGCACTTCTTCGCCGTCTGCCTCGGACACCCGCTTGTAGCGGATGGGTGAGTGATCGGTCTTTCTGAGCTGTTTGAACTTTGGCGTCTTGTTGTCGGTTGCGGTGTACATCCCGACCGGGATGGTCACCAGGCCGAAGTTGATTGCGCCCTTCCATATGGCTCTAGGCATGTGAATGATTCTACGCGCGCGCCGGGACAGAGTTTTCAGCACGGCCCCAACCAGGAGTCGGCCGGGAACGACCCGGCATAATGCATCTCATGGACCTCGGCATCATCAACCGCACAGCCATCGTCTGTTCCTCGACCGCAGGCCTCGGTCTGGCCAGCGCTCGCGCCCTCGCCGCGGAGGGAGCGAATGTGGTGATCTTCGGCCGCCGGGGAGACCTGGCACGACAAGAGGCTGCGGCCCTACCGTCGGCGGTCGGCATGGAGGCCGATGTCACCGACCCCGCCACCCCCGAGCGGGTAGTGGCGACCACTCTGGCGACCTTCGGTCAGGTCGACATCCTGGTGTGGAACTCCGGCGGCCCGCCCCTCGGGGCCATGGTCGACCAGACCGTCGACGAGGTGGACCGGGCGCTCGACCTCCTGGTCCGCCCGTTCGTCCGATTCACCGGGCTCGTGGTCCCCGGTATGCGGGAGCGGGGTTGGGGCCGGATCGTGGCCATAGGCTCGTCCGGGGTCCAACAGCCCATTCGTAACCTCGCCCTGTCCAATCTGGCCCGGCCTGCGGTGGCCGGTATGTGCAAGACGCTGGCCAATGAGGTGTCGGTGGACGGGGTGACGGTGAACATGGTGCTGCCGGGCCGCATCGCCACCGATCGGCTGCAACAACACGAGGCCGGTCGCGCCGAGATGGAGGGTGTGGGCCTCGAGGAGATCAGGGCGCGCTCGCAGGCGATGATCCCCGCCGGGAGGTTCGGCGATCCCGACGAATTCGGCCAGGTGGTTGCATTTCTCTGTGGCGAGCCGGCTTCGTACATAACCGGGTCCCAGGTCAGGGTCGACGGCGGGATCATCGCCTCGACCCATTGATCCCCTACAGGGGCAGACCTGCGTACTGCTGGGCGATCGACTGCTGGTACGCCGGTGACGATGCCAGATAGTCCAACTCGGACTCCTGGATCCGTTGACCGAACTCACCCTCTTCGGGAAAGCGGTGGAGGAGTGAGGTCAGCCACCACGAGAACCTGGCCGCGCTCCACGCCCGGCGCAGAGCGATCTCCGAGTACTCGTCGAGACGGGCGGTTGAGCCGGTCGTGTAGTAGTCGGCGAGCGCATTGGACAGGTACCAGGCGTCGCTGATGGCCAAGTTCAAGCCTTTCGCCCCGGTGGGAGGCATGATGTGGGCAGCGTCGCCGGCGAGGAAGAGGTTTCCGTATCGCATCGGCTCGGCGACAAAGCTGCGCAGCGGGGCAATCGATTTCTCGATCGAGGGCCCGGTGACGATGACATCGGAGATCTCGGGTGGGAAGCGTTTTTGCAACTCATCCCAGAAGCGGTGGTCGGGCCACTCCTCGATGGAGTCGGTCTCCGGCACCTGGAGGTAATACCTGCTGAGCATCGGGTTCCGCTGTGAGGCCAGGGCGAATCCTCTCGAGCTGTTGCAGTAGGTGATGTGCTCGATCGGCGGTGTCTCCGAGAGGATCCCCAGCCACCCGAACGGATACACCCGCTCGTACTCCAGGAGCACCTCCCCGGAGATCGCCTCGCGGGAGACACCGTGGCCCCCGTCGCACCCGGCGATGAAGTCGCAGTCGATACGGTGCTCGACCCCGTCCTTCTCGTAGGCGAGCCACGGCTTGTCGGTGAGGACATCGTGGGGGAAAGCATTCTCCGCGGCGTCGATGACGACTCCGCCTCGTGCGTCGGACGCCTCGTCGAGGTCTTCCTGGAGCTGGGTCTGCCCGTATGCGGTGAAGGGCCGGGAACAGTGTTTCTCGATGTCGATGAAGAAGGTCCGCTCCCCCTTCCAGGCCACCATGCTGCCGGCGTGAATCCTGCCTTCCCGGTCCATCCGCTCGCCCAGCCCGGCCTCCCGGAGGATGCCGGCACTGCCCCACTCCAGAACCCCGGCCCGGATGCGGGAACGGACGTACTCCCTGGTCTGTCTCTCGACGACCACGCTCTCGACCCCGCGTTGGTGCAGCAGATGAGAGAGAAGGAGCCCGGCGGGCCCGCCCCCGATGATGGCCACCTGGGTCCTCAACCCCCCATCCCCAGTTGCTCGAGGGCGAGATGGCTGGTCAGCCCGCCGTCGACGGGTATGTTGGCCCCCCGGATCCAATCTGACTCCTCGGAGAGGAGGAAGGCGACGACCGGGGCGATCTCCTCGGGGCGACCGGGTCGGTCCATCAGGTCCATGACCCGCCTAGCCCGCCCCAGGGTCTCGATGAAGTGGCGAAGGGCAGGGGTGTCGACTGGACCGGGGCTGACGCAGTTCATCCTGATGCCGCGGTCCCTCCAGGTCCACCGGTTGCGCATCGTCCAGGTGATCACGAACTCCTTGGAGAAGAAGTAACTGGCCCCTGCTTCGAGCAGCTCGTTCTCGGCTGCGAAGGCCTGGAGGGCGGCATGCTCGAACGGGACCGAGTCGAAGAGTCGCAAGGCGTCGGCGGACTTGGCCCAACCCATGCCGGCGGACGATGCGATGTTCACGATCGAAGCGCCGTCGGCCAGTCTTGGCACCAGCCCGAGGGTGAGGTGCTGCAGTCCTTTGGCGTTGAGGGCGAGAACCGTCTCCGCCGGGGCGGAGGGGGGCACACCGGCGACGTTGCACAGGCCATTGCAGCCCGGATCGACCCGGTCGACCAGGGCATCTATCTGGGCGGGGTCGGACAGGTCGGCCTGGTGATGGACATCGGCCATGTCGGAGGGTGCGAGATCGATGCCAACCACTGCTGCACCCCGCCTCTTGAGGTCGACCGCGATGGCCATCCCGATCCCCGATGCGACTCCCGTGACGATGATTTGGCTGCCACTCAGATCCAAATGGGCCTCCTCGGGCTTTCGGCATGACGCTACCCGGGCCTCTGATCGCACGCCCGTTATCGTCACCGCCCGTGACAGCGCACCGTCGGCTCGAGGACCACCGTTTGATGACCGGGGCGGGTCGTTATGTCTCCGATCTAGCCGAGGCCGGCGATCTCCACGCTCACTTCTATCGAAGCCCGGTGGCTCACGGTCGCCTATCCGCAGTCGAGTGGGGAGAGGCGGGGGGCCGGCCCGGGGTGATCCGGGTGCTGACCGCATCGGATCTCGACCTGGCCCCGATCTCCGGGGGGTTGCACGCGGGAGCGGGGAGATTCGAGCGCCCCCTCCTCGCCACGGAAAGGGTGAGGTATGTCGGGGAGCCGATCGCCGTCGTCATCGCCGAGTCAATGGTTGAGGCGGTCGATGCGGCCGGGCTGATCTGGGCCGAGATCGATCCACTCGATGCAGTCACCGACCCGGAGCAGGCTGCGGGGGCGGTCGCCCTGTTCGACGGGGGCAACGTGGTGACCCGCTCCGTCAGCGGTTCGGAGACCTCCGACCGAGAGTACCCGGTGTCGGCCACGGTGAAGGTGCACAACCAGAGACTGGCCCCTGCCCCTATCGAGGGTCTGGCGATCAGGGCGGAGCCCACACCTCGAGGGGGGTTGGTGCTCGCCTGTGGGCATCAGGCGCCGCATCGGCTCCGCCGGCAGTTGGCCGACCATCTCGGGATCCCCTCCGACCTGGTCCGTGTGGTCGTGCCCGATGTGGGCGGGGCCTTCGGGCTCAAGGGGATGCTCTTCCCCGAGTACCTGACGGTCGCCGCGGCTGCGATGCAACTGGGTCGCCCGGTCAATTGGGTGGAGGGTCGACGAGAGCACTTCCTCAGCGGGACCCACGGCCGGGCCCAGATCCACCAGGTCACCCTGGAAGGCGACGAGGACGGAAAGATCCGACGCGCCCGGATCGAGATACTGGCCGACGTCGGGGCCTATCCCCACAATGGTTCGCTGTTGCCGGCCCTCTCCACCTTCGTTGCGCAGGGTCTCTACGACATCGACGAGGTCGTCGTGGAGTCAACGACCGTGGTCACCAACCTCGCCCCTGTGGGCTCCTATCGGGGGGCAGGCCGGCCCGAGGCGGCATTCGCCATCGAGAGGGCCGTCGACGAGTTCGCCCGGGCCGCCCGGCTCGACCCGATAGCCGTGCGGTCGATGAATTTCGTGACTCCTCAACAGCTCCCTTTCACCAATCACACCGGGGCGATCTACGACAGCGGTGACTACCGGGCGGCCCTGGACAAGGCGGTGGCGATGATCGACGTGGCGGCGGTGCGGGTGGAGCAGACCCAACGTCGTGAGCAGGGGTCGGACCCCATCGGGGTCGGAGTCGGTGCGTTCGTGGAGAGAGCGGGCGGGGCCCTCGGGACCGGTGAGTTCGGTCACGTGAAGATCGACGACGACGGTCGGGTCAATGTCCTGACCGGGTCGACCTCGGCGGGCCAGGGTCACGAGACAGTCTGGAGCGAGCTGGCCTCTGCGGCGTTCGGTGTCGGTCGCGAGGAGGTCGTGGTGACCACCGGGGACACCGACCTGGTCGCCGAGGGAGTGGGGACTTACGCGAGCAGGTCGGCCCAGCTCGGGGGCTCGGCGATAGTCCGATGCGCAGAGCGTGTGGTCCGGCAGTTGAAAGAGACCGCGGCCGACATGATGGAGGCCAATGTGAACGACCTGATCCTGGGCCGGGGCGAGGTTCACGTCGTGGGTGACCGGTCATCGGGTTTCTCCTTCGCGGAGATCGCCCGTCACGCGGCCGAGACTGGTCGGGTGTTGGAGAGCTCGGAGACCTTCGTCCCCGACTCCCAGACCTTCCCATATGGCACCCACATAGCTGTGGTCGAGGTAG
The DNA here is from genome assembly GCA_035512955.1 of Acidimicrobiia bacterium. Taxonomy (GTDB): domain Bacteria; phylum Actinomycetota; class Acidimicrobiia; order Spongiisociales; family ZC4RG35; genus JANQRA01. Next base: position 39,734 of record DATKCZ010000005.1, read on the forward strand.
TCATGGGGACCGGCGAGGTGCGCCTCATGAAGTACGTCGCGGTCGATGACTGTGGGACGGTGCTCAACCCCATGATCGTCGATGGCCAGGTGGTGGGCTCGCTGGTCCAGGGCTTTGGCCAGGCGGTGCTCGAAGGCATCGAGTACAGCGAGAGCGGCGACCCGTTGACCACCAGCTTCATGGACTACTTGATCCCGGCGGCATTGGACACACCGACTTTCGATCTGGGCAGAACCTTCAGCCCTGCCCCCTCCAACCCTCTGGGCGTCAAGGGAACCGGGGAGGCGGGCTGCATCGGCGCCCCTCCCGCCATCGTCAATGCCGTCCTCGACGCCCTGGCGCCCTATGGGGTCACCGACCTGGCGATGCCGCTGCGCCCTCATCGGGTCTGGGAGGCGATCCGGGCCGCGGGAGAAGGTTGAGACGGTGAGGATCACTCGGCCGTGGTCACCGACCGCAGCCAGGAGCCGAGGTCTTCCATCAGCGGTGTCCACGGTTGCCCCTGCCGGGTGACGATCCCGAACTCGATCCGGGGTGACTCGCCATCGAGACGGAGAGTGTGCAAGGGGTCCATGGCGTTGTCGCCCACGTAGTCGGGAACGAATGTGGCGAGGACACCCAGACCGGCCTGGGTGGCGAATTTCCTGGCCTGGATGCCGTCGATCTCGATCATGACACGAGGGTTGCTGATGCCCGCGCGGCGCAGCATCTCGTGGTAGCTGATCACCTCACCGCTCTCGATGGGCGCGGCGATGAGTCCCGCCGCGCTGATCTCGTCAGGGGTGACACGAGCGCGGCCGGCCAACTCATGATGTGACGCCACCAAGAACACCAACTCGGAGTGGTGGAGGCGGTCGAACCCCAGGTCGGCCGGTATCTGCCAGTCGTTCACATACGCCATGTCGAGTGAGCTGGTCGAGACTCCCTCGACCAGGTCGATGCTGTGGGCGAACTGGAGGGAGACGTGCACTTCGGGGTGTGTCCTCACGTAGGGGGCGATGATCGAGTCGAAGAAGAATTGGTGCTCGAACGCAATGCTCGCCCCCAACGAGATCCACCCCAGTTGGCCACCACGCATTCGCTCGATGGTCTCGCCGAGACGCTCCCCTTCGTTGAGCATGGTTCGTGCCGTCCGAAAGACGAGCTCACCCTCGGGGGTGAGATGGATGGCCCGGTCCTTGTAGATCAGCAACTCGGCGCCGAGGGCACGCTCCAGGGCGCGGACGTGATATGACACCGATGGTTGCGCCATCCCGAGATGATCTGCCGCGGCGGAATAGCCCTGGTGCTCGACGACGGTGACGAATACCCGGAGACGTTGCAGGCTGGTCGACAGCAGAGCAAGGTCTTCCATAGTCACAGTCTATAGATCAATAGAGAATGAGGTCTTGCAGGCTATGGGCTCTCTCCTCTAGGTTCGTGAATACAGAGAGGAGGAGTCTCGAGATGGCCAAGTTCCGCATCCAGACCCACGGACGTTTGCAGGAGTGGGTCGCCGAGGAGAAGGGTTACTTCGCCGACGAAGGTCTCGATTACGAGTTCGTCGACAACACCCTCATGAACGACCACGTGGCCGGGGGGCCGGTCGCGGGCCCCACCGAGTACCGCTCAGGCGCCTTCGAGACCATGGCGACGGGGAATGCCTGTGAGGTGGGGTCGGCCTGTCATTGGGCGGTCAATCAGGCGGCCGCGGCCTCCCACGGGAAGATGTGGGGTCATGCCTACTCGGTCACCCCCAGCGGCATATATGTGGCGCCCGACTCCCCGGTCCGTCGTCCTTCAGACCTCGCCGGCGTGCCCGTCGGGGTCGGTTATCACTCGGGGAGCCATTTCTCGGCCCTGGCCGCCCTGGAGCCGATCCTCGAGGCCGACCAGATCGAGCTGGTCTACAAGGGTGGCCCCCAGGACCGGTTGACCGGTCTCCTCGACGGAGAGCTGGAAGCGGCCAACATGTTCGGCAACCCGATGTACGTGCTCGAGCAGAAGGGCTTCCGCAAGGTGATCGACACCACCTTCATGATCGGCTTCATCGTCGAGGACGAGGTGCCCCAGGAGGACGTCGCCAAGTACTTCCGGGCGCTGCAGCGAGCCCAGCGGGACATCGACGCCGAGCCGGAGCGCTTCAAGCACTACTTCCTCAAGGAGCTGCCTGCCGAGTACCACGACCAGGTCGACGTGCGCGGGTTTGGCGTGGGGGAGCGCATCGTGTTCGAGCCGTACACCCGCGAGGTCTACGAGGCGACCAGGAAGTGGATGGAGGCCAAGGCGCTCTTCGACGATGGGGACGGGGCCCCGGCTGTCTACGAAGACGCCGTGCTGGTCTGATCGCCCGAGGGCCGGTCCGCAGCCAGCGCCGCCGCTCCGATGGCTGGAGATTGCTGACAATATTGCATACAATCCGGCAGCGTGGTGGCCAATGAGAGACAGATCGAGGGACACCTCACGTCGACCGGGAGACTGCGGTCTGACATCCTGGCCGGGCTGTTCTCGCCCGGGGAGAGGCTCACCGAGGTGGCCCTGGCGGAGAAGTACTCGGTGGGCCGCGGCTCGATCCGGGCCGCCCTCCTGGAGTTGCGAGCCGAGGGCCTCGTCGACATCGAGGCGAATCGGGGCGCCGTCGTGCGACGGATCACCGTCGACGAGGCGATCGAGATCGCCGAGGCGCGCAAGGTGCTCGAGGGCCTGGTGGCAGGCAAGGCCGCCCTCAGCGACGACATCGAGGCCAAGGACTCCCTCGCGAGCATCATCGAGGACATGGGCTCGGCGGTCTCCGCGGCGGACAGCGCCCGGTACTCCGAGCTGAACCGCGTCCTCCATCGCCGCATCTGGGAGATCGGCGAGCATCGGGTTGCCAACGACCTGGTGGCCAATCTCCGCAATCGATCGGCCCATCACCAGTATCGCCTCGCAATGATGCCGGGAAGGGCCGAGGAGTCGCTCGCCCAGCACGCGGCCGTGGTCGAAGCCATCGTGGCAGGCGACGCCGAGGCGGCCGAGAAGGCGATGCGCGAGCATCTCTCGTCAGTGATCGACGTGCTCGGCCACTGGGCCGAGTCGGGTGTCAACCTCTAGGACATCACCCGCTCAGTCGAGCGATTTCTCCAGGCGGTCCACCACTCTCATCGCCTCTATCGCTTGGGCGACACTCGCATTCGGTTCCCGCCCCGTCGTGATGGCGTCGAAGAACTCCCGGTCCTGTCGCTCGATGCCGTCGGGTGGCCCCTCCACTCCGCTGAGATCGACGGGGTTGTCGTTGCCGTCGACCAGCTCGTCGTAGCGGGCGATATAGGTGCCGTTGTCACAGATGTACCGGAACCAGGTCCCGAAGGGCCCTTCGTTGTTGAATGACAGGGCGAGGCTGCACAGCACCTCCTCATCGGTGCGGAGGCCGACCGTCATGTCCATGGCGATTCCCAACTCGGGGTGGCGGGGCCCTTGCTGGGCCCAGACGTCGACGATCGGGCGAGCGGTCTGATACTGGAACAGGTCGACGGTGTGACAGGCGTGATGCCACAGCAGGTGGTCGGTCCAGCTCCTCGGCTGGCCCAGGGCGTTCCTGTTCTCCCGCCGGAAGAAGAAGGTCTCCACCACCAGATGCTGCAGCTTCAATGCCCCCCCGTCGATCTGCTCTCTGATCCAGTGGTGACTGGGGTTGAAGCGCCGAGTGTGACAGACCATCGCGGTGAGACCAGTCTCGGCCTGTTTAGCCACCAGGGCCTCCGAGTCCGCGAGGTTGTCGGCCATGGGGATCTCGACGAGGGTGTGCATCCCGGCATCGAGGCTCTTGATGGCCTGGACCGCATGGAGGGGGGTGGGTGTGGCGAGCACGCTCGCCTCCACCTCGGGCCGGGCCAGGGCCTCGTCGAGGTCGAGGGTCCAGTGGGGGATCCCCTGCTCGGCGGCGAAGGCTCTGGTGTCGACCTCGTTGCCTCCGGCGATGCTGGCGATCTCGACGCCGTCGATGTTGCCGATCGCAACCGCGTGTCTCCGGGCGATGGCGCCTTCACCGGCCAGCGCGATCTTCATCTCGGGTCACTGATCCTCTCGGTCGCCCCGGGCATCCCCGAGGACTTGATTCGTAGCAACGCGTCCACCGTGGCGGCGGTCATGGTGAAGGGCACACCGAGTGATTCCAGGAACGCCCGGGCCGACTCCATCTCGACGATGCGCCGGTCGATGTGCTTCGGAGTCCCGCCGATCAGCCGTTGCAGGAAGGAACCGTCGGCGTCGGTCAGCAGCTCGACCACATGTGACCAGAGCCAATCGGTGCTGCCGTGGGCCTCGGCCGCTTCGAGACTCTCGATGAGCACCGAAGTGAGGCCCTTGGTGACCACGCTGCGCAATAGCTTGTGGCCCGCCGCATCCCCCGACCGGTCGCTCAAGACCTCGACCTGGCCTCCCAACTCGTTCACCATCTCGGCGTAGCCGGCCGCCCCTGGGCCCGAGGCCAGTGCGGGGGTGGCCAACCCGCTCCCGGGCACGGAGCCCATCAGAGCGACGTCGGCGAAGGGGAGGCCCCGCAGGTCTGCGGTGTCAGCGAGGTCCTCTTTGAACCGCGGGGGGGCGGTGGACAGGTCCGCGTAGACGGTCCCCCGCTTCATCTCGTTCCACGCCTGGGCGATGGCGCGCTGGGCATCGGCGGCGGCGGTGACTGCTAGCACGAGACGGGACCCCCTCACCGCGCCGGCCGGCTCACCGTGTCTGGTGACCCCCTCTGGCGTCGGCACTCCCGCGGGGTCGTAGCCATGGACTTCGGCACCGGCACGCGCCAGGTCTGCGGCGATCAGCGATCCAGCCTCACCAAGACCGAAGACAGTGACCCGCATCGGGATCTAGACGTCCTCGGCCGTGTCCACCCAGCGGACACCCAGATCGTCCAGCTTCTGACGGAGACCGTAGAAGTCGAGCCCGAGCTCACCCGACCGAAGTCGCTCCCGGGTCTTCTCCTCCTTGGCGAGACGCTCCACGGCGGCGGCTCGGGTCTTCTCGGCGGTGAGCCGGGCCACGACGACGACCCCGTCATCGTCGGCCACCACCACGTCGCCCGGGTCGATGCGCACCCCCCGGCACACGATGGGGACATTCACCGAGCCCGGGGTGGCCTTGACCGTCCCCTGGGCGTGGATGGCGGCCGACCAGACCGGGAACCCCATTTCCCGGAGATCGGCGACGTCGCGGACCCCGGCGTCGATTACCAACCCGGCACAGCCGTGCCGGGAGAGGGAGGTGGCGAGGAGATCGCCGAACATCCCGTCGGTCGAAGCCGAGGTGGTGGCGACCACCAGCACGTCCCCCGGCTGGACCACCTCGACCGCCGCATGGAGCATCATGTTGTCGCCCGGTGGGCAGAGCACGGTCACCGCCGGTCCGCCGATCGAGACCCCCTCTTGTATGGGGCGGATGACCGGGTCGAGGAGACCGGTGCGGCCGGCGGCCTCGTGCACCGTGGCCACCCCGGCGGCGGTGAGACCAGAGACCACATCGGGAGCTGGGCGTTCGATCTTTCTGACGATCACCGGGCCGTTCATGAGAGCTCGGATGCGACCTGTGGGTAGACCCTCTGATATGCCTCACCCATGTTGTCGGCCTTCAGCCCGAGGTTGGGGCCGGAGTTGCGTTTGGCCTGTACTCCCCGTCGCTTCGCCACGTCCGTGTAGTAGTCCCAGAGATGGGTCTGTCCCTCCATGCACTGCATCGCCTCGAGCTTCTTCTCCCAGACCTCGGTGATGTCGAGCAGGACGTCGGGCATGAAGCCGGAGTACTCGGTCTGGTGTGGCTCGAAGAGAAACACCGGTGGGGCCCCGATCACCTCCCCGCCGGGGTGGTAGCCGGGCGCCTGGGCGAGGATCCGGGCCTTGAGCGCCAGGTGATGAGCGGTCTCGTGGTCTTTGTTCCACGGGTCGCTCTCGGTGTGGGTGAGCACCACCGTGGGCTGTGTGGAGCGATACAGCCCGGCCAGCCGGTCGAGCAGCTCCGGGGTCTCCTCCAGGGGATAGTCGTTGGCGTCGAGGAGGTGGATGTCGGCTCCGAGCACCTTGGCCGCGTGCTCGGCCTCCTCATGCCGCGCCGTCTTCACCTGCTCGAGGTCCATCCCCATCCGCCAGTACCGGGCCGACTCGCCACGTTCCCCGTAGGCCAGGCAGACCACCGTCACCCGATGCCCCCGCGCGGCATAGAGGGCGATGGCGCCACCGGCGCGCCACACGAAGTCGCCGACATGGGCGCTGACGACGAGAAGCGATTCGGGGGACATATGCTCAACCCTATCGGCACATCTCTCAGATTGTCTACAATATTGTTGACATCTGGCGAATCTGCTTGTCTACGTAAGGATCGACCATGGCCAGAGCACACAGGGACTATGACGACATACCGGGGACCTACGTCTTCGACGGGGAGAACCACCGCAAGGGGTATGCCCTCAACATGTTTTGCATGACCCTCAACAAGCCGGAGAACCGTGAGGAGTTCAAGGCGGGCGAGGCGGCGTATCTGGACAAGTTCGAGATGACGCCCGAACAGAAGAGGGCCGTTCTCGAGCGGGATTGGCTCGAGATGTTGCGTCTCGGCGGCAACATCTACTACACGTTCAAGATCGCCATGGTCGACCGGGTCTCCATGCAGCATGTCGGGGGGAAGATGTCGGGGATGACCGAAGGGGAGTTCAAGCAGATGATGATCGACGGAGGTAGGAACAATGGCTGAGGTCGCATATGGGGTGGCCTCGTCGCACGTGCCCGCGATCGGGGCGGCGATCGACAACGACCGGGAGGAAGAGCCCTACTGGGCCCCCCTTTTCCAGGGCTACGAGGCCGGCCGCAAGTGGATGGCCGACGCCGCCCCCGATGTGATCGTCCTGGCCTACAACGATCATGCCTCGGCGTTCGACCTCGACCTGATCCCCACCTTCGCCATCGGCGTCGCCGAGAAGTTCCCGATCGCCGACGAGGGATACGGCCCCCGGAACGTGCCCATCGTCGAGGGGCATCCCGAGCTGGCCTGGCATCTGGCCGAGTCGTTGATCCTCGACGGGTTCGACATGACCATCTGCAACTACATGCCGGTCGATCATGGTCTCACGGTGCCGCTCTCGATCATGTACGGCAAGCCGGAGAAGTGGCCCGCCAAGGTGATACCCCTCGCGGTCAACGTCATCCAATACCCCCCACCCACCGGGAAGCGCTGTCACGACCTGGGCAAGGCGATCAGACGATTCGTCCACGAGTTCGACGCGGATCTGAAAGTCGCCGTGTTCGGCACGGGCGGGATGTCACACCAGTTGCAGGGAGAGCGGGCCGGCTGGGTGAACACCCCCTTCGACCGCGCCTATCTCGACAAGCTCGTCGAGGATCCCGAGAGCCTCGCCAAGATCTCCCACACCGAGTTGCTCTCCGAGGCCGGCTCGGAGGGGATCGAGTTGGTGATGTGGCTGATCATGAGGGGTGCGCTGGGGAAGAGGGTCCGTGAGGTGCACCGTCACTACCACGTGCCGGCCTCGAACACCGCCGCCGGGCTGATGATCCTGGAGTCCGAAGAGCACAACGCCTTCCTCTAGTGGCGATGAGCACCGCGGACGGTGGCGTCCGATGCATGATCATGCGGGGCGGAACCTCCAAGGGCGCCTTCTTCGTGGAGAGCGAGCTCCCCGCCGACCCGGTGGAGCGAGACCGGCTCCTCATGCAGGTGATGGGCACACCCGACCCTCGCCAGATCGACGGCATCGGGGGAGCCCACCCCTTGACCAGCAAGGTGGCGATCGCAGCATCCGCAGACGACGAGGACCTCGACGTCGAGTACCTGTTCCTCCAGTTGGGTGTGGATGCCCCGATCGTCACCGACCGACAGAACTGCGGCAACCTCCTGGCGGCCATTGGCCCCTTTGCGGTGGAGCGCGGGCTGATTTCCCCTCAGGACGGGGGGGTCTCGGTCCGAATCCGCATGAGAAACACCGGTGGGAAGGCGGTGGCCCACTTCATGGTCGACCGTGGGGCGCCGGTTTACTCGGGTGACACCGCCATCTCCGGGGTGCCTGGCACCGCAGGGGAGATAGCCATCGACTTCCTCGACATAGCCGGTGGCACGACCGGGGCCCTCCTCCCCACGGGGCGTGCGGTCGACGAGATCGACGGGGTCGCCGCCACCTTGATCGACAACGGGATGCCGGTGGTGGTCATGTCGGCGGAGTCTCTGGGGGTGACCGGGTACGAGACCTGTGCCGAGCTGGAGGGAAACGAAGGGCTGCGCACCCGTCTCGAGAGGATTCGCCTCGAAGCCGGCGAGATGATGGGGCTCGGCGACGTGTCCGCCACCACCATCCCCAAGCTCACATTGGTCGCCCCGCCGAAGACAGGAGGCGCCGTCGCCACTCGCTCTTTCATCCCCCATCGCTGCCACGACGCCATAGGCGTGCTCGGAGCGGTGTCGGTGGCCACCGCATGCCTGATCCCGGACACGCCGGCGCATGCGGTGTCCCAAGTCGATCCCGGCACCGACGTGGTGAGCATCGAGCACCCCACCGGCACCTTCGATGCCCGGGTCTCGATCGATCTACGCGACAGCCCCACCGTGGAACGGGCGGGAATCGTCCGCACGGCGAGGAAGCTCATGGATGGCGTCGTCTACCCACGCCCATATTGAGGTGACCGCGCCGCCCATCCCCGCCCCCCGGAGGGACTCGCATCCCCCCACCCGGTTCAGGCCACCGCCGGATGCCTGTGACGCCCACTGCCACATCTTCGGGCCGGCGTCCCGGTTCCCATTCGCCCCGGACCGCACCTACACCCCACCCGACTCGGGTTTGGAGGAGCTCCGCCGGCTACAGGCGCGGCTCGGGCTGTCCCGGGCGGTGTTCGTCCAGGCCTCATGTCACGGCACCGACAATCGGGCCATGCTCGACGCCCTGGAGAAGGGCGGGGGCCGCTATGCAGGGGTGGCGATGATCGACGAGTCGCACAGCGACGACGATCTCGCCGAGATGGACCGGCTGGGGGTCCGCGGGATTCGCTTCAACTTCGTCGAGCACCTAGGCGGTGCTCCCGACCCGGAGCGGTTCGAGGCGATGGTCGGTCGCATCGTCCCGCTGGGCTGGCATCTCGAGCTTCACTTCGACGCCCACGACCTGGCCCGTCATGCCCAACTGTTGAGCGGCCTGCCGGTGCCGTTCATCATCGACCACATGGCCCGGGTCAACTCGGGGGACGGAGTCGACCAGTCCCCGTTTCAGTATCTGCTCGACCTCTTCGGCTCCAACGAGCGGGCTTGGGTGAAGATCTCGGGCGCCGAGCGTCTCACCGCCAACGACGGCCCTCCCTACGACGACGTGGTTCCCTTCGCCCGAGCGCTGGTCGCGGTGGCGCCCGATCGGGTGCTCTGGGGGACCGATTGGCCCCACCCCAACGTCAGGCACATGCCCGACGACGGAGATCTCGTGGACACCCTCGCCGATTTCGTCCCTGATGAACACACCCGCAATCGGATCCTGGTCGACAACCCCACGGTGCTGTATGACTTCGAGTGATGCCTGAGCGTCATCAGGTGGTGATCGTGGGTGGCGGACCGGTGGGGATGGGCCTCGCCGTCGATCTCGGTCTACGGGGGATCGAGTGCGTCGTCATCGAGCGGCACGAGACGCCGCACCCGATACCCAAGGGTCAGAACCTCACTCAGCGGACCATGGAGCACTTCGTCGCCTGGGGGGTGGAGGACCAGATGCGAGCTGCTCGACAGATGCCGCCGGGGTACCCCAACTCGGGGGTGAACGCCTACGGGAACCTGATGAGTGACTATTCCTATCCGTGGTGGCAGCGGAGCATGGTGTCGGACTATTACTCCCGCCCCAACGAGCGCATCCCCCAATACGAGACCGAGCGGGTCCTCCGCGAGAAAGCGGCGTCTCTGTCGACGGTGGAGACGATGTTCGGCTGGTCGGCAGAGAGCATCGAGGGGAGCTCGGCTCGGATCGTCCATCACGAGACCCGCCGCGAGCGCACGGTCATCGGTGAGGTCCTGGTGGGCTGTGACGGGAGCCATTCCACTGTCCGTGAGGCGGCGGGCATCACCGAGACTCTCTCCGATCACGGCCGGGAGATGGTGTTGCTGGTGTTCCGGTCCAAGGGTCTTCACCGCGCCCTCGAGCGATTCGGGGAGGTCTCGTTCTTCAACATCCTCCCCCCGGGCCTCGACGGTTACTGGCGATTCCTCGGCCGGGTGGACGCCGGAGAGCAGTGGTTCTTCCATGCACCGGTTCCCCCCGAGGTGAAGGAGGGGTCAGACTTCGCCGGTCTACTCCATGACGCGGTGGGGACCACCTTCGAGTGTGAGTTCGACTACATCGGGTTCTGGGACCTGAGATTCGCCGTCGCCGATCAATACCGAAAGGGACCGGTGATCCTCGCCGGCGACGCCGCTCACAGCCACCCGCCCTACGGGGGCTATGGCATAAACACGGGTTTCGAGGATGTGAGGAACCTGGGATGGAAGCTGGAGGGTCTGTTCCGGGGCTGGGGCGGGGAAGCGCTTCTCGACTCATACGCCGCAGAGCGACTTCCCGTCTTTCGGTCCACCGCCAGCGACTTCATCGAGAAGATGATCGACAACGGCCGTGAGTTCCTGTCCAAGCACGATCCCGAGGTCGACCGGGAGGACTTCGAAGAGGCGTGGGAGAGGCGCAGGCAGCGCTCCACCTTGGGAGTGGCCGACTTTGAGCCCCACTACGAAGGCTCTCCGATCGTGTTCGGTCCCGACGGCGGTATCTCCGGGGCGGTCGGCTCACACGTGTTCACCGCACGGCCCGGCCATCACCTCCCGCCGCGGGGCGGGGTCTTCGATGCTCTCGGCCCGGGATTCACCCTGCTCGCCTTTGACGCCTCGGCGGATCCGGTCAGCGGCTTCGACACCGCCCGCGATGAGCTGGGGGTGCCCCTCGAGGTGGTCCGTCGTGATTTCGACGGTGAGGTCGCCGAATACGGGAGCCGTCTCGTCCTGGTGCGTCCCGACCACTACGTCAGTTGGGTGGGCAACGACGCCGACAGCACCGTCGCCCGCGAGGTGTTGGCCCGCTCGGCGGGTCGCTGAGCCGGGCCGCGAACGGTGCCCCCGGCAGGATTCGAACCTGCGCTCCCGGCTCCGGAGGCCGGTGCTCTATCCCCTGAGCTACGAGGGCGGCACCCGTGATGGTACGCGCTCGGCGTTCCAATCCCCATTGATAGCCGACCGGTAGAACCACCCCGTGCTCGCAGCGATCCCGACCTGCGATCATCGTCGCCCAATCATGAGGTACTCGTCGACCAGGGGACAACCCGGCCTCGTTGACTTCAGGGAGGCCCTGTTGACCGGGCTCGCCCCCGATGGCGGTCTCTATGTGCCCGAGCACATCCCCTCCCTGCCGGAGGGATGGGAGTCATGGAGCTACGTCGAGGCGGTGTCGGGTGTCCTCGGCCTGTTTGGAGCGGAGGGGACCGAGCAACTGGTCGAAGAAGCCGCCTCACGATTCCATCACCCCGAGGTGGCTCCGATCGTGCGGGTCGGTGAGCGCAACGTGTTGGAGTTGTTCTGGGGCCCGACACTCTCGTTCAAGGATCACGCCCTCCAGGTGCTGGCTCGTCTTCTCGACCGGGAGGTCGACCGGGGAGTGGTCCTCGGTGCCACCAGCGGAGACACCGGTTCGGCAGCGATCGAGGCCTGCCGGGGCTCGGAGAGCCTGAAGGTCTTCATCTTGTTCCCCGACGGGCGGGTGTCGGACTTCCAGCGAAGGCAGATGACCACGGTGCCCGGGCCCGACATCCATGCGGTGGCGGTCCGGGGGACCTTCGACGACTGTCAACGCCTGGTGAAGGAGGCGTTTGCCGCCCATCCCGGGCTACTCGCGGTCAATTCGATCAATTGGGCCCGTCTCGCCGCGCAGACAGGATTCCACGTCCACGCCGCCGCCCGGATGGGCGGCCGGTACGACGTCGTGGTCCCCACCGGCAACTTCGGCAACGTGTACTCGTGCTGGCTCGCCAAGCAGATGGGCGCTCCGATCGAGACCATCGTCATCGCCAACAACGCCAACCACGGTCTCAGCGACCTGGTCAACACAGGCCACATGCCGCCGGCCGCGGTGGTTCCCACCATCGCACCGGCCATGGACATCCAGGTCCCCTCCAACCTGGAGCGGTTCCCCGCCGACCCGCGGGCGGAGTTTCGGGCGAGTTGGTCGAACGACCTGCAGATAACCCAGGCCATCGCCGACGTGAAGGAGACACACGACTACAGCCTCGACCCTCACACCGCCACCGCATGGCGGGCCGGTGAGGACACACTCGGCGACCTTCCTCAACTGGTGGTGGCAACCGCACATCCCGCCAAGTTCACCGACGCGGTGGCCCCTCCCGATTGGTTCCCCTCCCACCAGGGTTTGGAGGAGCGTCAGGTGACGATCGACGCCGACGCTTCAGAGCTGGGGCGTCTCATCCGATAATCAATCGCGGTCGTTGCTTTGCGCAAGAAAAGCAACCGGCTACGATGGCAGCAGCCGGCACAAGACGCGTCGGCATCCCCGCCCACCACCCAGGGACCTCCTGTGTGAACGTACCTGTGTGACGTGTGCGGGTAACCCCCGATCCGACTGACCATTATTGGGACGAAGCGCGAAGGATCCAATGACCACACGAGCTCAACTCCAGAGCAAATCGATCGATGAACTGAGAGAGGTCGCCCAGGCCGCCGGTATCGAGACAGACGGGCTGCAGAAGTCCAAGCTGATCGCGGCGCTCATGGACGCCGGTGAGGTTGCGGAGGCGACCCCGAGCGAGGAGGTCGACCTGCCCAGGGCGACACCGCGTTCGGAGCGGTCCGAGGACTCCGGTGACTCCGGTGACGACTCGGGCGACGACCGGCGCGACCAACGCGACAACAGCCAGGGTGGCGGTGGCCAAGGCCGTCAACGCAACCGTCGTCGTCGTGATGAGGAGCGGATCCCCGAGAGCGAGCTGGAGGTCCGCGAGGGAATCCTCGACATCCTCCCCGAGGGATACGGCTTTCTTCGAGTGACCGGGTACAAGTCTGGCGACAAAGACGTCTATGTCTCCGCCAACCAGGTGCGCAAGTTCCGGCTCCGAAAGGGCGACATCGTCTCCGGGCCGATTCGGCCCCCGCGCTCCAAGGAGAAGTTCCCCGCAGTGGTCCGCATCGCCACCGTGAACGGGATGGACCCCGATGAGGCGATGCAGCGGCCCAAGTTCGAGAGCCTCACCCCGCTGTTCCCCGACGTGCGTCTCCGACTCGAGGTCGAGGGCAAGTCGAACAACATCCTCACTCGAATCGTCGACCTGATCGCACCAATCGGGAAGGGTCAGCGTGGGCTGATCGTCTCACCTCCCAAGGCCGGCAAGACCACGGTTCTCCAAGAGATCGCCCAGTCGATCACCGCCAACAACCCTGAGTGCTACCTGATGGTGGTCCTCGTCGATGAGCGTCCCGAAGAGGTCACCGACATGCAGCGCACGGTAAAGGGCGAGGTGATCTACTCGACGTTCGACCGTCCCGCCGAGGAGCACACCCAGGTGTCGGAGCTCGCCATCGAGCGGGCCAAGCGTCTCGTCGAGATGGGCACCGATGTCGTAATCGTCCTCGACTCGATCACCCGGCTCGCCAGGGCCCACAACCTGGCCACACCGGCTTCGGGTCGAATCCTCTCCGGTGGTGTCGACTCACAGGCCCTCTACCCGCCCAAGCGGTTCTACGGCGCGGCGCGCAACATCGAGGAGGGTGGCTCGCTGACCATCCTCGGCACCGCTCTCGTCGAGACCGGGTCGAAGATGGATGAGGTCATCTACGAGGAGTTCAAGGGCACCGGCAACATGGAGCTGCACCTCGACCGCAAGCTCGCCGACAAGAGGATCTACCCGGCGGTGAACATCGAGATGTCGGGAACACGTAAGGAAGAGCTGTTGTTCGACCGTACGGAGCTGACTCAGGTCTGGAAGCTTCGCAGAGTGCTTCTTGCTCTCGATCCCGGGGCCGCCATCGAGCTCCTCATCGATCGTTTGAAGACAACCAAGTCGAATGCCGAGTTCCTCGCCGAGGTGGCGAAGAGCAGCGGCTGATCCAGGAGAACCTCTTGAAGACCGATATACACCCCAACTACGACACCACCACGGTGACCTGCTCGTGTGGTAACACCTTCGAGACCAGGAGCACCAAGCCGGGTGCCATGCACATCGAGTTGTGTAACGACTGTCATCCCTTCTTCACCGGGAAGCAGAAGGTCGTCGATGCCGGCGGGCGTGTCGAGCGATTCCAGAAGCGTTACGGCAAGAGCACCTTCACCAAGGCGGGCGATCCCGCCGGCGAGGGCGAGACCGGCGCTGCCGAGGGTGGGGCAACTGACTCGAAGTGAGTCCTCCGCTCCCGAGGCGAGCGGACACATCGACCCGGCGAAGACCGTCGGAGGCCAGGCAGTGATCGAGGGTGTGATGATGCGCGCCCCTACCGCTTGGTCGGTTGCGGTGCGACAACCCGACGGGGGGATCACGGCCAGACGCAACGACCTCACTCGGCTCGCCGAGCGCAACATATGGGCCAAGATCCCGTTTGTGCGCGGCATCCTCGTTCTGGGTGAGTCCCTGACCCTCGGGTTCAAGGCGCTGTCGTGGTCGGCCCAGGTGGCCACCGAGGAGGAGGAGAAGCCGCTCACCGGTGCCCAGATCGGCTGGACCATGACCCTCGCCTTCGTCTTCTTCGCCGGGGTGTTCATCGTGCTGCCCGCCCTCGCCGCCGACGCGGTGTCAGACGACTCCGACCTCTGGTTCAGCGTCATCGAGGGTGCGATTCGCCTGCTGATCTTCGTCGGTTACATCTGGCTGATCGGGCGTTCCAAGGAGATCGCCCGTGTGTTCGAGTACCACGGCGCGGAGCACATGGCGATCCACGCCTATGAGGCGGGGGAGCCACTGACCATCGAGTCGGTGGCCCGCTACCGGCCGGAGCATCCCAGATGTGGCACCAGCTTCCTGCTCATCGTGGTCCTGGGCTCGATCGTCGTGTTCACCTTTCTCGGTCAGCCGGGCATCGTCTTTCTCGTCATCTCCCGCGTCGTCGGCATCCCGATCATCGCCGGCTTCGCCTATGAGCTGCTGCGCTGGTCGGGAACCCGGTCGGAAGGGTGGTTGGCCGCGTTGCTGGCACAACCCGGGATCTGGTTGCAGAAGCTGACTACCGCGGTCCCCGGGGAGGACCAGATCGAGGTGGCGATTTCGAGTCTGGTGGTCGCACTCGACGAAGAGCAGTTCGCCGACGTGTCCTCACGGGGGGCTCTTCCCGTCACGGCGGTCGAGGTCAGGGAGTCGGCGCGCGTTGGGGAGCTCTGAGATGGACACGTCCTTGCGCCAGCGCTTCGACGAGATCGAGACCGCCTTCGAGGAGATCGAAGCTTCTCTTTCCGACCCGGAGGTCCACAACGACCCGTCGCAGCTGGCCGGTCTCGGCAAGCGTCACTCCGATCTCAAGGACGTGGTCTCCGACATCCGCCGCTGGAGACGAGCACAGGCCGATCTGGCCGAGGCCAGGGAGATGGCGGACGACCCGGACATGGCGGAGATGGCCCGAGAGCTCGAGCGGGAGATCGATGGTCTCGAAGAACAGATCAAGCGTGCTCTCGTCGCCGCGGACCCCAACGACTCCAAGGACGTCATCGTCGAGATCAGGTCGGGTGTGGGTGGCGATGAAGCCTCGATCTGGGCCGGTGACCTGTTGCGGATGTACCAGAAGTACACCGAGAGCCTCGGCTTCAAGATGGAGCAGATGGAGGTGTCGGAGTCGGAGACCGGCGGATACGACAAGATCACCGTGTCGGTCAAAGGCGACGGCGCCTACTCCAAGCTCAAATACGAGGGTGGGGTGCATCGGGTGCAGCGGGTCCCCAAGACCGAGTCCCAGGGAAGGGTTCACACCTCCACGGCCACCGTCGCGGTGCTTCCCGAGGCCGAGGAGGTCGACATCGAGATCGACCCCAACGACGTCAGGGTCGATGTGTACCGCTCGACCGGGCCGGGAGGGCAGTCGGTCAACACCACCGACTCGGCGGTACGTCTCACTCATGATCCGACCGGCATCGTGGTGTCGATGCAGGACGAGAAGAGCCAACTCCAGAACAAGGAGAAGGCCTGGCGGGTGCTCCGTTCCAGACTGCTCCAGATGGAACAGGAGAAAGCCGCCGCCGAGTTGGCCGGGGCCCGGAAGAGCCAGGTGGGCACCGGGGGCCGATCCGAGAAGATCCGGACCTACAACTACAAGGACAACCGGGTCACCGACCACCGCATCGGTCTGACCATCAAACGGCTCGACGCGGTGTTGGAGGGGGCACTCGACGAGTTCGTCGGGGCCCTCACCGCCGCCGAGCGGGCGGAGGAGCTCGCCGAGGGGGAGTGAACGGGTCGGGTGATCTGTGGTGCCAGGAATTGCCTTCACGGCACCTCCCTGCACAACGGAGCAGGTTGCGCCATCTCTCGGGCCAGGAGATGACCTGACGGCAATTCCCTGCACAACGGATGCGACGGGGGCGCCCCCGGCTCTGGCACAATGTTGGGGCCAATGGGGCAGATTCCACCGCACGAATTGAGCAGGCTCGAGGCGATCGCGGGGCCAAGCCGGCCCCTCGAGGAGCTGGTTGCCCGTCGTCTGGGAGGAGAGCCGCTCCAGTACATCGAGGGCAGCGCCGCTTTCGGCACCCTCGACCTCATCGTCGACGAGCGAGTGTTGGTGCCCCGCCCCGAGACCGAGGGGCTTTTCGAGATCGCCAACAGGATGGTGCGCAACCCCGAGGTCGTCGTCGACCTGTGCACGGGGTCGGGTGCTCTCGCCCTGGCGCTGAAGAATGCGTTCCCTTCTGCTGCCGTCTTCGCCACCGACATTTCCGAGGCGGCGATCGAGGTTGCCACCGAGAACAAGGCACGCACCGGCCTGGAGATATATCTGGCGGTGGGCGAGCTGTACGACCCGTTGCCGGCTTCGTTGCTCGGGGAGGTCGATCTGCTCGTGGCCAACCCGCCTTACGTGTCGGAGGCCGGGTTCGCCACCCTCCCTGCAGACGTGAAGAGGGAGCCGCGTGTGGCCCTGGTCGCCGGACCGACCGGTCTGGAGGTGATCGAGGAGATCGGGGACTCCGCCGCCATGTGGCTGCGCCCCGGGGGCGTCCTGGTGTGTGAGATCGGGGAGCGGCAGGGTGTGTCGGCCTCCAGCTCTTTTCGCCACCTTCCGACGGTGGTTCGCCAGGATTGGTCGGGCCGCGACCGCTACGTGGTCGCGGTCAAGCCGTGATGGAGGAGGCCCTTGCCGCCATCCTCGACGGCCAGGTCGTGGGTATCCCCACAGACACCGTCTACGGGATCGGTGTCGACCCCTTCAACGAAAATGCAGTCCGCAGATTGTTCGAGCTGAAGGGCCGCCCCCCGAACAAGCCGGTCGGTCTGCTGGTGGCCGGATTCGACCAGGCTGCGTTGATCACGGAGATCAACGACGAGGCGAGCGCCCTGGCGGCCGAGTATTGGCCCGGCGCTCTCACCCTGATCGTCACACCAAGAGTGATCATGGCGGACTGGGTGGGCGATCAGCAGCGCCGAACCATCGGGATCCGAGTCCCCGACCACCCGCTCGCCAGGGAGCTCCTCGAGCAGTCCGGGCCCCTGGCGGTGACCTCGGCCAACGAGTCGGGGGGACCCGAAGCGATGAACGATCGCCAAGCCCAGGAGGTTTTCGCCGATCGGGTGGCGGTCTACCTGGAAGGCGCCGCCCCGGGTGGGGAGGCGTCCACGGTGGTCGATGCCACCGGAGCCGAGTTGGTCGTGCTCAGGAGGGGGCCGGTCGAGATCTGAGGTTACGCTCGGCGCATGATCTCCATGGACTCGATTTCGCGGGTGGATCCGGCGATCAGCGGCCTCATCCGAAAAGACCTAGAACGTCAGAACTCCCACATCCATCTCATCGCCTCGGAGAACTTCGCCTCCCCGGCGGTCATGGCGGCTTCAGGCTCGGTGTTCACCAACAAGTACGCCGAGGGATACCCCGGCCGGCGCTATTACGAGGGCTGTCAGGTGGTCGACGAGATGGAGCAGTTGGCCATCGACCGGGCGAAGGAGCTTTTCGGGGCGCAGTTCGCCAATGTCCAGGCCCACTCCGGGGCCCAGGCCAACATGGGGGTCTACTTCTCCCTTCTCCAGCCAGGGGACACCGTCCTCGGTATGCGCCTCGATCACGGGGGTCACCTCACCCACGGTTCGGCGGTCAACTTCTCAGGGCTCCACTACGACTTCGTCGCCTACGGCGTCGACCCCGACACCGAGGTCATCGACTTGGACCAGGTTCGCCGACTCGCAATCGAGCACCGACCCAAGATCGTGCTGGCCGGGTACTCGGCGTATTCGAGGATCCTCGACTACGAGGGCTTCAGGGAGATCGCCGACGAGATCGGTGCGGTATTCATGGTCGACGCGGCTCACTTCATCGGGCTGGTCGCCGGGGGGTCACACCCCTCCCCTGTCCCTCACGCCGACATCATCACCGCCACCACTCACAAGGCGCTGCGCGGGCCCCGCGGGGGTTTGGTCCTGGCGAAGGAGCAGTTCGGCGAGACACTGAACAAAGGGGTCTTCCCCAATGTGCAGGGCGGGCCGATCGAGTCACAGATCGCAGCCAAGGCGGTGTGCTTCCTCGAGGCGATGCAACCGGGGTTCAAGGAGTACACCGACCAAATCGTGGCAAACGCCGCCGTCATGGCGGCACAGACCCAGGACGAAGGGGTCCGGGTCGTGTCCGGCGGAACCGACAACCACCTCTATCTGATCGATCTGCGCTCGGTCGACGACGACCTGACCGGGAAGGATGCCGCCCGGATGCTCGATGAGCTCGGCATCACCCTCAACTTCAACACCATCCCCAACGACCCCCGACCTCCCTACCGGGCCTCGGGACTTCGCATCGGCACTCCGGCGATGACCACCCAGGGGATGAAGGAGCCTCAGGCGGCAGGGGTGGCGTCGCTGATCTGCCGGGCACTCCGGGAGAGGGAAGACGAAACCGTGTTGTCCCAGGTGGCCGAGCAGGTCTCGGAGCTGGCCGCCGAGTTCCCGCCTTACCCCCACCACTTCGCCGGGCACGTTTGAGCAGGCTGTGTGACGCCATCGGGTGGTCGATGTGCTCGGGCTCTTCTCCTTCGAGGAGACCCGCCAGATCGTTCACGGCAAAGAGTGGGAGCCGGTCCTCGATGTCCACCAGAACGCTCTCGACCACCTCATGGCGGGGGGAATCGCAGTGGATACGATCGTCGATGCCAGCCTGGTGGAGATCATCGGGAAATGCAGCGAGCGTTGAGTCTCCTGTCTAGGTTGAGATCGTGAGAATCGGTCTGATCAATGAGCTGCACGGACGTCCCGACGGCGATTCAATCGCCCCCAACTGGGAGTCGATCTCGGATCGGGCCGGGCGCGCCGAGGCTGCCGGGTTCGACTCGTTCGTCTTCGAGGACGCCCTCATGTACCGGGGCGAGGAGCACACCGATGGGGTATGGGAGTCCTTTGCGATAGCGGCGGCGCTGGCGGCGGTCACCGAGACGATTCACATCGGTCAATCGGTGGTCAACTCGCCGTATCGCTCCCCGGCGATGACCGCGAGCATCGTGACCACTCTGGACGACATATCCGGTGGTCGGTACATCTTCGGCATCGGAGCAGGAAACACCCCCGACTCCGACTACGAGGCCTTCGGCTTCCCGACTGGTCGACGCTACTCACGGTTCGCCGAGGCGATCCAGATCATCCACGGTCTGCTCAAGGTCGGAGAGTTCGACTTCGAGGGTGAGTTCTACTCGGCCACCAAGGCCGAACTGGTGTTACGCGGGCCCCACCCCCAGGGCCCCCCGATCAACATCGCGGCGGGTGGGCCAAGGATGTTGGAACTGGCGGCGAGGTACGGTGACGAATGGAACTGGTGGGTATACGACGAATCCTTGGAGGCGAGCAAGGGGAGGCTTGGGCCGATTCTCGCCGGGCTGGAATCTGCCCTGTCCGAGCACGGCCGTGAATCGTCGAGCCTGATTCGCACTCTCGACCTGTACTCGATCGTCCCCGAGGGGCTGTCGGTTGATGCGCCAGGGGAGCGGAAGCCGATCACCGGATCAGTCGGTGAGATCGCCGAGCACATCCTCGGTTTGGGAGAGATGGGCTTTGAAGAAGTCAGGTGTGACCTGCTCCCGAGCACCGCCGAGGCGATCGAGGCGATGAAGCCGGTGGTCGACCGGGTGCATGCGGGATGAGTGTGGGGGCATCCACATCGTTTTGCTAGGTTCCATTTGGCCCCGAGTCCGAATGCCCCTTACACTTTGTGAATAGATTCACAAGCCAAGGTCGAATGAGCTCTTGAACCACGAATCCACCAATCAACGAGTCGGGCGGGCGGTCAACGAAGGCTGGCTTCGGGGGAACTCAATCATCTCCTCCATTCTTGCCGGCACCCTCCTTGGTTACTTCGCCGATATGTGGCTCGGGACCGAGCCGTGGCTGGTGACGATCGGAATCGTTGGCGGCTCGTATTCGGGATTCATGAACTTGTGGCGGTGGTCGAGGGAGGTCGAGGATGTCCGGCGTCAACCTTGAGCACGGCCCGGCCATCGAGGCCGACCTGGCCCGCCAGACCGTCACGCGTGGCATATATCTCGGCCCGGCCCTGATCCTGGTCTTCGGTCTGCTTCGGGGATGGGATGGTGCCTGGAGCGCTGCCATCGGGGTAGCGGTGGTCGTGGCCAACTTCCTTCTCTCGGGGGCCATCCTCTCGATTTCGGCAAGGATCAACCTGCAGGCTTATCATGCCGCCGCTCTGATCGGCTTTTTCCTTCGCTTGGGTCTGTTCATTGGTGCCGTCTACCTGATCGCTAGCGCATTCGAGGTGGACCGGCTGGCTTTCGGGATCTCGGCGGTGGTGGCCTATTTCACATTGCTGATCTGGGAAGCGCTGTCATTGTCCATGAGTAGAGAAAGGGAGCCGAGTTGGCGCAGATGATCCTCGCTTCCGAATGCGACGTCGTCAATGAGGTGATATGCGCCCCGGCCGACGTCAACGAGTTGTTCGAGTTCCCCGCCATCTTCACCCTCGGTGGCTTCGCGGTGAGCCGCACCGAGGTACTCATGATCTTCGCCGCCCTGGTGACGGTGGCGGTCCTCTACTTCGGGCTCAGACAGCAGCGTTTGGTGCCGACCAAGTACGGGGCCGCGCTGGAGGGGCTCGTCGGATTTGTCAGAGACGGCATCGCCCGCGACGTCATCGGGACCGAGGGGACCAAGTACCTGCCTTACCTGATGACGATGTTCTTCTTCCTGCTGATCGGGAACCTGTTCGAAGTAACCCCGGGGATCAACTTCCCGATCACCTCGCGGATGGCCATCCCACTCTTCCTTTCCCTGGTCACCTATGTCATCTTCATGTTCGTGGGCTTCGCCCGGAACAACTTCCGCTATCTGATCGACACGGTGTGGCCAAAAGCGGTCCCGATCGGCCTCAGGTGGCTGGTTGGGCTGATCGAGCTGGTCTCCATCTTCTTGCTCCGCCCGATCACGCTTGCCGTGCGGCTCTTCGCCAACATGGTGGCCGGACACCTGATGCTCACCCTGCTCCTGACCTCGGGACTGATCTTCATCACCGCCATCCCCGAAATCGGCATCAAAGGGACCGTCGGAGTCTTCTGGTTCGCCCTTGGCCTCTTCATGTTCTGCCTTGAAATCCTGATAGCGGTGCTCCAGGCGTACATCTTCACCCTATTGACCGCGATCTACATCGAATCGTCCATCCACTTCGAGCACTAAGGAGAGAAACAATGGAAGGCAATATCGAGGCACTCACGGGTGCACTGTCCTTGGTTGGTTACGGACTGGGCGCCGTTGGGCCCGGCATCGGCATCGGCATCGTGGCTGGAAATGCCATCACTGCCATGGCCCGTCAACCTGAGATGCAGGGAACGATTCGGACCACCATGTTCCTGGGCATCGCCCTCACCGAAGCGCTGGCCCTGATCGGCTTCGTTCTCTTCTTCATCGCCTCAGCTGGTTAGGAGACCGGGATGCACCAATTGACAGCGATGGCCATCCTCGCCGCAGAGGAAGGGGGAGAGAGCTCCGGCGGCCTCAGCTTGGTCCTACCCCATCAAGAGGAGCTGATAGCCGGGATCATCGCATTCGCCATCGTGTTCTTCTTCGTCTGGCGGTGGGCACTGCCCGCCATCAACCGAACCCTGGAACAGCGTCAGGCCGCCATCACCGGTCAGATCAAAGACGCGGAGAGGGCCAAAGCCGAGGCGGAGAGCCTACTGGCCGACTACAAGGGCCAGCTCGCCGAGGCGCGAGCCGAAGGAAACAAGATCATCGAAGAGGCACGCCAGACGGCCGACCAGGCCCGGGCTGACATCGTTGCCAGGGCCGAGGCCGAAGCCGAACAGATCCGAGTCCGGGCGCGGGAGGATGCCTCCGGTGAGAAGGCCCGTGCCCTCGCCGAGGCCAAGAGCCAGGTAGGGGACATCTCCATCGACCTCGCCGGCAAGATCGTGGGGGAGTCCTTGGACGAGAAGTCGCACCAGGCGCTGATCGATCGCTATCTCGCCGACCTGGAGAAGCTCTAGGCCATGGCCGAAGACCGGATCAGCGGCTACGCCCGGGGCATCTTCGAGATGGCGCGGGGGGAGGGCGAGCTGGACAGGGTCGAGGACGAGTTCCTCGCCATCGCCAGGAGCATCGAGACGTCGCCCGATCTGAGGTCGAGCCTCACCGATCCGCAGTTGCCGCTCGAGAAGAAGCAGTCGATCATCGACGAGCTCATCGGGGGACGGGCATCCTCGCTCACCGTTGGTCTGGTCCAGCTCGTGGTGAGCCAGAACCGCGCCTCCGACCTGCCTGCGATCGCCAAGTCGGTCGCCGAGACCTCCGCTGCTTCCCGTGACAAGGCTCTCGCCGAGGTCCGGTCTGCGATCCCGCTCGACGAGGAGACGGTGCGGCGCCTCACCGTCTCGCTTGGTCGCGCCACCGGCAAGAACGTCGAGGTCAAGGTGGTCGTCGACCCGTCTCTCATCGGGGGCATCGTGGCCAAAGTGGGTGACACTGTCATCGACGGATCTATCGCCCGACGCGTGGAGTCTGTCCGCCAGGCCGTAAGGGGTAACTAACCATGTCCGAACTGACCATCACCGCCGACCAGATCACCGAGTCGCTCCGGTCCCAACTGTCGGGTTGGGAGCCGGACACGACCAAGGAGACGGTCGGCCACGTCACCTCGATCGCCGACGGTGTCGCCCGTGTCGAGGGCCTTCCCGGTGTGATGGCCTCGGAGTTGCTCGAGTTCCGGGGAGGGCTGGTCGGTGTGGCGCTGAACCTCGACGAGAGCGACATCGGTGTCGTGTTCCTCGGCGACTACAACCACATCGAGGAGGGTGACCCTGTCAAGCAGACCGGGACCGTGCTCTCGGTTCCGGTGGGCGACGAGCTCCTCGGCCGTGTCGTCGACCCCTTGGGAAACCCGATCGACGGCAAGGGCGCGATCAACGCCACCGAGCGTCGTCTCCTCGAGACCCAGGCGCCGTCGGTCGTCGAACGCCAGC
The DNA here is from genome assembly GCA_035512955.1 of Acidimicrobiia bacterium. Taxonomy (GTDB): domain Bacteria; phylum Actinomycetota; class Acidimicrobiia; order Spongiisociales; family ZC4RG35; genus JANQRA01. The sequence goes on from DATKCZ010000005.1 coordinate 63,345, forward strand.
CGGTGTCCGAGCCACTGCAAACCGGCATCAAGACCATCGACTCGATGACACCGATCGGGCGTGGCCAGCGTCAGCTCATCATCGGCGACCGCCAGACCGGGAAGACCGCGCTCCTCGTCGACACCATCATCAACCAGCGGCGGTATTGGGGCACCGACGAGGCCATCAAGTGCATCTACGTGGCCGTTGGCCAGAAGGCGTCGACGGTGGCCGAGGTGGTGTCCGCCCTCGAAGAGCACGGGGCGATGGAGTACACCGTGGTGGTCCACTCCGCCGCATCCGATGCCCCCGCCTTGCAGATGTACGCCCCCTACGCCGGGTCGGCGATGGGACAGCACTGGATGTACAACGGCGAGCACGCCCTGGTGATGTTCGACGACCTGTCCAAACAGGCCGTCGCCTACCGGGAGATCTCGCTCTTGCTTCGTCGCCCCCCCGGTCGGGAGGCCTATCCAGGCGACGTGTTCTACCTGCACAGCCGTCTCCTCGAGCGTTGCGCCAAGCTCTCCGACGAGCTCGGCGCCGGGTCCCTCACCGGACTCCCCGTCATCGAGACCAAGGCCGACGACATCTCTGCGTACATCCCTACCAACGTGATCTCGATCACCGACGGCCAGGTCTTCCTGAAGACGGACCTCTTCTTCCAGGGTGTCCGTCCCGCCGTGGACGCCGGCCAGTCCGTCTCCCGGGTGGGAGGAAACGCCCAGATCAGCGCGATGAGGAAGATCGCCGGCCCGTTGCGCCTCAACCTGGCCCAATACCGTGAGCTGGCCGCGTTCGCCGAGTTCGGCTCCGAGCTCGACGCTGCCTCACTCGCCCAGTTGGAGCGGGGCCGCCGGGTCGTCGAGATCCTCAAACAGCCCCAGTACGCCCCGGTCCCCGTCGAGGAGCAGGTGCTCGCCCTCTTCGCAGTCACCGAGGGCCACATGGACGATGTGCCCACCGAGGACATCAAGCGCTTCGAGCTTGGTCTGAGGGAATTCATCAAAGCCCGTCATGCCGACGTTCTCGGCTCGATCCGCGAGACCGGCAAGCTGCCGGAGGACGACGCGCTGGTCGAGGGGATCAAGGCCTTCAAGGAGACCTTCGAGGTCTCCACCAAGGACGAGTAGGACCACAGCAGATGGCAAGTGCCGCCCTCCGTGACACCCGACGCAGGATCAGAAGCGTCGAGGCGACCAAGAAGATCACCCGTGCCATGGAGCTGATCGCGGCCAGCCGCATCCCCAAGGCGACCGCCCGGGTCGCCGGGTCGAAACCGTATACGGCCAAGCTCATCGAAGTCATAGAGAACGTCGGTGGCGTCACCGCAGACGCCTCCCACCGGCTCTTGGAGCGGCGCGAGGTGAACACGGTCGGTCTCCTGATCGTGTCATCGGATCGAGGCATGGCCGGGGCTTATGCCTCCAATGTCATCAGGCTGGCCGAGCACCGCATCGTCGAGATGGAGAGATCGGGCAGCGATGTCATGATCTACGCGGTGGGGAAGAAGGCACAGGCCTATTTCCGCTATCGCGGCTATCGCATCGAGCAGGCCTTCCTCGGGGTGACCGACACCCCCGGTTACAGCAACGCCCGGGCCATCGCCAACACGGTCATGGAGGCCTATGTCTCGGGTCGGATCGACGCGCTCGATGCCTTCTACACCCGTTTTGCCTCGGCGATGACGCAGGTACCGACGGAGATCGAGTTGCTCCCGATCACCCCGCCCGAGTCGGAGCAAAAAGAGGGGCCTGCGGTCTCCTACGAGTTCGAACCGTCGCCCGATGAGATCCTCGACCGGCTGTTGCCCAGATATGTGGAGGCAGTCATCTTCAACCTGCTGTTGGAGGCATCGGCGTCGGAGCACAGCGCCCGTCGTCGGGCGATGAAGGCCGCCACCGACAACGCCGAAGAGCTGATAAGGAGTCTGACCGTCAGGGCGAACCGGGCCCGACAGGCCGAGATAACGACCGCGATCACCGAGATCGTCGGGGGCGCCCAGGCGTTGGCGGACAGCAGGAAATGAACCGTCTAACCCGTTCTGTGAGGATCTACCGCGACTGTGCCGCATAGACCCTCACAGAACGGGGTGAGAGTCCTAGACCAACATGGAGCAATCACATGAGTGACTACAGCGGAGCCCTAGGGCGGATCGTCAAGGTGGCCGGGCCGGTGGTGGACGTCGAGTTCCCCCCGGACCAGTTGCCCGAGATCCTAAGCGCAATCGAGATCTTCTTCACCCTCGGGGATGAGGACCATATGGTGATCGCCGAGGTGGCACAGCACCTGGGAGGCTCCAAGGTGCGCGCCATCGCCCTCGCTCCCACCGACGGGATGACCCGTGGCTCCGAGGTCCATGACACCGGCTCGCCGATCACGGTCCCCGTCGGTGACCAGACCCTCGGGCACATATTCAACGTCTGGGGCGACTCCCTCGACGCCCCCGACATGGACTTCTCCGAGCCCCGGTGGCCGATTCACCGCACCCCGCCGAAGTTCGAGGACGTCGAGGCGCAGAAGACCGTGTTCGAGACGGGGATCAAGGTGCTCGACCTGGTCTGCCCCTATCTACAGGGTGGAAAAATCGGTCTGTTCGGTGGCGCGGGTGTCGGCAAGACCGTTCTCATCCAGGAGATGATCAACCGTGTCGCCACCCAGCATGGCGGTGTCTCGGTGTTCGCCGGGGTGGGTGAGCGCACCCGTGAGGGCAACGACCTCTTCCTCGAGATGACCGAAACCGGAGTCATCGACAAGGCTGCGCTCGTCTTTGGCCAGATGGACGAGCCGCCCGGGGTCCGTCTCCGTGTCGCATTGTCTGCGTTGACCATGGCCGAGTACTTCCGTGACGTCCAGGGCCAGGACGTGTTGTTGTTCATCGACAACATCTTCCGATTCACCCAGGCCGGGTCCGAGGTGTCGACGCTTCTCGGCCGCATGCCCTCGGAGGTGGGATATCAACCGAACCTCGCCGACGAGATGGGGGTCCTCCAGGAGCGGATCACCTCGCTGAAGGGCCGATCGATCACCTCTCTGCAGGCGATCTACGTGCCCGCAGACGACATCACCGACCCGGCGCCGCACACCGCCTTCGCCCACCTCGACGCGACCACAGTGCTGTCGCGCCCGTTGACCGCGCTGGGCATCTATCCCGCGGTCGACCCCCTCGACTCCACCAGCCGCGCCCTCGACCCCCAGATCGTGGGTGAGGAGCACTATGCGGTGGCGGTCGAGGTGCAGCGGATCCTGCAGCGGTACAAGGACCTCCAGGACATCATCGCAATCCTCGGCATCGACGAGTTGTCCGAGGAGGACAAGCTCCTGGTGGCCCGGGCCCGCAAGATCCAGCGGTTCCTCGCCCAGCCGATGTTCGTCGCCGAGCAGTTCACCGGCCAGGAGGGCATCTACACGCCTCTCGAGGAGACGATCGCCTCGTTCAAGGCGGTGATCGACGGCGAGATGGACCGCTATCCGGAGCAGGCGTTCTACATGGTTGGCGGTCGCGAGGACGTCGAGCGTCGCGCCGGTGAGATGGAGGGTGCAGCCGCGTAATGGCCAAGCTCTTCCAGGTAGACGTGGTGTCGCCCGAGGCGACGGTGTGGAGCGGTCAAGCCACGATCGTCATCGCCCGCACCCCTGAGGGCGAGTTGGGGATCATGGCCGACCACGAGCCGCTGATGGGCGCTCTCGCCACCGGCCCGGTGGATATCGAGTCCGAGTCGGGAGAACGGACCACCATCGGGGTCTACGGCGGGTTCATCCAGGTGCTCAACAACCAGGTGACTCTGATCACCGACCGCGCCCAGGTGACCGAGGGCCATGCCGCGGCCAAGGAGGCGGCCGCCGCACTCGAGGCGGCCGAGACCGAGGAGACCGGGGAATCGGAGCAGAGCCTCGGTGGGGGGCCCGGCTAGGTCTCAAACCGGGCAGCGAACGCATCCACCGCGTCCCCCAGCCCGCTCCCGATGCCGCCGGTTATCACCGGGAAGAACACCGATGAGAGGAACCCGGCGCTCCTGACTTCCAGAGTCACCTCGATCTCCGTCCCTGCAGCGACCGCCTCGAGCTCCACCGTGGTCGTCCCCCGTATCTCGGAGCTGTCCACCTGCCAGGTGATGCGTCGACCCTCCTCCCGGAGCCCCGGTGTGGCCGTGCCCACGTAGCTCCGCCCACCGGCGACGGTCTCGAAGGAGAATCCCTGTAGCCGGCCCTGCTGGTCCACGACCGGGTTGAACACCCGGTTCACCCCTCCTATCGACTCCCAGGTGCCCGGCTCGTCGAGCGAGGCCCATACCTCGTCGACGGAGGCTCTTGCAGTGGCGGTGTGGGCGAATGTCTGCGCTGGCACCGGGGCAACCTAACCAACTGCCCCCAACCCTGTGCCTCAGCTCTCGAATGAGCCGCGGAGACGCTCCAATCGCAAGTCCCAGTCGCCGCCGACCGTCTCCAGCCAGTCCGCCACCTCACCCAGAGGGGCCACCCTCGCCGAATAGACCACTTGGCGCCCCTCATCGGCGCGCTGCACCAGGCCCACCGAGTCGAGGAGGGCCAGGTGCTTGGAGATGGCCTGACGGGAGACCGGGAGCTCGGTAGCCAGTTTCGAGGCGGATGCGGGCCCCTCGGAGTTGAGACGCTCGAACACCGCGCGCCGCGTCGGATCGGCCAGTGCCGCCAGGAGCTGCTGGGGGTCGGTCATGCCGCCAGGCTGAGAAAGATCGGGGGAGTGCCGGTGATCCGGTATTCGAGGAGTCTCTCGGTGATGGTCACTCTCGTGCCCTCCTCGGTCGGCCTCACGACGATGGTCACCTGGGAGGGCTCACCGTCGACCTCACGCCATGACCAGGTGATCGAGTCGCCGGGAACCACTTCCTCGACGGTCCCGATCACGTCCCGGTCGGGGACGCTCACTCCGCCACCACGGCGTGGCTCGACACGGACACCCATCCACTCCTGGGCGAGGTCACCGTCGACGATCCGCTCCCAGACCTCCTCGGGCGTGGCGGGGAGATCGGCGGTCCTCTCGATCTGGGGCAGCTCGTCCATGTCCTGCAACTTAGCAGTTGCGAGACCCTGCTATGCTGGTTGCAACCGCTCGGTTGCGAAAGGTAGTCACATGCTGGTCCCCACGGTCATCGAACAGACCTCCCGAGGTGAGCGCGCCTTCGACATCTATTCGAGGCTGCTCGGGCATCGGGTCATCTTCCTGGGCCGGCCGATCGACGACGACCTGGCCAACCTGATCGTCGCCCAACTCCTCCATCTCGAGTCCGACGACCCGGACAAGCCGATCTCGCTCTACATCAACTCACCGGGTGGCTCCATGGACTCGATGTTCGCCATCTATGACTCGATGCAACACATCAGACCACAGGTCCAAACCACCTGCATCGGGATGGCTGCATCGGCGGCCGCTCTGATCCTGGCCGGCGGCGAAGCCGGATCGCGATCGATACTGCCTCACGGGAGGGTGATGATCCATCAGCCTCACATCGGAGGGCTGGGGGGACAGGCCTCTGACATCGAGATCCATGCCCAGGAGATCCTCCGCCAACGGGAACAGGCCAATGACATCCTGGCCAGGCACACCGGTCACGACATCGAAAAGATCCGCCGGGACACCGACCGTGACCGCTGGCTCACCGCCGACCAGGCCGTCGACTACGGCTTGGTCGACACCATCCTCGCCCCGGCGTCGATCCCGGCAGGCCTCGAGGGATGACCCCGTTAGACCTGCTCGGGGGCGAGGGCAAGAGCGATCGGCATCAGATCCGTGTCAGATCCGGTCGCCTCGATATGTGCTCTCAGGGCAAGGCCGGTGGTTTGTGCCAGGGCTCCCGCTTCCTTCCGGTACCGGGTTGCGGCTTCCATGGGGGTAGGGCTCTCTGAGGCGAATCGCCTGATCACCGGCACCTCGAGACCGCCGGAGATCGTCAGTGCTTGTCGGTAGAGATCGAGTCTTGCGGTTCTCCCTCTGCAGGCGGCCAGGTGCTGACGTGCGTGGAAGACGTCCCCCTCCCTTGCGTACGCATATGCCAATTCGCACTGAGACTCGCCGACGAACTCCTCCGCGACACTCCCCAGGGTGGGCGCCATGAGCTCGATCCCCTCTGCGTACCGGCCGAGGTGTATCAGGGCGGCTCCCCGTGTGTTGCGGATCGCCGCCAGTTCGGGCAGCAATTCCATTGCCTCGGCGGACGCAGCATCGATCTCGTCGAGCAGCTCAGGGTCGTCCATCAGTAGATCGATGGCAGCGAGATTGTTGAGCGTGATCGCCCGGTCGGCCGGCTCCAGGCCAGGGTTCTGGAGATGGGCGACGATGGCGTCACGTTGCATCCGGTTGGCCGGATTCGCGGCAGGGTCGTCGAGGGTTGGAGCCAACTGGCTGAGCGCCGCGCTGAGAGTGCTGATCGCCCCGAGTCGAGCATCGGGCATGGTCATCAGCTTGAACAGGTTCCGGCCATCGTTGTCGAAGACCGGGATGACGTTGAGAGCGAGGTAGAACAACACAAATCCTGGCGCCCAGCCCAAGATGCTGTCCCAGATCACGTCTCCACCGTCGAGAGTCGCCAACCACGCCGCCACCGGAATGTGCGAGAGCGGCCCAGCCGCGGTCAGCGCGATCATCTTGGCACGGATGCCGCGACCGGTGGCGAGGATCAAGGTGTGACCACTGACCGGATACAGGCGAAGTACGAGCCTGAAGCGGCCGAATCGTCTCCTTACGATCCTGGGACCCATGCCGAGGGACACCTCACGTACCTCGAATCCGACGAGGAGTGCGGTGACGGCATGGGCCAGCTCGTGGACCGCGGTCATTCCTATCGCGAGCAAATCGATGAAGGCGAAGCCGAGGAGCAGGAAGGTGAACGGACCGGTCACTCCTGTCAAGAGCACGTATGCACCGCTGATGAGCAACAGAATGTGAAAGGCCGCGGTCCTGGCGCCTCGTCTGGTCATTGCCGCGCTCTGACACTCGAGACACAAGCCTCTCTTGAGCTTCGAGGCCGCCCCGACCTGGACCCCACATCTAGCACATGTCTTGGCCATCATCGACATCTCCGAGTCATCGGCATTCTCGCTCGTCTTGTCAACCTCGAGGGACAATCACCTCGCCCAGCCGTGCGCACGCTCGTAGAATGAGAGCCGTCCCTCACCAGAACGATGCTGATCGCGCGCGACCTCCGAATCGATGCCGGCATCCGGACCCTGATCCGTGATGTCTCCTTCAGCGTGCAGTCCGGAGACCGGATCGGTCTGGTCGGGCGCAACGGGGCGGGGAAGACGACGCTCATGCGCACCCTCATCGGCCAGCTTCAGCCGGTCGAGGGGACCGTCCTCCGCTCGGGCAGCATCGCCTACTTCTCCCAGGAGGCGGCTCTCCCCGAGTTGGAGCATCCCGACGCCACCGCACTGGAGCGCATCCTGATGGCCCGGGAGATCGGCGCCATGCAACGGCGGATCGAGCACTCCCGGGTACGGTTGGAGTCCCTGGTCGGTGTGGAGAGAGACCGGGGCATCGCCCGGTTCTCCAGGCTCCACGACGAGTTCGCGGCCAAGGGCGGGTTCCTCGCAGAAGCCGAGGCGAAGCGGATCGCGGCCAACGTGGGGATCGGCAACGACGAGCTGATCCAGCCGGTCAAGACCATGTCCGGGGGGCAGCGGCGCCGGGTCGAGTTGGCCCGGATGCTCTTCGCCGAGACCGACGTCATGTTGCTCGACGAGCCCACCAACCACCTCGACCTCGATGCCAAGGCGTGGCTGATCGAGTACCTGAGCACCTACAAGGGCGGCATGCTGGTGATCTCCCACGACCTCCCCCTCCTCGACGAGGCAATCACCTCGGTTCTTGCCCTCGAGCACGGCGAGATCGAGGCGTATCGGGGCAACTACTCCAACTACCTGGTCGAGCGAGAAGCGCGTCAGGAGCGAAAGGAGAGAGCGCGCAAGCATCAGGACGATGCGATTGCCCGGCTCGAGGGGAACATCCGACGCTTCAAGGGGACAACCGAGAAGATGTCGAAGGTGGCCCGCGCCATGGAGACCAGGGTCGATCGAATGAAACGCGACCTCGTCGAGGTGCAGAAGGGCGGCAAGAAGGTGAGGTTGGCATTCCCGCAGCCGGAACGGTCGGGAAGGGTGCCGCTGGCCGCATCCGGGCTGGCCAAGTCATTCGGTGACAACGTCGTCTTCGTCGACATCGAATTCGCCGTCGAGCGAGGGGAGCGGATGCTCCTCATCGGGCTCAACGGGGCGGGCAAGACCACCCTGTTCCGCATCCTCGCCGGTGTGGAGACCGCCGACATGGGCCAGGTGTCGCTGGGTCATGAGACCACCGTGGGCTACTACGCCCAAGAGCACGAGCAGATCTTCGACGGGGTGACCGTCTTCGACCACATGCGCAAGGCGGCCCGTCTCCCCGACGCCACGCTGCGCTTCCTCCTCGGCCACTTCCTGCTGGCCGACAAGGTCGATCAGGATGCAGCCACCCTCTCCGGTGGGGAGAAGACCAAGCTCGCCCTGGCCATGCTGGTGGCTTCCCGCCCCAACGTCTTGCTGCTCGACGAGCCCACCAACAACCTCGACCCCCAGGCCAAAGAGGCGTTGCTCGACGCCCTCACCATCTACGAGGGGACCATCGTGATGGTGAGCCACGACACCGACTTCGTCGCCCAACTGATTCCGGACCGGGCGGTGCTAATGCCCGACGGCGAGATGAGGTTCTTCGACGAGGAGCTTCTCGACCTGGTCGCCCTGGCCTGAGACGGGGCCGGCGGCTCAGCCCCCGGGCGCCGGTACAATCAAGGGTCCCATGCCGGGACCCCCTTCGATCCGCAACGTGGCTTTGATCGCGCACGTAGACCATGGCAAGACAACTCTCGTCGACGCCATGCTCAACGCCGCCGGTGTCTTCGAGGCGCACGAGACACGGGTGGATCGGGTGATGGACTCCAACGACCAGGAGCGGGAGCGGGGAATCACCATCCTGGCCAAGGCTGCTGCCATCGAATGGAACGGCACCCGCATCAACCTGGTCGACACCCCGGGTCACTCGGACTTCGGAGGTGAGGTGGAGCGCGCCCTGGCCATGGTCGATGGCGTGCTTCTCCTCGTCGACGCCGCCGAGGGCCCGATGCCCCAGACCAGGTACGTGCTCTCCAAGGCTCTCGCCCGGGGGCTGCCCGCGGTCGTCGTGATCAACAAGGTCGACCGGTCCGACGCCCGCCTCGCCGAGGTGGCCGACGAGATCTACCAGCTCTTCTTCGACCTCGGGGCCGAGGACCATCACATCGAGTTCCCCATCGTCTCCTCGATCGCCCGCTTCGGGCGGGCCATGCCCGGTGTTGGGATCCCCCCCGAGGGCAGCGACCTATCCGCGATCCTCGATGCAGTGGTCGAGACCATCCCGGCTCCGTCGGGTGACCCCGGCGCCCCGCTGCAGGCGATGGTCACCAATCTCGACGCCTCCGACTATATGGGCCGGCTCGCCATCGGGCGGGTGGCGCAAGGGACCCTGCGGGCCGGGGACCATGTGGGGTTGGTCCGGGCCGATGGCTCGGTCCTGAAGCGTCGCCTGACCTCCCTCCTCGGGTTCTCCGGTTTGGGGCGGGTGGAGGTCGCCGAGCGGCGAGCGGGTGACCTCTTCGTCGTTGCCGGCTTTCCCGAGGTGGAGATCGGGGACACACTCGCCGGGCCCGACGATACCCGGTCGCTTCCCCGTCTCGAGGTGGACGAGCCTGTGCTGCGGATGACATTCGGGGTCAACACCTCTCCCATGGCCGGCAAGTCGGGGAGTCTGCTCACCTCGCGTCAGATCAGGGCGAGGTTGGAGCGCGAGGTCCTGGGCAACGTCTCGATACGGATTGCCGACACATCGAGCCCGGACATGATCGAGGTGGCCGGTCGGGGCGAGCTGCAGCTGGCGGTGCTCATCGAGTCGATGCGACGAGAGGGCTTCGAGCTCCAGGTGAGCCGTCCCGAGGTGATCGTGCGCCAGATCGGCGGGGTGAGGCACGAGCCGAGGGAACGCGCCATCGTCGACGTCCCCGACGGCTACGTGGGAACGATCACCCAGGCAGTGGCCGCCCGGCGCGGCCTGGTCGAGGACATGAGACCCGGGGAGCGAGGGAGGACGATTGTGTCGTCGATCGGCCCGGCCCGAGGTCTCATCGGGTTCAGGTCTGAGCTGATGACCTCCACCCGGGGGACGGCTCTGGTCAACCAGCAGCACGAAGGGTGGATGCCGTGGACGGGGGCCATCGCCGGCCGCAGCGGTGGGGCGATGGTCTCGGACCGGGCGGGGTCGGCTACCGGGTTTGCCCTCGACAACCTGCAGAGCCGTGGCGAATTGTTCATCGAGCCCGGCGACACCATCTACGAGGGGATGATCTTCGGCGAGAGCTCCCGTCCCCAGGAGATGACAGCCAACCCCGCCAAGGCCAAACAGCTCACCAACATCAGGGCGGCCGGTTCCGACGACGCCATCAGCCTCAAGCCGGTCCGTCGCCTCACGCTGGAGACTGCGATCGAGTGGATCGAGGACGACGAGCTGGTCGAGGTTACCCCTGACGCCATCCGGGCCCGCAAGCGACACCTGAGCGAGTCGCAGCGAAGACGGGCGGACAAGCACTAGCCGTCGACGCGGACCTCGAAGCCCTCATCGACGAGGGCCATCGTCAGCGCCTCGCGGCCCTCGCCCTTGACAGAGATGGTGAGGATGCCGCCCCCGCCGTGCTCGCCATGTCTCAGCTGGAAGTCCCTGACGTCGACCCGGCTGTTCTCCAGGGCATGACCCACCCGGGCGATCTCCCCGGGACGATCGAGGAGCACCACCCGCACCTGGGTGTGATGCTCGCCGAGCCCGGCCCTCGCCAACCTTGCCGCCTCCAACCGCTCGGCGACGCTGCCGCCGGGACCCCCGGACAGCGCCCGACGCCATTCCTCGAGGCTCGTTTGGAGAGCATCGATCGATGCGCCGACGTTGGAAGCGTTCGCCGTGAGCACCTCTGCCCACCAGCCACTGTCGGCGGCTGCGATGCGGGTGAGGTCCCTGAAACCGCCACCCGCCAGCTCCAACGCCGTCGGGTCGGACCGCGCCAGCCCCATCAAAGCGGCTGCGAGGAGATGGGGGAGATGGCTGACCCGGGCCACCGCGGCATCGTGCTCGACGGCGGTCATCAACTTGGGGTTGGCCCCGAACGACGACACCAAGGCTCGGAGCGAGTCGAGATCGGCGGGGTCGGCCCCATCCGAGACGAGGATCCATGTGGCGCCATGAAAGAGGGTGGAGGAGGCGAGGCCGGGCCCGCTGCTCTCCCCGCCCGTCATGGGATGGCCACCGACGAAATGGGGGAGATGGGATGCGGCGGCGACGACCGGGGTCTTCACCCCTGCGATATCGGTCGCCAGACGGTCCGTGCTCATCTGCTCCAGAGTGGTGACCACACCGGACGGTGGCGCCGCCAGGACCACCAGGTCGGCGTCCCCGACCTCGGGCCCATCCCGCCTCGAGGAGATGGCCCCCCGCCCCATCGCCTCGTCCAGTGCCCACGGGCTGGGGTCCCAACCGGCCACCTCCCACCCCTGGGAGCGCAGCGCCAGGCCGACCGAGGCACCGAGGAGCCCGGTGCCGATCACGATCGCGGAGCCCGGTTGCATGAGCAGGCGACATTAGGGGTCTTGACGGATCGGGATGGTGCGACAACAATCCCCCTGATGAGCCGCGACACTGCCGCCACTCGGGACAACCTGTCCCTCGGCGCGTTCTACTTCCGCGGCTATTTCGGCGCTTAGCGCCGTACCACCCCCACCCCCGCTTTTCCTGTCCTGTCCTAACCGCTTCGACGCGTCCCCCCAATGGAGATACCGATGTACGGCATCCTCGATCCCTCTGCATTACCTGAGCCCAATCAAACCGACGACAACGAGATCGACAACCTCCGCGGCGAGGTGGATCGCATCGACGACGGCATCCTCGGACTCTTGGCCGAGCGCCGCCGTGTCGCCTTGAAGATCGCCGTCGAGAAGCAGCGCGTCTCCCGGCCGCTCCGCGACGGTGGCCGTGAGGAAGAGCTCCTCATGGAGCGTCTCGCCTCCGCCGACAAGTACCAACTCGACCCTGAGCTGGTGTCGCGGGTCTGGGAGCAGATCCTCGCCGACTCGCTGCGAGCCCAGTTCGAGTTCGCCCAGCACAGTGCCAACGGCGGTCGTGATGCGGTCACCGTCGCCATCCAGGGCGTTGAGGGCTCCAACAGCCACCGGGCGGCCCTGGCGCTCACTGCCCATGTCGAGAACCGGGACTTCGTGGCGTGCAGTCGGTTCGGGGATGCCATCGAGGCGGTGAGACGAGAACGTGCGGACATCGCGGTTCTCCCAATCGAGAACACCACCTCGGGGGCGATAGCCGAGGTCTACGACCTGTTGATGGACGCCCGGCTCTCGATAGTCGGTGAGACCAAGGTGCTGGTCAAGCATTGTCTGCTCGGGGTCAGAGGATCGTCTATCTCGGACCTCAAGACCGTCCATGGCCATCCCCAGGCAGTCGCCCAGTGCTCGAACTTCCTCGCCGGGCTCTCCCACGTCGACGTCATCTACGCCAGCGACACCGCCCTCGCGGCCCGTCGCATCGCTGAGATCGACAATCCCACGGTCGGCGCCGTCGCCGGAGAGCAGACCGCGTCGCTATACGGTCTGGAGATCCTCGAAGCCGGGATCAACAACCGCGAGTCCAACTACACGAGATTCGTCGCCGTGGCCCGACATCCGGTCGACGTGGACTCCCAGGTCCCGGCGAAGACCTCACTCGTCCTCTCGGTCAGCAACGAGGCCGGGGCGTTGGCCGAGGTGCTCAATGCCTTCAGGGCCGAGGGCATCTCGCTGGTCAAGCTGGAATCACGCCCCACGGTGGACAACCCGTGGGAGGAGATGTTCTACGTGGACTTCGAGGGCAATCTCGCCGACGACCGCGTGCAGAGGGCCATCGACGATGTGCGGCGCCACACGATGTACCTGCGGGTCCTGGGAAGCTACCCGTCACGCGATCTGCGTCCCCATCGTGAGCCGCGTCCGATCACCGAGGCCAGGGTGGTGGCGGTGGGACCCGCATCCGCCCGCTTACCCGCCGCAGAGGCAGTCGCTGGTTACCGCCTCGCCAGCCGGACCGCCCAGGCGGGGGACACCGTCGTCGAGGTCGCTGGGGTCGCCATCGGCGGCCCCGAGCTGGTGATGATCGCCGGGCCTTGCGCGGTGGAATCGCTCGACCAGGTGATGAGGACCGCCCGAGCTGTGAAGGAGTCGGGGGGCAAGCTGCTGCGCGGGGGCTGCTTCAAACCGCGGACCTCCCCGTACAGCTTCCAAGGGCTCGGATATGAGGGTCTCGAGATGCTGGCCGAGGCCGGCCGAGTCTACGGTCTGCCCATCGTCAGCGAGGTTCCTGCTCCCGAGCACGTGGAGAGGATGGCCGAGCTCACCGATGTGCTCCAGATCGGTGCCCGCAACATGCAGAACTTCGCCCTGCTCACCGAGGTCGGCCAGACCAACCGACCCGTCCTGCTGAAGCGGGGGATGAGCGCCTCCATCGACGAGTACCTCCAGGCTGCGGAGTACATACTGGCCGGGGGCAACCAGCGGGTGATCCTCTGTGAGCGGGGGATACGCACCTTCGAGACATCGTCACGGAACACACTCGATCTGACCGCGGTGCCGGTGCTCCGGCGCCGGACGCATCTCCCGGTGATCGTCGATCCGTCCCACGCCGCGGGGGAACGCGACCTCGTGGCCCCCCTGGCCATGGCCGCGGCCGCGGTGGGTGCCCACGGGCTGATGGTGGAGATCCACCCCGACCCGCAGAATGCTCTCAGTGACGGGCCACAGGCGCTGCGTCTAGAGGATTTCGACGATCTGATGAAGGCCTTGGCCCGCTGAGAGCCCGGGACGCCGGCCCCGGGGCACCTCCATCCCGGGGCCCGCGTCAGACGAAGAGGCTGACGTCGGCGTCGGCTGCGTAGTCCAGGAACGCGGCGGCGCCGGCGATGTCGGCTCCCGGTATCAGGTCCTGTTGGGACACGCCCATCACCCCCATGGTCGTCGCGCAGGCGAAGAACCTCACATCTAGCTCCTGGCACATGTCGATGAACTCGGGGACGGTCGGCATGCGCGCATCGCTCATCCATTTCCGCATCACCTTGGTCGCCGCCGCGGTTGCACCGGGGACTGCGCCGAGGATATTGGGCAGCTGGATCGGCCCCGCCGGGTTGGCCAGCGAGGAGACCTTCAGCCTGTCGAATCGCTCGGCATGAAGGATGTCCAGGCCATAGAACGTGAAGTAGATCCCCGCCTCCCAGCCCAGGCTGACCGCGGTCGAGGCCAGGATCAGTGGCGGGTAGGCCTGGTCGAGAGTCCCCTTGGAGGCGACCACCGCCAACCTCTTCCGGCGCTCAGCCGGTTCCTCGGCGTGGGTCTCGGCGTGGATCGGCACGGCGGTCATCTTCGGGTTCCCTTCTCTATGACGAACAGCTGGCGCCCTCCCTCATCGTCCGCGGAGACCAGGGTGTCGCCACGCTGGCGCGTCATCGCCGGTATGTCCTGCAAGGCGCCCGGATCGGTGGTGATCAGACGCAGCCGGGCACCGCTCTCCAACTTGTCGAGGACCAGGGCAGCCTTGTACACCGGGAGCGGGCACAACAGGCCCTCGCAATCGAGCTCCACGCTCTCGATTTCAGTGGTGTTGTCGGTACTCATGGGTTTAGTCTCCCTTCCTCTCCGAGGATGTCCTCGAAGTAGCTCGTGTACTTGACGCCGGAGTCGGCGGAGATGGCCACGACCACGTCGCCGGGCTCGAGCGATAGGGTGCTGACGGCGTGGACCACGGCACCGGTGGACGGGCCTACCATCAGCGCCTCCTCCCGCCAGATCTCCTTGGTCACCCGGTAGGCGTCGTCGTCGGAGACCACGACCTGGTGGTCGACCGCCTTCGGGTCGAAGATCGCCGGGATGCTGGCCTCGGCGAAGCTCTTCATCCCGGGGAGGCGATGGCCCGGCTCGGGCTCGACCCCGACTATCCGAATCGACGGGTCCTTCTCCTTGAGGTAGCGGCCGGCGCCGACCAATGTGCCGGTCGTGCCCAGAGCGGCGACGAGCCAGCGGACCCGTCCTCCGGTTTGTCGCCAGACCTCAGGTCCGGTGGTGGCGTAGTGAGCGGTCACGTTGTCCTCGTTCTCGTACTGGCGGGTGGCGGCAAATCTCGTGCCTCCCTCGGAGGCGGCCAGGGCTCTCGCCAGCGCGATCGCCCCGTCTTTGGGGTTGTCCACCGGGCACAGGTCGTCCGGCGTCTCCCACACCTCGGCGCCCAACATGCGCAGGATCACTTTCTTCTCCTCGGGCACACCGTCGGGGATCGTGGTGGTCAGGCGGGTGCGGGACAGGGCGGCCAGCGCGGCGAGCGCGATGGCGGTGTTGCCGCTCGACGCCTCGACCAGCTCGCGTCCTTTCAGCTCTCCGCGGCGGGCGAGGCCATCGATGAGGTAGGCGGCGGTCCGGTCCTTCACCGACCCGAAGGGATTGAGCCACTCCAGCTTGAGGAACAGCTCGTAGTCGCGGTCGGGCAAGACGCGGTTGGCCCTCACCAGGGGCGAGGGGTTCTCGACGTCGGGGAGCATGTCGCCGACGTGGGCGAACCTCCGCAGCGAGAGGTCGGTTCCGAGTCTCTCCTGGGTCGTGGGTGTTGTCATGGGCTCTCCAGAAATGCAAGAAGCCCGCCTCGGCGTATCGCCGGTGCGGGCTTTCGATGTCGGTCTACTGGTGGGTCAGACGATCACAGCCCGCGCGGCGCGGCGGCGCATGCACAGGTGCAGGCGCAGACCAGGCGGGTGCCGTGATTCGTCATCGGTCGCGATGGTAGGGGGTTCGCGCGTTTGGTCAAGAGGAGTCTGAGGGACGTCGTGGTGATGAGATGGCCAGCCAGATGAGCAGGCCGAGGAAGACGACCACTGTGCCGCCGGCGATCCAGCGGGCGTCTAGCGAGCTTCCCGGCTCCGCACCAGGTGCAGGCCCGGTACCCTCTGCCACCAGGGGTGGGACCGTGGGCTCGGTGGCGGGAACGGTGGTGCTGGTCGGTGTCTCAATGGCCGCAGCGTCTTCGAGGACAAGCAGCGGCCCGGCGTTGGCCGTCGGCAGTGTGACCAGGGTCTCTACCGAGCCCGAGGTGAGATCGGCCCTCAAGATCGAGCCTGCTTCGACACCGAAGATGAGTTGACCGGCGGCGACGTTGTGTATGGAGTTCCACGGACCTAGCTCGACTACTTCACCGCTGAAGGTGTCCACTACCAGGCCAATCGGAATCTCGGAAACCTCCCAGTCGTAGCCGGTGACCAGCACCCGCTCGTCGTCGAGCCAGGTCGGGGAGTAGGCCTCCAGAGCGAGCTCGACGCTGAATGATCGCACCCCGGCCTCGTCCACGATCGACAGGGTGGAGGCCGAGGCCGTCGACTCTTGGTCGAATCGCGTCTCTATCAGGGCAGCGCGTCGCTCCTTGGGATGGGCTGCCGCGGACAACGACCACAACTCCCCGGGTGGGATGGCGGTGATTGGTGTTCCTTCCCCTGAGGCGACGTCGATCCAGGTGATGTCACCCTCCGGTCCCGATTGGGAGAGGACGAAGTCGGTGCCGACCCATCCTCCGGTACCGGGCAGGGTGAGGATCGGCTCGGTTGCTCCTACCTCGACGAGTTGGGATCCGGTATCGGAGGCCAAGAGGAGCCAGATCGAGGACGCATCCTCGGTTCGACAAGAGACGTCGGAGCCCCATTGGCTCTCGACCCCGAGGTCGTGGTTGGCGACCGGCTCGAAGGTGGCCATATCCCAGACAACCAACTCGGAGCTGGTCACCTGCACCGCGAGGTCTCCGCCGAGACACGCTTCGAGGAGCTGGGTGCCCTCGAACTCGTCGGCGTCATCCCTTGGGAAGAAATCGGCGACGTGGCCACCTTCGGCGTCGAGCACAGTCAGACGTGTGGAGTTCCAGCCGTTTCCGGCCACGATTCGGGGTATGCCGGTCTTGCTCACCACTAGGCCCGTCTTCAGGGTCAGCGCCACATCGGCATCGATCTGCGAGCACAGCCCGCCGCGAAGGACTCCGCCTTCGAGGTATATGGCGGCGCCGGTTCGTTGGTCGACATCGAAGAACTCGAATCCACATCCGGCGCCATCGCTCGCCGAGTGGATCTCGATCACGTCCCCGGCATCACCCTTGATCCACTCCTCGACCTCGAACACATAGACACTCTCCATATCGAAAGGGCCGTCCCCGCCGTCACGCTTGTCGATGAGGGTGCCGACGAACACAGCCTCCGACTGGTCGACCCACTCGTGGAGGTCGGAGGGCGTGGCACAAGAGCAACCCCGGGCGGTGAGGGGGAGGATCGGGGTGAGGGCGGCGGCGAGCAGGGCTGAGGCGACCAGGAGCCGGCCGAGATTGGCGGTCTTGTCCATCATCATGATTGGACGCCGATTCTCGTCTCTCGGTTCCGGCGATCCATCCATCGACAAACGAACGTTCGTTTGTTTAGAATGGAGGCATGACACCCGAGGAGAAGTTTCAGGCGATCGTCGACGACGAGTCGAAGATCGAGCCCACCGACTGGATGCCGGAGGGCTATCGCAAGACCCTGGTCCGCCAGATCGCCCAACACGCTCACTCTGAGATCATCGGGATGCAGCCCGAGGGAAACTGGATCACCAGGGCCCCGACCTTGCGCCGCAAGGCGATCCTGATGGCCAAGGTGCAGGACGAGGCAGGTCATGGGCTCTACCTCTACTCGGCTGCAGAGACACTCGGCGTGAGGCGCGACGACCTCCAGGAGCTGCTCCACCAGGGCAAGCACAAGTACTCGTCGATCTTCAACTACCCCACCCTCTCCTGGGCGGACATGGGAACGATCGGCTGGCTGGTCGACGGGGCCGCCATCACCAACCAGGTGATGCTCACCCGTTGCTCCTACGGTCCCTACGCCCGCGCCATGGTCCGCATCTGCAAAGAGGAGTCCTTCCACCAGCGACAGGGATACGAGTTGCTCATCAGGCTGTGCAACGGCACACCCGAGCAGAAGGCCATGGCCCAGGACGCCCTCGACCGGTGGTGGTGGCCCTCGCTGATGATGTTCGGCCCCAACGACTCGGACTCGACGCACTCGGAGCAGTCGATGGAGTGGAAGATCAAGCGAGTCTCCAACGACGACCTCCGCCAGCAGTTCGTGGACATGACCGTCCCTCAGGCCGACTACCTCGGGTTGAGCATCCCGGACCCCGACCTGAGATGGAATCCACAACGTGGTCACTACGACTTCGGTGAGATCGATTGGGAGGAGTTCTGGAGGGTGGTCAAAGGCCATGGGCCGATGAGCCGGGACCGGATCGAGCACAAGACCAAGGCATGGGACGAGGGAGCGTGGGTACGTGAGGCCGCCTCGGCGCATGCCGCCAAGAAGACGAGGAGTGCGGCTTGACCTACGATGTTCCCCTCGCTCCTGGTGAGAAGGCCGACCTCGAGGAGTCGGTCGACGGGTCCACCGGAGGGTGGCCGATGTGGGAGGTGTTCGTCAGGGCGAGACGGGGGATCTCCCACGTCCACATAGGGAGTCTGCACGCCCCCGATGCCCGCACCGCCCTCCAGAACGCACGTGACGTCTATACCCGCCGTGGTGAGGGGATCAGCGTGTGGGTGGTGCCCAGCACAGAGATCCACGCATTCGAGCCGGAGGCGGCCGCAGCGTACGTCGAGGCCAACGAGAAGGTCTATCGCCTGGCCACCACCTACGACATACCCGATGAAGTGGGGCAAATGTGAGCGACCAGATCCTCTCCGGAGCGCCGCAGGGGACCCCCGTGGTCGACCTGGACCCACGACTCCGCACCCTGCTCTCACACGCCGACGACAACATGGTGCTCGCCCAGCGTCTCGGGGAGTGGATCTCCAGGGCGCCCGAGCTCGAGATCGACATCGCCCTGGGGAACGTCGCATTGGACCATCTGGGGGTGGCCCGCTCGCTGTACACCCACGCCGGTGAGCTCGAGGGCGCAGAACGTACCGAGAACGACTTCGCCATGCGACGCACCGAACGTGAGTTCCTCAACCTGCTCCTCGTCGAACAGCCCAACGGCGACTTCGCCCAAACCATCGTCCGCCAGGTCTTCTTCGATGTCTACCAGGGCGTCCTCTGGGGTGATCTGGCTGGCTCCGACGACGAGACGCTGGCCGGCATCGCCGCCAGGGCGGGCAAGGAGACGGCATATCACCACGAGTTCTCCACCAGCTGGCTGATCCGTCTCGGCGACGGGACCGAGGAGTCGCATTTCCGCTCGCAGCGGGCGGTGGACGCCCTGTGGCGGTTCACCGCCGAGCTCGCCGCGCCATACCCCGACAGCTGGCGGGCCGCGATCGACGATCTGCTCGCCCGGGCCGGCCTGCTGGCACCCGAGGACCCTTATCAGCGGTCCGGCGGCCGGGAGGGGTATCACACTGAGCATCTCGGCTTCCTCCTCGCCGAGATGCAATGGATGGATCGGACCTACCCGGGGATGGAGTGGTGAGGCTCGCCACCGATCTGGCTTCGGTCGTCGCCTCGGTGGTCGACCCCGAGATCCCCGTTCTCACCATCGCGGACCTCGGTGTCCTCCGCTCCGTGGCGACCGAAGACGGCCACGTGGTGGTGACCATCACCCCCACCTACTCGGGTTGCCCCGCCATGCGCCAGATCGAGGACGACATCGGCTCTGCCCTGCTCAGAGAGGGTGTGGAGTCGTTCGAGGTGAGGGTGTCCCACAACCCGGTGTGGACCACCGATTGGATCAGCGAAGTCGGGATTCGCAAGCTGTCCGAGTTCGGGATCGCCCCACCGACGGGGCCAGACGAGGTCCTTTGCCCCCGATGTGAGGCGGACCGGCCGCGGTTGGTTGCCTGGTTCGGCTCCACGGCCTGCAAGGCGCTGATGGTGTGCTCGTCGTGTGGCGAGCCGTTCGACTACTTCAAGCAGTTCTGATGAGTGAGCTCGAGTTCCACGAGCTTCGGGTGACCGAGGTCAGCCGGCTGACCGAGGACTCGGTGGCCGTCACCTTCGACGTGGCTTCTCATCTGCAAACCACCTTCGCCTATCTGCCTGGCCAGCATGTCACCCTGCGCGCATTCGTCGACGGCGTCGATGTGAGACGCTCCTACTCGATCTGTGCTCCCGCCGGCTCGGGCAAGCTGAGGGTCGGGGTGAAGAAACTCCAGGGCGGGGTTTTCAGCACCTACGCCACCGAGGAGCTGAGAGCGGGTGACACCCTCGAGGTGATGTCCCCCGTGGGCGAGTTCACCATCGACATCGACCCGGGCCGCCCCCGCAAGGCGGTGGCCATCGCCGCCGGTTCGGGGATAACGCCGGTGCTCTCGCTGATCGCCACCTCGCTCGAGAGCGAGCCGGCGTCGAGCTGGACACTCCTCTACGGGAACCGGACCGCCAACTCCGTGATGTTCCTCGACGAGTTGGAGGGGCTGAAGGATCGCTACCACCCCCGGTTCCAGCTCTTCCACATCCTCAGCCGGGAAGGCTCCGATGTGCCATTGCTCTCCGGTCGGATAGATGACGAGAAGATCAGGACGGTCCACGACCGGCTGCTGGGCGCCGGCTCCGTGGACGGTTGGTATCTCTGCGGCCCCTACGACATGGTGATGTCGGCGAGGGCGACCCTGGGAGATCTGGGTGTCCCCGGGGCGTCGATACGCGACGAGCTCTTCTTCGCCGGTCCGCTCGACGAGTCGGCCCTACCCCCCGAGCCACCACCGGGGGAGGGCAGTGTCGACCTCACCGTGATTCTCGACGGTCGGGCAGTCGATACTCGCATGAGCCCCGAGACCTCGGTCCTCGACGCCGCCCTGCGGGTCCGTTCGGAGCTGCCCTTCTCCTGCAAGGGCGGCATGTGTGCCACCTGCAAGGGCCGTATCGAAGAAGGCCAGGTGAGGATGGACAAGAACTATGCATTGGTCGACTCCGAGGTGGAGGCGGGGTTCGTCCTCACCTGCCAGGCCCACCCGGTGTCCGACAAAGTCGTCGTCCGCTACGACCACCGCTGATGGTGGCCACCCGCAACTCCCGCGACGACGTGGTCAGGGCTGCCGGCCGCCTCTTCGCCCAGCGGGGCTACCACGGCACTTCGATGCGTGTCCTGGGAAGGGAGCTGGGCCTGCTCGGATCGTCGCTCTACTCCCATGTCGCCTCGAAACAGGATCTCCTCGTCGAGGTGGTCCAAGAAGGGGCCAGTCTGTTCGAAGCCTCGGCCGGACGCGCCTTGGCTTCGCCCGGATCGGCCGCGGACCGGCTGGACGCGCTCATCGGCGGCCACATCGACGTCGTGGTCGACAACATCGATGTGGCCCGCACCTTCCTCAACGAAGCTCGAATGCTCGACCCCGAGCATCGGTCGCGGATCCTCGACGCCCGGGATCACTACGAGGAGGGGTTTCGCTCAGTCATCCGAGAGGGGATCCAAGACGGGTCCTTCGCCGCCGATACCGACCCGAAGACGGCTTCGATCTTCATCCTGTCGATGCTCAACGCCATCGAGAGGTGGTACTGGCCGGAGGGTGAGCTCGACCGGGATGCCCTGGTCGCCCGGCTGTCTCGGTTTGCCCGCGCCGCGCTCAATTAGAGCGTTGTCCCATACCGCGCTGCGGGTACTGTTCTGCTGAACATGGCGCCGGTTGTGCTCGTCGAGCGTGAACGACAGTTGGGGGCGCTCGACGAGGCCTTCGCCGAGCCGTCCTCTGGCGTGGTCGTCCTGGTGTCCGGCGAGGCCGGATTCGGCAAGACCTCGCTCCTCGAGGTCTTCTTGGGTGCGCTCGATCATCGCTATCGGACCCTGAGAGCCGCCTGCGAGCCGGTGGGCATCCCCACCGGGTTCGCCCCGCTCTTCGAATTGCTGGACGATCTCCCCCAGGACCTTGCGACCGACGTCCGCACCGGCGCGGGGCGCACCGCGGTGTACGCCGGGATGCTGGACCTGTTGAAGAACGACAAGGTCGTCTTGACCATCGAGGACCTGCACTGGGCCGACGAGGCCACGCTGGGCATGGTTCGTTATCTGGGACGACGCATCGGAGTGACCGGAAGCCGACTCATCGCCACCTATCGTCCCGAAGAGCTCGACTTCAACCCCCCGTTGCGCTTGGTCGTGGCCGATCTCGGACCGGCCGCGATCCGCATCGACGTGCCGACCCTGACCATCGCTGGCGTCGAGCAGCTGGTCGGTGGATTGGGCCTGGATCCTGCCGCGGTTCACGCCGCCACGTTGGGCAACCCACTCTTCGTCGACGAGGTCGCCCGGCACCCCGACCTGGAGCTGCCTCCCAACGTCCAGAACGCGGTGCTGGCCAACGCGGGCAGGCTCCCCGACGACACCCTGGAGTTCCTGAGGACGGTCGCCCTCAGCCCTGACGGCGTGGCATTGGAGCAAATCGCCCAGATGGGTGACGAGACCGGGGCTCACACCGACCTGGGATTCCAGCGACGCCTGCTCGTTGCCAACAGGGGCCGCATCGCGTGCCGTCACGAGCTGATCCGACAGAGCCTGGTCAACTCCACCCCCCCGGCGACCACTCAGCGGCTACACCAGCTGCTTCTCGTGTCGCTGGAGACCAGGGCTGCTGGGTCAGCGGACACGGCCCGTCTCGCCCACCACGCCCTCGGCGCCCACGACGCCACGAAGGCAAGGGAGTACTCGTTGCGGGCGGCCCGCGACGCCGCGGCGTCGGGAGCCCACCGTGAGGCGGCGTTCCACTATGCCAACGCCCTCGGCTACGCCGCCGCGATGGACCGGGTCACGTTGGCAGAGTCACTCCTCGAGGCGGCTCGGGAGCACAGCGTGATCAATGCGTTCGACACCGCTGCCCAGCTCGCCAGACGTCGTCTCGATCTGGCCGAGTCGACGGACGAGCTGGGACGCGCCCGGGCCTGGGTGGCGTTCTTCGAGTCACGCCGCAACGACCTCGAGCCGACTCGGTCCGAGGGAGAGGCCGCGGTCACAGCACTGCGGGGGAGGCCGCCCAGCGTCGAGCTGGCACTCGCTCTTGCGGTGCTCTCTTGGGTCGAGATCGTCGAGGGCAACTGGGACCGGTCGGTCGAGCTCGGCGATGAGGCGGTGGGCATCGCCCGAGCCACGGGGGCGATCGGGACCGAGGTCTACGCGGCGACCAACGCCGGTTCCGCTCGATGGCTCCTGGGTGACCCTTCAGGGCTCCACCAGGTCGAGGGTGCCGCTCGGCTGGGGATGGCGTCCGACGGGAGTGAGTTCACCGCCAAAGCGATCAACAATCTCGGGGTGATCGCCATGGAGAGCGGCGATCTTCACGGGGCGCGTCGCTGGTTCGCCCAGCTCCAGGAGTACTGCGTATCACACGAACTCGACGCCTGGTACATCGCCGCAGTGAGCACGATGGGCCTGATCAACGTCACCGCCGGCCGCTTCGACGATGCCGACCGCGACCTGGAGATCGTCGCCGACCAGAAGACGTGCTTGCAGACAGAGATCGAGACGTTGATCGTGGGGGCGCGGCTGAGGATGCGGCGCGGTGATCCGGGTGGGCTCGAGCTGGCCGATGAGGTGTTTCAGCGGCTCGAGTCGTTCAACGATCATCAGATGCAGGTTCTGGGGTGTGTGTTGGCCATGGAGGGTGCCTGGCTCGGCGTTGTTCCTTTCCCCGAAGCCAAGGAGCGTTACCAGAGGATGCGCCGGTCGCCGGTGACCGCCCGTGACCGTGTCGCTCAGGTTCAACTCACCTTCTGGGCACATCGGCTCGGTGTGGACCTGCCGGAGTGGGAGCCCGTCGGCCGAGCCGCTCTGGAGCTGAAAGGGCGACCTGGGGAGGCCGCTGCCAAGTGGGAGAGGGGCGGTTATGCGATCGAGGCCGCCATCACGGGGGCCATGGCACCTGGAGCCGATCTCGATGCCGTCTTCGCCGACCTGAAGAGGATGGGCGCGGATGGTGTGGCGGGCGGATTGCGCCGTGAGCTGCAGCGGCGAGGAATGAAGCGGGTGCCTCGGGGGCCTCGAGCGGACACCATCGAGAACCCGGCCGGTCTCACCAAGCGTGAGATGGAAGTGCTGGAACTGGTCAGTGCCGGTCTGTCCAATGCCTCGATCTCAGAGGAGTTGTTCATCACGGAGAAGACCGCTGGGCATCACGTCTCCTCGGTACTGGCGAAGCTGGGTGTGTCCAGCCGGGGTCAGGCCGCCGCTCTCGCCATCGCCAGCAGATGGGTGGGGCCGGAGACAGAAAACTAGGGACAACGCCCGATGTGGGTCGGGTCGGGGGAGCCTTATGTTGATGTCGTGAAGGAGTCGGTCTGCCCCGCTATCTAGTGGAGAGGAACTTCCCCGACGGTCTGGAGGTGCCTCCCGGCCCGGAGGGGAAGCGGAGACTCGAGGCGATCATTTCCTGCAACGCGGATCGCAAGGTGACCTGGGTTCAATCGTACGTGTCGGCCGACCACAGGACGACATTCTGTGTCTATGACGCACCGAATCCCGAGGCGGTCCGCCTCACCGCCCGGGCCAACGGGTTGCCGGTGGATCGCATCTTCGAGATCTCAGTTCTCGACCCCTACCCCTTCCACACCACCGTCTGATCCCCGATATGGGGAATTCGCCCGATGTGCCCGCACCCACTCTTCCATACGTTGGCGTCAGCCCTCGGTGTGAGGGATCCTCGACTCAAAGGGAGAGAAGTGCCGCTGTTCATGGATGTGCACACAATCGAAGGTGGCGTCTCGGCTGCGGACGTGGCCGGCGCCCACCAAAAGGACCTGGAGACCCAGGAGAAGTTCGGGGTGAGCTATCTCCGCTACTGGGTCGACGAGGGCGCCGGGAAGATCTTCTGCCTGGTCGAAGCCCGAGACGCCGAAGACGCCAACGACGTCCACCGGGAAGCACATGGTCTCGTCGCCGATGAGATCTACCTCGTTGGCGAATACACCTAGAAAGAAAGACATGAGAAAGACAATCCTCGTCGTGGGGACGATCTTGATGATGATGCTGACGACGGCCGCGGTGGCGTCCGGGGCCGGCTCTGAGTTGGCGGCCCTGCGCCGCGCCACGGCTCAGTTCCATGACGTGGCAGATGCCGAGGCGGCTGGATACCAGTCGTTCCTCGATTGCTTCGACTCCCCTTCCGGGGGCATGGGCCAGCACTATGTCGACCTCGGCCGCCTCGATGACAC
The DNA here is from genome assembly GCA_035512955.1 of Acidimicrobiia bacterium. Lineage (GTDB taxonomy): Bacteria > Actinomycetota > Acidimicrobiia > Spongiisociales > ZC4RG35 > JANQRA01. The sequence continues at coordinate 88,568 of DATKCZ010000005.1, forward strand.
CGTTGATGCGTTGCGACCGGAGGCCATGGTCTACGAAGTCCGTGACGACGGCAGGCTCAAGCTCGTCGCCGTGGAGTACATCGTCCCGAACACGGCTCCCCCGAATGGCCAGACCAGCGCACCAACACTATTCGGACGGCAGTTTCACCTCAACACCGCATTGAACGTCTGGGTGCTCCACGCCTGGGTCTGGCAGGCGAACCCCACGGGGATGTTCGAGGACTTCAACCGCAACGTAGGAGCCTGCCCGGCCGCTTGAGGTCGATCGCAGTCAGGCAGTGGGGAGCGAGATACCAGCTCCCCACGCCAACGACTGGTGATCAGTCCGCGGCGATCGGGTCCCGGGCCAGGGCTCGCTCGAACCCGACCCGGTCGTGGACCGGGTCGCCGTGGGAGATGATGATCCTCTCGAAGGGCAACTCGAGCATCGCCCGCAACGCCGGCAGGGCCCGCTCCTCGTGCCATGGTGTCGCCCACACCTGGAGCTCGCCGCCCAGTGTGGTCAGGGCGTCGGAGAAGACGATCGTCCGGTGGGCGGGCAGCCACAGTGGCGTCTCATTGCGCCACCGGCCGTCGTATAGGGCGAGGAAGCCGCCGGGGAGCTCCATACCGGGGTAGACGAGCTCGAGATCGGTCTCGGGCACGTCATCCTTGTGGAACACGTCGGGGCCGAAGGCGCGCAGACCGTACCGGGTGACGAAGACGTCGATGCTTCGCACGTGATCCGGCTTGAGGACCACCGCCATCGTGGGCGGTCTCCCGTCGAGTCGATCCCAGACCTCGTCGCCCTCGGGAGGTGCCAGGGCGTCGAGGACGGCGATCTGGCCGCCCTCTTCGACGCAGACCGACGTGACCACCCGATCTCCGCCGGTGTCGGGCTCCCAGTCGGGGTGTGGTATCCGCCATATCCAGAGCCCGGGTTCGAGATCGATGATCATGTCATGGCCACCCTCGATGATGGGCCCTCAGCTCGCGCACCTCGTCGACGGTCCGGGGGCCCCAGGTGCGGGTGGGCACCGGGTGCTCGGCCCGGACGAGCTCCAGGTCCTCCCGGGTGAACCCTACGGGCTCGGTGATCGGCTCGACTCCGAACAGATTGGCCGCATTCCATCCGAGGATCTTGGCTTTGGCGCCCCGGGTCAGCGGCGGGTAGCCGAACCGGGTTTGCATCGCTTCGGGGATCTGGAAGGCGCGAAACGCCTCGATCTGTCCCTGCGGGGACCCATAGAAGATCGAATCGGTGCCCCAGAGCATGTTGTCCTCCCCAAATGCGACCAGCAGCTTCCCGATCACGTGGGCGGCCTCATCGGGGCGACGGAGCAGATGCCACCACGTGGAGCCCAGCTCGGCGTAGACGTTCTCTCCGGGGCCGATCCCGGCTCCTCGGACCGATGTGATCAGCCGATTGACCCCGACGTTGGCGGTGGCGTCGGTGTAGGGGCCTTCGCGGCCGGCGACTTCGAAGCCACTGTGATAGACGACGAAAGAGATGTCGCGATGGGCCCGTGCGGCGGGCCCGATGTCGACCGGCGACCCATAGCGGGCCTGGTTGGCCAGGCCCTTGTGCACGAAGAGAATCGGGGTGCCGATCGCCGCCAGATGGTCGAGGAAGACATCTCCCACCTGGGGCCGGTCGGGATCGTGGTCGTCGAGCCACCAGTTGATGCCCGCGGGGAAGTGGGTGAAGGTCTTCCAGCCAGCGATCTCGTTCTCCTCCGCGGTCCTGGTCATCTCGTCGAGCACCGACCCGATGGCCGCCGTCTGGGGGAGGACCAGAGCATTGACGACGATCCGCTCATCGCCCGACAACGCCTTCACCAGCCGTCTGGTCTCCTCCATCACCTCGTTGGACAGCGGGCTGCCCGCGGGATTGATGGGCAACCCCGACAGTGCGGTCATCGTCGTGTCGGAGCGTATGAAGATCTCCTCGAGGAAGTGGTTGGTGGCAAAGCAGGCCCTGGGGTCGTCCTCCTCCTCACATCTCGCCTGGGGAAACTGGCGCCCCCAGAACCAGTCACCACGGGTCGACGGGTCGATGTCGTACTCGAGCAGGTGACCCTGGACGTCGAAGACGAATTCGGCCGGCCCGATGACGGCCTTCGCCGCATCGTTGTCGAGACGGGAGACCGGGTCGAAGGGATAGAAGAGACCCGGGTGGAGGCCGTTGACCGCACTCACCGCGCCATCGATGGCGGAGAGGCAAATCGCCAGGGCGCTGGCCGACCGGAGGAACTCCCGGCGATTGAGACCGGTGCGTCGCATGGCGGCCTCGATGCCTGCCCTCGCCTCTCGCTCGGCGGCGATCCGTGGCGGCGTCAGTGGCTCCGGGTCGTACTCGCCGTTGGAGCACTGCTCGAAGGCGATGGGGAGCCCAGGGTCCTCGTCACGCCACCGGATCGTCATCGTTCGCCAATACTCGCGCACCGCAGGCGGTTTTTGGTTGGGAATGGCGTCTTCTTACCCTGGAGCGATGTCCCGCCGACCCCCGTTGGTGTTCATCTTCACCGTCACACTCACGGGGATCCTCAGCAATACGCTGGTCACTCCGGCGATCCCGGACATCCTCGCCGAGTTCGATTTGACCGCCGACCGTGCCGGTCTCCTGGTGGCTACCGGATCCTTCGCGGGGATCGTGATCGCCCCCGTCGCCGGGTTCCTCGCCGACCGCTTCGGGCGACGGATCGTGCTCACCATCTGTCTCGGCATCTTCGGGGTATTCGGAGGTCTTGCCGCGCTGGCACCGACTTTCGGGTTTCTCCTTCTCGCCCGTTTCCTCCAAGGAGTGGGCTCCGCCGCCCTGGTCAACCTGGCCGTCGTGCTCATCGGGGACAACTGGAGCGGCACCGACCGCACCCGGCTGATCGGGCGCAACTCTGCGGTCCTCACCATCGGTCTGGCCGCCATGCCCCTGCTTTCGGGGGCGATCACCGAGACCGCGGGCTGGCGTGCCACCTTTGGGATCTACACGGTGGCGTTGGGCACCGCGGCGGCGGCGTGGGTGATCCTCGATGGAAGACGCCCGGTGAGCCCTCCAAACGTCAAGGAACAATTCGGCGAGGCCTTGGTGGTGCTTCGGCGCCCGGTGCTGAGGGCGAGCATCCTCTCGGGATTCCTGGTCTTCGTCGCCATCTTCGGTCTCTTCCTCACAGTCCTGCCGGTGCATCTCGCCGAGGTCTTCGGCATGGAGGCCGGGGCGAGAGGGCTGCTCATCTCACTGCCGGCGGTGACCGCCACGCTGGCCTCGTTCAACCTCGGTCGGATGCGAGCGGTCACCAGTGCGCGCACCGTGGTGATCGTCTCCGCGCTGGCACTCATCGTCGCCTACGTCATGCTCGGGCTGACCACGACACTCGCCGTGGCGATCCTGGCCACCCTGATCTACGGGTCCTCCGAGGGGTTCTTCATCCCCATGCTCCAGGACCTGAACATGGAGGACGCACCCGACGAGCACCGCGCCGTCGTGATCGCGGTCTGGGTCGGGTTTGCCCGGCTCGGTCAGACCATCGGGCCGCTGCTGGCCGGTGCCGCGATCGGTGTCATGGGCACCGGGCCCACCTTCGTGGCCGGGTCGGGCTTCGCGGTGCTGATCCTCCTCGTCGGGGTGTTTGGCCCGTTTCCCAGGACACGAGTGAGGGGGGCGCCCGTGGGACCCCCTCCATCAGGTGGCTAGCCCGGGGACCGGCCTGATTCGCTTCTCATCCCGAAAGTCTGCGGATTGGCACCACCGGGTGTAAGGATTCGAGCAGACAGCCATCTGTCCTATGCGCATGCCCGACATCGAACCACCCACCGACACCGAGCTCGTGACCGCTTTCCGCGCGGGCGATCTGGCTGCGTTCGGCAGTATCTACGACAGGTACGCCGATCGCATCTACTCCTATTGCCTCACGATGCTGCGCAACCCCGATGATGCCGCCGAAGCCGCCCACGACGTCTTCGTCGAGACCGCAACCCGGCTCGAGCAACTGAGGGACCCGGCGAAGCTGTGCCCCTGGCTCTTCGCCATGGCACGCGACCAGGTCGATGAGAACGGTGGTCAGCGGTCGAGGGTGACCCCGGAGGAGGACCTGAGCGAGACCGTGATGATCGAGCCAGACGTTGCTACTACGGGGCCCCAGCTGACGGAGCTGAGAGAGCTGGCATGGGATGCCGCCGCCGGGCTCGGCACGCGTGACCAGCAACTATTGGCCCTGCATCTCACCGAAGGTCTCGAAGGTGACGATCTCGCCGAGGCGATGGGAGTGGAGACCTCACACCTGCCCGTGATGGTGTCCCCGATGAAGCACCGGGTTGAGAAGGCGCTGGGAGCCCTGTTGATCGCCCGACTGGGAAACGAGGACTGTAGGCAGATGCAGTCGCTGCTGGCCGGCCAGGAGGGGACACTCGACATGGAGACTCGATCCCGGGTCGCCCGTCATGTCGAGGAATGCGAGATCTGCCATGAGCGAAGGGCGTTCCTGCTGGCACCGGCCAATGTCCTCCCCAGCATCATGATGGTGCACGCCCCGGCGAGCCTCCGCGACCGTGTCTTCGCACGTGTCGGCGTGCCACGGGGCCTGTTCTCGGAGACAGGCGAGTGGATGAAACTCGCCATATTTGCAGTGGTGGCATTGGTCATGGGTGTCATCGGCATCGCAGTGTCTGCCCAATTCGAGCCGATCGAGCCCCCGCCGACCGCGGCGGTGTCGGTCCCAACGCCCGGGCTCGCCGGAAACCCGACCACGACCACCTCGATCACACAGCCGTCGACGACGAGTCGAGTCGGCGACTCCACGACTTCCACCGTCGGCGAGGCAGCTCCGGCATCGCTCGCCGCCTCCACGGACACCGTCGACTTCGGCGCCGATGCCACCTCGGGGGTCTTCGACCTCGCCAACTCGGGCCAGCAGCCCGCCGGGTGGGCGATCGAGTCGAGCACCGATGCGATCTCGGTTTCGATCGGCTCGGGGGAGATTGCCCCCGGTGAGTCGTTGACCATCGAGGTGAGCCTCGACCGCTCCCTCATCGAAGAGGGCGAGCTGAGCGAGACGCTCACGGTCACATGGTCGGGCGGGGAAGCCGTGGTCACCGCGGTGGGAACCCACGAGGACAATCCGGTCATCCACAACCCGCGGGCCTCCCCGTCGGAGGTGAGAGTCGAGGGGGACAGTTCGTGCTCCCCCACTCAGACGACGATCTCGGCGCGTATCCGCGACACCTCAGCGCTCGAATCGGTGGTGGTCCGTTGGAGCCCCGACGGCTCGGGATCACAGGAGAGCTCCATGGTGCCGGTGGGCAACGACGTTTTCGAGGGCGTCATCGGACCGTTCAGCGCAGCCCAGGCGGCGAGTGTCCGGGTGGTCGCCTTTGACGACCGGGGCAACGCCGGTGGTGCCACGTTGACGGTGAACGTGATCGCCTGCCCCTAGACGTCCACCTGCCCCGTGGCGGTGCGTCTTTACAACCCCGCGATGTTCGGCCATCGTTGCCCCGATGAAGGTGGTGCTCGCCTACTCGGGGGGTCTGGACACATCGGTCATCCTCGCCTGGCTGCGTGAGGAGTATGACGCCGAGGTGGTCACCTACACCGCCGACGTCGGCCAGGGGGAGGAGGTCGAACAGGCGCGGGTCAAGGCCCTCGACACCGGGGCCGTGGATGCGGTGGTCGGGGATCTCCGAGAGGCCTTCGTCACCGGGGCGGTCTTTCCCGCCATCCGCGCGGCGGCCGTGTACGAGACCGAGTATCTGCTGGGAACCTCGCTGGCCCGGCCGATCATCACCCAGGGCCTCGTGGAGACCGCCAGGGAGCACCGGGCCGACGCCATCGCCCACGGGGCCACCGGCAAGGGCAACGACCAGGTCAGATTCGAGCTCTCCACCGCGGCCTTGGCGCCCGAGTTGGCCACCATCGCCCCCTGGAGGGAGTGGAAGCTCAAGGGACGCGCCGACCTGGTTGCCTATGCCGAGGCGCGGGGGATACCGACCCCGGTCACCGAGGAGTCCCCCTACTCGACGGACGCCAACTTGTTCCACGTCTCCTACGAGGGCGGGGTCCTGGAGGATCCCTGGGTGGCGCCACCCAAGGGGATGTTCCGCATGACCACCGACCCCGAGGACGCCCCCGACGAGCCACAGGAGATCGCGGTCGGCTTCGAGTCGGGCGACCCGGTGTCGGTCGACGGCGAGACGATGGCCCCGGTCGAACTCCTCTCCCACCTGAATCATGTCGCCGGGTCTCATGGTGTGGGTCGGATCGACATCGTGGAGAACAGGTTTGTCGGGATCAAGAGCCGCGGGGTCTACGAGACACCGGGGGGCACGGTGCTCCACGCGGGGCGTCGGGCCATCGAGTCGGTCGTCCTCGACCGCGAGGTGCTCCATCTCAGGGATGGGCTCGCCCAGCAGTACGCCCGCATCGTCTACAACGGTTTCTGGTTCTCTCCGGAGAGGGCGGCGCTTCAGGAGACGATGGACCGCATCCAGCAGCCGGTCACCGGTGATGCCCGTCTGGTCCTATACAAGGGATCGGTGAGGGTCGGCGGCCGACGCTCCCCCAACAGCCTCTACGACGAGGCCATGGCCACCTTCGAGGCCGACGACGTCTTTGACCAGGGCGACGCCCGGGGATTCATCAACCTGAATGCTCTCCGCATCAGGGGTCACGGCGAGGGACCGTGAGTCTGTGGGGCGGGCGTTTCGATGCCCCGATGTCCGACATCACCCGCTCCTATACCGCTGATCACTCCGACCGGCGCCTCCTCGAGGTAGACGTGCGCGGCTCCATCGCCCACGTCATCATGCTCGGGAAGACGGGGATCATCGACCCAGGGGAGGCGGAGACACTCGCCGGGGGTCTCCGGTCGATACTCGACGAGGTGGATCGATTCGAGTTCCGTGACAGTGACGAGGACGTCCACACCGCAGTGGAGCGACGGCTCGGTGAGCTGGTGGGGGAGGTCGCGGGGAGGCTGCACACCGGGCGGTCCCGCAACGACCAGGTGGCTCTCGATCTCCGCCTGTACCTCGTGGAGACGGCTGCTCAACGGATCGCCCAGCTGCACCAGCTGGCCACCACCCTGGCCGATCTGGCCGAGCGCCACGCCGAGACCGTCATCCCCGCCTACACCCATCTCCAGCAGGCCCAGACCACGACCCTGGGGAATCATCTGCTCGCCTATGCCTGGATGATGATGAGGAGTGCCGACCGTTTCGTCGATCTCGGTGCCCGGGTCGGTGTCTCCCCGCTCGGGGCCGGCGCAGCGGCGGGCTCGTCACTCCCCATAGACCGTCTGATGACCGCCGAGACCCTGGGCCTCGCGGTCATGCCCAACTCGATGGACGCGGTCGCCTCGAGGGACTTCGTCTCGGAGTATGTCTTCTGCTGCGCCCAGGCCATGATCGAGTTGTCCCGTCTCGGGGAGGAGGTGGTCCTGTGGAGCTCGAAGGAGTTCGGCTGGGCGCGACTCTCCGACGAGGTGAGCACCGGATCCTCCGCCCTGCCCCACAAGCGGAACCCTGACGTGGCGGAGTTGCTGCGAGGCCGGTCTGCGGGGGTGGTGGGAGACCTCACCTCGATCCTCGCCCTGCAGAAGGGTCTGCCCCTCGCCTACAACCGCGATCTCCAGGAGGACAAGCGGATCGTCTTCCACGCCGACGACACCCTGGGGGCCTCCCTCGACGCCACCGTCGCCCTGATCCAGGGGATCGAGCTCTCCCCACCCGTTCCCGGGGCGGAGACCACCATGCTCGACCTCGCCGAGGCTCTGGTCGGCCGGGGGGTGCCCTTCCGGGAGGCACATCAGATCGTGGGGCGGGTGGTGAGGGGCGTCGAGGATGAGGGCCGATCACTCGAAGAGGTGAATGTCGAAGACCTGGTGGCGATCGACTCCCGATTCGTCTCCGACGACCTGATGCTCCTCGACCCCGCCTCCTCGGTGGAGAGACGTCTCAGCGAGGGCGCGGGAAGCCCCCGGTCGGTGCGCGATCAGGTCAGTGAGATTCGGAGGATCCTCGGCCGCTGAGCTCGCCGGATGATCGGGCCGACCCGGGGTCGGTCATCCACCGTTCTGTGACTCGGCTCCGACCGTCCAGGTCCCGTGGGAGCGGATCAGGGCGTTGATGTCCCCCTCTCCGAACTTCTCCTTGGCCGCAGCCAACTGGAGATTGACCTCGTGGTCGTACACGGGGCGCTTCACGTCGCGGAAGATCCCGAGTGGCGTCGGCCCGTAAGGGCCGTGGGAGAGACGACTGATGGCAAATGCGATGGAGGGATCCTCCCGGGTCTCATCGTGGATCAAGATCGCCTTGGGGTCGACCGAGGACGAGTCCACGATCTCGGTCTGGCCACCCCGCATCACCACGGCCTTGCCCCCCTCGTCGAAGACGATGGGCTTGCCGTGCTCGAGGTCGATGCGGTTGTGCACCCGCTCCTCTTTCCCGGTGAGCTGGATGAAGGCCTTGTCGTTGAACACGTTGCAGTTCTGGTAGACCTCGATGAAGGCGGCGCCCTCGTGCTCGTAGGCCTTCTGCAGGATCTCCTGGGTGTGGCCGCGATCCATGTCGAGGGTTCTCGCCACGAAGGTCGCCTCCGCGCCCAGGGCCAGCGAGACCGGGTTGAACGGGTAGTCGACCGAGCCGAACGGTGAGGATTTCGTCGACTTGCCCACCTCTGAGGTGGGGGAGTACTGACCTTTGGTCAGACCGTAGATCTGGTTGTTGAACATGATGATCTTCAGGTTCACGTTGCGACGCAGCACATGGATCAGATGGTTGCCCCCAATGGAGAGGCCGTCTCCGTCACCGGTGATGACCCAGGTGGAGAGATCGGGACGGGTGGTGGCGATGCCGGTGGCGATGGCCGGGGCCCGTCCGTGGATCGAGTGCATCCCATAGGTGTTGACGTAGTAGGGGAAGCGGGAGGCGCAACCGATCCCGGAGACGAACACGAACTCCTCGCGAGGACGGCCCAGACCGGCGAGGAACATCTGCACCGACGCCAGGATGGTGTAGTCACCGCAACCGGGGCACCACCGGACCTCCTGGTCGGTCTGAAAGTCGGCTCTGGTGTAGGAAGGCGCAGTCATTCGACCATCTCCAGGATCTTCTCGGTGATCTCGGTGACCTTGAACGGCTCCCCTGCCACCTTGTTGAGGCCCACCGCGTCGAGCAGGTACTCGGCCCTGATCACCTTGAGCAGTTGACCGGTGTTGAGCTCGGGGATGAGGATCTTCTCATATGAGCGGAGGACGTCGCCCAGATTATTGGGAAGGGGGTTCAGATAGCGGAGGTGGGCGGTGGCCACCTCGTGGCCCTCGAGCCTGGCCTGTCTCGCCGCCGCCCGGATCGAGCCGAACGTCGAGCCCCAGCCCAGGATCAGGATCTTGGCGCCCTGGTCACCGTCGACCTCCACGACGGGGATGTCATTGGCGATATTGGCCACCTTCCAGGCACGGGTGTCGGTCATGAGCTGGTGGTTGGCCGGGTCGTATGAGACATTTCCGGTCACCGACTCCTTTTCGAGCCCTCCGACGCGGTGCTCGAGACCGGGGGTGCCCGGCACCGCCCAAGGGCGGGCGAAGGTGTCGATGTTGCGGATGTAGGGGAGGAAGGTCCCGTCGGGGCCGTTGGGCTTGGTGGCGAACTCGACCTCGATGTTGGGGATCGCCTCCACGTCGGGGAGCAGCCACGGTTCGGAGCCGTTGGCGATCTGGTTGTCGCTCATCAGTATCACCGGGGTCATGTAGGTGATGGCGATGCGGGCGGCCTCGATCGCCATGGCGAAGGCGTCGGAGGGTGAGGCGATGGCCAGCACCGGGACGGGTGACTCGCCGTGTCTTCCGTACAGGGAGAACAGGAGATCGGACTGCTCGGGCTTGGTGGGCAGACCGGTGGAGGGCCCGCCCCGCTGGACGTTGAGCACGATCATGGGCAGCTCGAGCATGAAGCACAGAGAAATCGTCTCCGACTTGAGGGCGATACCCGGCCCGGACGACCCGGTGACGGCGAGGTTTCCGGCGAAAGCCGCCCCGACCGCGCTGCCCACTCCGGCGATCTCATCCTCGGCTTGGAACGTGCGGACCTCGAAGTTCTTGTGCCTGGAGAGCTCGTGGAGCACGTCCGACGCCGGGGTGATCGGGTAGCTCCCGTAGAACAGGGGCAGACCCGACTTCTGCGAGGCGGTGATCAGCCCCCAGGCGAGCGCAGTGTTCCCGTTCACGTTGGTGTACGTGCCTTCGGGGAGGGCGGCGGGCTTGACCTCGAAGGTGTTCTTGGTGGCCTCGGTGGCGACACCGAAGGTGTATCCGGCCTGGAAGGCCGTCTTGTTGGCGGCGGCCACCTCGGGGAGTTTGGCGAACTTCTTCTCCACCCATTCGATGGTCGGCTTGGTGGGGCGATGGAACAGCCAGGCCATGAGACCGAGGGCGAAGAAGTTCTTGGAGCGCAACACGTTGCGCCCGGTGACCCCGGTGTCCTTGACGGCTTCTTTGGTCAGCTCGTCCATGGGGACCTTGATCACCCGGTATCCCTGGAGAGTGTCGTCCTCGAGGGGGTTCGACTCGTAGCCGGCCTTGGTGAGGTTGCGCTCGTCGAAGGTGTCGGTGTTGACGATCAGGGTCCCACCCTGGCGAAGGTCCTTGAGGTTCTTCATCAGCGCCGCGGGATTCATGGCGACCAGGCAGTCGGGTGCGTCCCCGGCGGTGAGGATGTCGAAGTCGGCGATCTGCACCTGGAAGCTGGAGACACCGGGCAGGGTGCCGGCGGGAGCCCGAATCTCGGCGGGGAAGCTGGGAAGGGTGGCCAGGTCGTTCCCGAACAGAGCCGAGGCGTCGGTGAACCGGCTGCCGGCCAGTTGCATGCCGTCACCGGAGTCGCCGGCGAAGCGGATTACCAGTTTGTCGAGCTCCTCGGTCGGAGTCGTCGAGGGATCTGTGGTGGCGATGTCATCGGCCACTTTGATTCACTTCCTTGGGTGTGCGGCGCGACAGCGATACCGACTGACATCGGTGGCTGACCGCCCGTAGTTGTCGTGCATGTCCAAGTCTATTCGCCATCCGGGTTAGTTGAAGTCGCGGGTGCGGGGGTGAAACCGGCCACGCCTGCCTCCTCGAGCCATCGCCCCAAGCCGATGAGGGCGGTGTCGGATTGGAGGCCCCCGATGACCTGCAGCGACACCGGGGGCGCCCCGGAATTGGCCATGGGGAGGGCGAGCGCCGGGTGCAATGCGTGGTTGACGATCGAGGTGAAATAGGAGAGGACCGCCCGATGGCTCTTCTCGCCGATGTTCTCCTGGCCGATGATCTTGTATGGGGCGGGAGTGGTCGGTGTGAGCAGGAAGTCGACCGTGGCCAGAGCGTCGGCGAAACGCTCGCGGATCATCCTCTGCCACTCACGGGCCTCCGCCACCTCCTCGGGGGTGACGTTCTCCACGGCGATGATCCGGGCCTCGACCGCGGCGTCGTAGTGCTTGCCTTGGAGACGAAAGTCACGGTGCACCGCGCTCACCTCTTCGAGTGCCGCGATGAGGTGACGGCTCGGCTTGGCATCCGGCATCTGGATCGGGTGCACCTCATGACCCATCTCACGGAGGGCGACGATGCAGCCCTCGAAGACGCCGCGGATCCCCTCGTCGATGACGGTGTCGCCGTACCACGGCTCAGGTACGCCAAACCGCCGCCGGGCGCGCTCGGGCTCGGGTGCCTCGTCGCCGGACATGGCCCGGTAGGCCAGGTCGATGTTGTCCATCGAGTCGGCCAGGGGCCCGACGGTGTCGATCGAGGGCACCAGGGGGAATACACCTTGGAGGGGAATCCGCCCATAGGTGACTTTGAGCCCGAAGATGCCACAGAGGGCCGCGGGGACCCTGACCGAGCCCCCGGTGTCGGTCCCGATACTGATCGGGGTGATACCGGCCGCCACCGCCGCAGCCGACCCGCCCGAGGAGCCCCCGGCCGAGGTCTTGAGGTCCCAAGGGTTGCGAACCGGCCCCCAATGAGCATTCTCCGAGTTGAAGCCGAACGCCCACTCGTGGAGATTGGTACGTCCGATGACGACGGCCCCGGACTCTTCGAGCCGGGCCACGCTCGGAGCTGTGCTCGACGCCACCTCGGCATAGAACGAGGACCCACCTGTGGTCACTCGTCCCTCATGATCGATCAGGTCCTTCAGGCCGACGGGGACACCGGCGAGGGGACCGACAGCTTCTCCCTTGGCCAAACGGGAGTCGATCTCCGCGGCGCTTCCGAGCGCTCGTTCGTCATCGAGAGAGATGAAGGCGTTGATGGTGTCCTGGGTGGAATGGGCGAGGTCGAGGGCTCGCTGCACCCTGGCGACGGCGGATTGCCCAGACACGAGACGAGAAGCTAGCCGAGCGGGAAGCTACTCGCTGATGGTCAGCCCGGAGCTCGCCGGGACCAGTGACACCCATGACTTGCCGGGGGGCACCATGATCACCTCACCGTTGCCGTCGGTCAGGTGGAACCACTCGGTCTCGGTCTCCCGCTCCCAGGTGCCCTCGGTGACCTTGCCTTCGGCAAACACGTATGCCTTGCCCGAGCCGGTAGTGCGTGAGCTGGGGAGATTGGTCCCCGACTGGCCACTGGGAGGGCTGGCGGTGTATCGCTCGGTGTACAGGGCGATCAGCACCGGAACGCCGATACGCCCTTCGCTGCTTTCCTCGTCGCGGTGCATGGCATCGGATCCGTATGCGGTGCGCAGCCAGAGACCCTGGGCCTCGTCCCATGTCCAAACCACGATGTTCCCCGAGAAGTCGATGGTCACCGATGAGGCGGTGACGGCCAGGTCCGACATCGGGCCGAACGACCACAACGGCGCATCAGGCGGCTCGTTGGCGTACTCCCGGGCATCGGCGGTCTCGCGGAGGGCGAAGGTGTCGACATAGAGATTGTGAGGCGCCCTCCGACCGGAGATGCGGAAGGTGCCCTCCGAGAGCTCCTTGATCAGGTTGATGTCCTTGCCGCGGATCACGTTCTGCACCCAGGCTTGTGCTCCGGAGATGGTGAAGGTCGGCTCGTTGAGGGCGGCGAGAAGAGAGGCGTCGGTGGGCCGGCCCGACCTATTCGGTCCCAGGTAGTCGACATCGCTCTCATGCCAAAGGGTGATGAAGCGGGTGACGCCCTCGACGATCATCTCGATGACCATGTCGGCCTGGTCGATCCCGGATTGGGGGATGGCCTGGGGGTGGTTGTCGATCTTCACCGCGAGGACACGGCGGTCCAGAAGGGCCGGGTCATCGACGGGGAGGCCGTTGATCAGCGAGTTCTCACCCTGATCAAGTGTCGTCGTCGAGGTCGTGCTGGTCGAGGAGGTGGTGGTCGGAGCAGGATTCGTTGTCGTTGTGGAATCGAGCGGCTCGGTTGCGGCGACGCTGCAAGCAGACAACACCAAACCGAGTGCGACCAACCTGGCGATTGTGGTCCGCATCGTGACGAGTGTACGAACCGGGACCCGATTAACTGGAATTACTCGGTGAGAACCCCGCCGAGGACGTCGAGATGGGGGAGGGCCGTCTCCGGCTGGTCCACCGAGATGGCGAACTCCACACCGTCGGAGTTCGCCCGGAGAACATAGATGGCGTCGATGTTGACACCGATGTCGGCGATGAGACGGGTAAGACGCGCCAGCTCGCCGGGTCGGTGGGGGAGGAGCACGGTGAGCACGGTGTTCTCGTGGTGCTGCAGCGCCGCCTCGTCGAGGACACGGCGGGTGGTGGCGGCGTCGCTGGTTATCAGCCTCACCGTCCCGTCACCATCGTGCCCGTAGGCGGTGAGTGCCTCGATGTTGACCCCGAACGCGGCGAGAGCCTCGGTGAGCGCGGCCAGACGGCCCGGGCGGTTCTCCATGTTCACGATGAATTCGGTCATGGCCCCGACGACTCTACGCGTCGGCGTCAGGGTGGTGTGCCAGTGTTGGGTCGGGAGGCTCGACACGTCCTCGCTCAGACAGGTAGGCATGCCATATCAGCCGGGCCGCGGCCGCTCGCACCGGGCGCCACGGCTCGCCGATTATCTCGAGCTGCGCCTCGTTGGGCGTCTCGGTCATCCCGAGGGCGGCCCCCGCCCCGACCTGCAGCGCCCGGTCGCCGACCGGCCACATGTCGGGGCGTCGCAGAGCCGAGAGCAGGTAGGCGTCGGCGGTCCACGGACCGATCCCCTTGATCGAGATCAAGGTGTCCCTGGCCCTCTCCATCGGGTCGGTCTCGAGTGATTCGAGGTCTATCTCACCCGTCGCGATCCGACCAGCCAGCTCGAGGAGGTAAACGGTCTTCTGCCTGGTGACACCGATGGCGCGCAGTCTGTCGGGCCCGGCGGCGATGAGCCATCGGGGTGACACCTCCCCGAGGAGACCGACGAGACGCCGATACATGGCGGCGCCGGACTCAAGGGAGACCTGCTGCTCCAGGATCAACAGGACCAGAGTCCGAAACCCGGGCTGCCGGTGCCAGAAGTCGGGGATCCCCCATCGGTCGACCAGACGTGCGATGTGCTCGTCCTCGGCGGCGAGGAGCCCGGTGGCCGCGGCAAAGGTCTCCGCGTCGAGATGGCTGACCACCGGCATCATCTGCTCCGTCGGGATGCGGCCCAGGGTGCGGGAGTCGGTGTCACCCACCTCGGGGTTGTCCGACACCACCCAGCCGGTCTCGTCCCCCAGACGCTTGATCAGCCAGAACCCGGGGCGGGCGGGGTGCTCGAACACGACGAGGTTTCCGGGGATGGGGCGGCGGGTATTGACCGCGACGACCTCCTGGCCGGGCTGGAGTGTGGGTGTCATCGAATGTCCAGCCACCCGAAAGCGCTTCATCTTCATGGGTGGCCCGGGAGTATGGTCGGACGCGAAGAGACCAAGAGAGGAGTCATATGCGACAGATAACCGAGGCACACGCCCATTGCGACCTCTACTGCGGCGTCTACGACCCCGCCCAGGCCAAGATCGAGGCGCTGTCGGTGCTGAAGATCGCCGAGAAGTACCAGGGTTCGGATGACGAGGTGTTCCGTGCCCGTTGCGTTCTCCTCAAGGAGGAGCGGGCCGAGTTGGTCAAGCACCACCTGATGGTGTTGTGGGCCGACTTCTTCAGCGCCGATCACCGCAAAGAGTTCTCCAACCTCGACGACCTGTTCTGGCGGGCCATCCACCAGGCCGGTGAGGCCAAGAAGTCGGCCGACCCTGCCGAGGGCCAGAAGCTGATCGATCTCATCGACGAGATCGCCGACATTTTCTGGCAGACCGCCAAGGCCAAGGAGATGGGGGTCTACCCACCCTCGTAGTCGGAGCTCAGACGTCTCAGTCGAGGGCGTCGTCGTCGAGCTTGGCGAACACCGGGGCGATGTCACCGAGCTGGGTGCCTCCTCGGATCTCCGGAGCAGACCAGGCGAGCACTTCGGGGCCGACGCCCAGCATCTCGCCGATGACCACGCTGGCATGGGGTAGATAGGGGTAGAGGGCCACCCGCAGGGAGGCAATCGCCTGGACGGCCACCCAGAGGATGGTGGCCGCCCGCACCGGGTCTTCCTTGGAAGCCTTCCACGGCTCGGTGGCGTTCAGGTAGGCATTGACCTCGCCGGCGGCATCCATGGCGGTGCGTAATCCCGCCCGCAACTCCACCTTTTCTATGTGGTCTGCTACCGCGTCGAGGGTGCGCGCCCCGAGGTCGAGGATCCCCCGGTCGGCATCGATCAGCTCGCCCGGCTCGGGCACCTTGCCCCCGAAGTCGCGGGCGGTCATGGAGAGGACTCGGTTCACCAGGTTGCCCCAGGTGGCGACCAGCTCCTCGTTGACCCGGCGGATGATCTCGTCGTCGGAGAGGTCGGTGTCGTCTTGCTCGGGGAGTATCGAGGCGATGGCGTATCTGAGCGCGTCCGGCTCGAGCCGCTCGGTGTACCACCCGACCGATCGTCCGACCCCTTTCGACTTCGACGCCTTGGATCCCTTGAAGGTGATGAACTGGTTGGCGGGGATGTCAGTGGGCAGATTGAGGTCTCCCCGGCCCATGAGCATCGCCGGCCAGATCACGGCGTGGAAGGGGATGTTGTCCTTCCCGATGAAGTAGTACGACTCCGCCTCGGGGTCCTTCCACCATCGCTCCCATTGGTCGGGGTCGTCGGTGTATGACGCCCACTCGATGGCTGCCGAGAGGTAGCCGATCACGGCGTCGAACCACACATAGATCTTCTTGCCCGGCCCCAGATCGTCGACGGGCACATCGACCCCCCAGTCGATGTCACGGGTGATAGCGCGCCTCGGCACGTCCTCGATCATCCCGAGGGCCCAGTTCTTGACGTGTTTGCGCCAGGTTGTCTTACCTTCCAGCCATTCCCGCAGCCGATCGGCGAAGGCGGGCAGGTCGAGGAAGTAGTGCTCGGTTTCCCTGAGAACCGGGGTCGCACCGCTGAGCCGGGAGCGGGGCTTGATCAGGTCGCTCGGGTCGAGCGTTCGCCCGCAGTTGTCACACTGGTCTCCCCTGGCGTCCGGGTATCCACAGTGAGGGCACTCGCCTTCGACATAGCGATCGGGGAGGAAACGCTCCGCCTCGGGATCGTAGAACTGCTTCGAGGATCCCTTGACCAGGTAGCCGTTCTCGAGCAGTCGGATGAAGAAGTCCTGGGTCACCCGATGGTGGTTCTCGGTCATAGTGGTGGTGAAGAGGTCGAAACTGATTCCGAGCTGCTCCCAGTAGCCGACGTTCACCGGGTGATACGTGTCGACCACCTCGCGTGGCGTGATCCCCATCTCCTCGGCCTTCACCGTGATCGGAGTCCCGTTGGCATCCGAGCCCGAGACCATGAGAACGTCGTTGCCCACCAGACGGTGGTACCGGGCGAAGATGTCGGGTGGGAGGTAGGCGCCACCGAGCTGTCCCAAGTGCAGCGGGCCCGAGGCGTAGGGCCATGCGACGGCGACGAGGATGCGACGGGTCATTTGGTCAGGGAGCGTAACGGTGACCGGGCTCGAGGCCGATCCGGTTCGGCGTCACCACCGCCGCAATTGGCGGGAGTTTCACGTCGAGGTGGCGATGCCGGGTTGGTGGACGTGCTGGGTGGCACGTTCGGCGATGACGACGCCGGCGACGATCAGCACCGCACCCGCGGCGATGGCAGGGGTCACCGTCTCGCCGAGGAAGATCACAGCCAGGACCACCGCCAGGACCGGGATCGCATAACCGGTGAGGGCGAGTCTCGAGGCGGGGTTGACCCCGGCCGCGGTGAGGAAGGCGGCGAAGGCGAGTGTGGTGCCTACGGTGCCCACCCCGGCGATCAACAGCCAGCTCACACCGTCCACCGACGTCATGTCGACCGGGAACAACAGGGGGAGCAGCACCACCACGACCACGGTGTTCACCGTGAACTGGGGCAGGATGAGACGCTCGCTGGGCATCTCCAGGGCAAAGCGCCTGCTCAGCGCACCGCCCACCCCGGCGAGGACCACACCGGCCATGATGAAGAGCACTCCGCGCCACAGATTGCCGACACCAGCGACGGTGGTGCCACCCACTCCGACCAGCAATGCCGACCCGGCGAGGGCGAGCAGGAGGCCGGGAAGGGCCCTCACCTGGAATCGCTCGCCGTCGACGAGGAAGTGGGCGGCGGCGATCGTCGAAAGGGGGACCAGAGCGATGAGGAGGCTCCCCAGGGTCACCGGCAGGTCCTCGATGGCCAGGGTCATGAACACCATCGGGAAGGCCATGGCGACGGTGCCCAGGACCAGACCCCGCCTCCAGGCGTCGGGGCTGGTGGTCCAGAAGCGTCTCGTGATGACCATGACGGCTGCCAGGGTGGCCAGGGCGATCACCATGCGAATCGGGATGAGGGTCCAGGTGCTCACCCCCCGCACCAGGATGGCCCGGGTGAGCACGGCCGAGGCCGCCCACCCGAGCGTGGCGCCTACGAGTGGGGTCCACGGACTCATCGGCGCAGGCTAACCACGCCCTCAACGAACTATTCCCATGGGCCGATAACCTGAGTGTCATGCGGATCCCCACTTTCAGCCTTCTGGCCGTTCTCGCCCTCCTGGCCGCCGCCTGCGGTGGCGGGACCACCGATACCACCTCACCGGACTCGACCACCTCCACGCTCGCCGAGCCGGCGCCGGAGGCTGTGGTGCTCTCCTACGGGCTCGAGCCGGGCACCTCCTTTTCCTATGAGGTGGACATGGACCAGGCGATAGACCTCATGACGAGTGGTGACCCGACCGCCATGGGAGAAGACGAGATTCCCGCACAGATGTCGTTGCAGATATCCGGGACCTCGACGCTCACCCACACCATTTCCGAGGGCCCCGAGCCGGGGACCTTCGAAGTGAACATCACCGGGGACTTCTCGAATCTCGAGTTCTCCGGGACGATCGACGGAGAGCCGGTGGAGGAGGCGGAGATCCCCGACATCGCCGAGTTGGACCCGATCGACGTGACGGTGATCGTCGATGAGCAAGGCAATGTGATCCCTGAAGACGAAGCGCTCGGGGAGGACTTCCTCGGCGGGCTCGGAGGGCTGGGCGGTCTCGACATGCTTGGCCAGATCGGCGCCGCCGGGGGCGCCGGCCAGTTCGTCGGGCCACCGCTCAGCGACGAGGAGGTGACCGTCGGTGACACCTGGTCGGAGACCATCGAGACTCCCACACTGCCCGATGACGATCCGATCACGACCCTGATCGAGAGCGAGGTCGTGGGCACCGACTCCGTCGACGGGGCCGAGGTCTTCATCATCGAGACCACCACCACCACGTCCCCGATCGAATTCGACCTGGCCGAATTGCTTCTCGGGCTCATGTCCGCCTTCATGCCCGAGGAAGCGAGCGAGGAGGAGAGGGCCGAGATCGACGCCATCGCCGACGAGATCCGATTCGCCTTCTCGGTCGATGAGACGGTGAGTGAGATGACGACCTGGTTCGACCACGACGCCGGCGTCTCCCGTCAGGCCGAGTTCTCCAATTCGACTCACATGGTGATGGACATGAATGTTCCCGATGAGGCGACGGGCGAGCTGGTCGGCCTGGAGATGGACATGGGCATCTCACAGGACATCAGCTATCGGCTCACCGACTCGAGCGGCCCCTAGGGCTCACCCCCGGCGTCTCTGTCGCCAGCTCCGGTAGATCTTCCTGGTCAGGGAGACCGCACCGGTCCCGGAGGGCCTCATCTGGTCGAGCCGCGGGTCGACATCAGGTGCCGCCCGTACCTGTTCGAGCTCGTCGCGCAGCTCACCGAGGCGCTCTTTGAGAAAGTGGGCCTCGGTCTCGGCCTTGGCGGCGCGTTCTCTCGCCTCGGCCAGGGCTTGACCGGCCTCGTGGAGGTTTCCCAACTGGTTGAGCATCCGGTTCCAGGCGTCCAGTGGGACCAGCATCGAGCCCTCCGGGATGCGTGGCTCGTCTTCGGCGGTCAGCTCGACCTCCCCGGCCGGTTGGGGAAGTTCTCCCCGCGGCCCCTTGTCGGGGGTGAGCGAGGCCATCTCCCTGCCGATCTCGTCGGTCCACCGCTTGATGCCGCTCATGGAGACGATTCGCAGGTAGCCATCGGAGTTCTGCTCGAGGAAGCTCGGGATGTTCTTGTGCCGCGCCCACTTGCGGATCGTCGAGGTGGGGACCCCGGTGATCTCGCTCGCCTCTCTCAGGGTGAGCCAGTCCCCGGCATCGTGGGCCACTCTGGGGCGGGGCCTGGCGTCGCCCGACGAGTGGTCTCTCGAAGAGCGGAGGACCTCGGTCTCCCACAGAAAGGCTGGATCTGGGCTCGCCACGCTCGCATCATAAGGGTGTCGCCGGTGGGGGCGTCGGCCTTCCTAGGATGCGTCCTTCGATGTCACCCCCGCAACCGCGAGACCTCCCGTCCGAGGAGGAAGTCCGCGCCCTGGTCGAGCGTATCCTGGACGATGTCGTCGACTCCGGTGGACATGACGGAGGCGAGACCGCCGGCTACGACCCCGCCGTGTCCGGTGAGGCGGAGCCGGGAAGCGAGGGGATCGCAATCGGCGCCGACCACGGCGGCTTCCCGCTCAAGGAGCGGATCGCCTTCAAGTTGAGGGAGGCAGGGTGGGAGGTCTTCGACTGTGGCACCGACTCACACGAGGCCGTCGACTACCCCGATTTCGCCCACGCCGTGGCCCGCAAAGTGGCCTCCGGAGAGTGTCGATGGGGGATCGTCATCGACGGTGCCGGGATCGGCTCGGCCATGGTTGCCAACAAGGTGGCCGGGGTCAGGGCCGCCTCGTGCTACGACCTGTCCTCGGCCCGCAACAGCCGGGAGCACAACCACGCCAACGTCTTGACCCTCGGCGCCGGTCTCATCGGCGAAGGGCTAGCGTGGCAGATCGTCGAAGAGTGGCTGTCCACCGAGTGGGCAGGGGGCCGCCACGCCCTTCGCGTTGCCAAGATCGACGCGCTCGACCAGCAATACTCGAGGTCCGAATGAAGACGAGCACATGAACAGGGAGGCTCTCGTCGAGGCGATCACACGTGAGGTGCTCGCCTCCCTGTCAAGCCGGTTCGACATGGCAGAGACCGGGGAGACGGTGCGTGAGGTGGTGGCCAACGGCGCCGACCGGGTCGCCTTCCATGGCGAGGCTGCCGATGTGCCCATCGACCTCGCCCAATACATCGATCACACCCTGCTCAATGCCGACGCCACCGCCGAGGACATCGATCGGCTCTGCTCCGAGGCGGACCAGTACGGGTTCGCCTCGGTGTGCATCAACCCCACTTGGGTGAAACGCGCCGCCAACGACTTGAGGGGCACCTCCGTCCCGGTCTGCACCGTGATCGGCTTCCCCCTCGGAGCCACCACCACCGAGGTCAAGGCGATGGAGGCTCGCAAGGCGTTGCGCGACGGTGCCCGTGAGATCGACATGGTGATCAATGTCGGGGCGCTCAAGTCGGGAGACCACGACGTGGTCTACAACGACATCGCCAGGGTGGTCGATGCCTCCCACGAGGTCGGTGCGGTCTGCAAGGTGATCCTGGAGACGGCACTGCTCACAGACGAGGAGAAGGTGATCGCCTCGGCCCTGGCCAAGCGGGCCAAGGCGGATTTCGTCAAGACATCGACAGGATTCGGCCCCGGAGGCGCCACCGTCTATGACGTGGCCCTGATGCGTGAGACGGTGGGCCCGGAGATGGGCGTCAAGGCATCGGGCGGGGTGCGGACGGCCCACGACGCCGAGGACATGATCGCAGCAGGCGCCACCAGGATCGGCGCCTCGGCCGGTGTTCAGATCGTCAGCGGAACCGACGGAGGAGACAGTGACGAAAGGTATTGAGCTCAGGTCCTACGCCTTCCTGGACAGTCTGCAACCCCAATATGCAGCTTTCCTGGGAACGGTCGCACAGGGATTCCTCCCTCTGGCCGGTGACGCCTCGCTCTGGGTGGAGGTCGCCCCGGGGATCGAGATCAACCGGCTCTCCGACGTCGCTCTCAAGGCGACCACGGTCAAGCCCGGTCTGCAGATAATCGAGCGGTACTACGGGGTGCTCGAGGTGCACTCACCCGATCAGGCCGAGACGCGGGCGGCGGGAGAGGCCATCCTCGAGGCGATCGAGCACACCGAGGACGAGCGCATGAAGCCGCGCATTCTCAGCTCCCAGATAATCCGCCGCATCGACGACCACCATGCCCAGCTCATCAACCGGACCAGGCACGGCCAGATGATCATCCCCGGACAGACCCTCTACGTGCTCGAGTGCGAACCGGCGGCGTATGCCTCGCTGGCGGCCAACGAGGCAGAGAAGGCCGCCGAGATCAATGTGCTCGAGGTGCGCAGCTTCGGCTCGATGGGTCGGATCTATCTCGGCGGCGAAGAGCGCGATATCGATGTCGGGTGGCAGGCGGCGGTGGCCGCGCTCGAGGGCTTGACCGGCCGGGATTCCGGTCAAACGTAGGTAACTGTTCCCATGGAGAACGAACGAAAGGAGGAGCTTCATGGCTGAAGCTCTTGGAATGATCGAAGCCCGCAGCTTCCCGGCGATGGTCGAGGCTGCGGACGCCATGGTCAAGGCGGCCAAGGTGGAGCTGGTGAGCATGGAGAAGACGGGTGGCGGGTACGTGACCGCCGTGGTCCGCGGTGACGTGGCCGCGGTCAAGGCCGCAGTCGACGCCGGTGTCCGCGGCGCCGAGAAGGTCGGCGAGGTCACGGCGACACATGTCATCGCACGTCCACATGTCAATGTGGATCTCGCCCTGCCCCTCGGCCGTCAGGAACAGGCTCAGGAAGACCTCGGTTAGGTGCGCCCCCACCAATGCAGTTAGGCAGGGTCTCAGGGACGCTCGTCGCCAGTCGCAAAGAAGCCCTGATGGAGGGGATGAAGTTCCTGGTGGTGAAACAGATCGACGAGGCCAATCAGGAGACCGGCTCGTACGTGGTGGCCGTCGACGCCGTTGGGGCGGGTGTGGGTGAGGTCGTCCTCTACGCGTCGGGCAGCTCGGCGCGCCAGACCGAGATGACCAGGGACCGTCCCTGTGATGCGGTCATCATGGCGATCGTGGACTCCTGGGACGTCGGCGGCGAGGTGAGGTACCACAAGGGCGAGGAGGAGCGCTCTGGATAGGTCACGGCTGAGCGAGTCGGAGATCCGCGCCATCATCGATCGGGTGAAGGGGCGGGTGGCCGCCGCCGAGTTCGCGGCGCGCGCCGGTCCCACCCTGCGAGCCGGAGACGAGCTCGCGGTCTCCGAGATCGAGCTGGGAGACGGCATCCATCTCACTATCGAGGAGGCGGTCAAGGCCGCCCGCCGGGCCTTCATGGACTATCGGGAGATGGGCTTGGAGGCCCGCAAGACGATCGTCGGCAGCATGCGGGCCGCCATGCTGCGCGAGGGAGAGCGATTGGCGTACATGGCCGCCGAGGAGACCGGGATCGGCCGGGCCGAGGACAAGGTGGTGAAGAACCGTCTGGTCACGACGAAGACCCCAGGCCCTGAAGACCTCGAGCCCCATGTGGTCACCGGGGACTCCGGGATGATGGTCACCGAGTACGCCCCATACGGGGTCATCGCTTCGATCACCCCCACCACCAACCCGACTTCGACCATCATCAACAACTCGATCTCGATCGTCTCGGCGGGCAACGCCGCGATCTTCAATGTCCATCCCAACGCCGCGATGGTCTCGGTGGAGAACATCAAGCTCCTCAACCGGGCGATCGTCTCCGCCGGGGGGCCACAGGACCTGATCACCGCCACACCCCAACCGACACTGGAGACGGCGCGGGAGGTGATGCACCATCCCGACGTGAGGGTCCTGCTGGTCACCGGGGGCCCGGGAGTGGTCAAGGAGGCGTTGAAGACCAGCAAGAAGGCGATCACCGCCGGGCCGGGCAACCCACCAGCGGTCGTCGACCAAACCGCGGATGTCGAAGCGGCGGGCCGTGACATATTCCTCGGTGCTTCCTTCGACAACAACGTGATCTGCACCGACGAGAAGACCACGATCGTCGTCGACACGGTGGCCGATCGGCTGGTGCAATCGATGATGTCCAACGGCTCCTACCGATTGAAGGAACACGAGCTGAAGCGTCTCGAGCGGGTGATCTTCCGGGAGATGGGGCCGCCCAACAAGCCGGGGATGATCAACCCGGAGTGGATCGGGAAGAGCGCCCAGAGGATCCTGTCCGAGATCGGGGTCACCGTCGACCACGACGTGAGGCTGGTGGTGGCCGAGGTACCCCGTGAGCACAACCTGGTGTGGACCGAGCAGATGATGCCGGTCATGCCGGTGGTCAGGGTGCAGAACGTCGACGACGCCATCGACCTGGCGGTCAAGTCGGAGCACGGGTTCCGTCACACGGCTTCGATCCACAGCACCAATGTCGACACCATCACCCGGATGGCCCGGGCGATGAACTGCAGCATCTTCGTCGCCAACGGTCCCAACTACAGCGGTCTCGGCGAGGGCGGCGAGGGGTTCACCTCGTTCTCGATCGCCAGCCCCACGGGTGAGGGCATGACCCGCCCCCGCCACTTCTCCCGGGTGCGGCGGATCAGCGTGGTGGGGGCTCTTCGCATTGTCTGACCCCGCCATCGCCCTACTCGAGTTCGACTCGATCAGCGCCGGGATAGTGGCGGGTGATGCCATGGTCAAGACCTCCCCGATCGGCTCGATCTATGCGGGGACGGTTCATCCGGGCAACTACCTGGTGCTGGTGACGGGTGACACCGCCAGCGTGGAGATCGCTCTTGCTACCGGCATCGACATCGGAGGCAGCCGGCTGACCGACTCGGTTTTCCTCCCCGACATACACCCGGACGTGTCAGCCGCCATCGTCGGTGGCGCCCGGGCGGCGACGTTGCGGGAGGAGGCACTCGGGGTCGTGGAGACCACCACGGTGGCTGCGGTGATCGACGCGGCCGATGCCGGGGTCAAAGCCGCCGACGTGGAGGTCTCCTCGGTGCGGCTGGCCGATGGTTTGGGGGGGAAGGGATATGTGCTCTTCTCGGGCGTGGTTGCCGAGGTGGAGGCTGCGGTGGAGGCGGCAGTGGAGCGGGTGGCTCCTCACCGGACGCTAGTGAGGTCAGACGTCATCGCCCAGCTCCACGACGAGATGGCTGACAACCTCGGCGCCGAGCTTCGCTTCATAAAGCGCGTGGAGAGCTGAATGCAGCTGGCACGGGTCCTGGGGAGCGTGGTCGCCACCGAGAAGGCCGAGGGCCTCGAGGGGGTCCGCTTCTTGGTGATCCAGCCCCTGGACAAGAGACAGGAACCGGTGGGAGGGACCGTGGTGGCTGCCGACGCGGTGCAGATGGCCGGACCGGGCGAGCTGGTCTATTTCGTCAGCTCGCGAGAGGCCGCCGAGGCCCTGCCGGTGCGCTTTGTGCCCGTTGACCACGCCGTCGTCGGGATCGTCGACGAGGTGACGCTCGGAGTCGAGACGTGAAGGTGGGCAATGTGGTCGGGACGGTGGTGTCGACGATCAACATCCCCCTTCTCGACGAGCATCGGCTCCTCCTGTGCGATGTGCAGGACGTCGCAGGTGAGCCGGATGGGTACACCATCTGCATCGACGTGGTCGACGCCGGGATGGGCGAGACCGTCCTGATCCTCGACGAGGGGAACTCGGCCCGTCAGATCCTCGGTCTCGAGACCGGTGCAATTCGCGCTGTCATAGTCGGCGTGGTCGACGAGCTCTACGTCGACGGCGAGTTGCGCGAAGTCATCTGAGGGCTTGGCACCGGTGACGACGATCCGGGTCGAGCCGGGTCGGAGCTCTTCAGTGCGCCGAACCACACTCCGGTCATCACCACGAGCGCGCCGGTGATGCCCCGGCCCGTCAAGGGCTCATCGAGCAGCCAGGCCTCGACCAGCATGGTGACCACGGGGAACAGAACAAAGGTGTACGAGGTCACCGCCACCGACCAGCGACGCACCACCAGCAGCATCAGCACGAACATCCCCACAGACCCGAGGAGCACCAGATACAGCACCGACAGCACCACCTCGGGCTGCCGGGGCACCGCCCACCGCTCACCGGCCAGCCCTGACAGCAAGAGCAAGAGCGGCGCCCCCAATGACATGCCCACCGCGTTGGTCATCACCGGGTGGTTGCCGGAGACACGCTTGCCGAAGATGACGCTCTGGCCGATGGTGAGGGAGGCGGCCAGGACGGCGAGCAGGCCACCGAGGGGCAGGGCCAGCCCATTGGGGCCGACCGTCATCCAGACGATCCCTCCCAATGCCAGCAGCGCACCAATGACGGTTCGCCTATTGAGACGTTCCAGACCCTGCGCCCATGCCAGGAGAGGGGCCACCAAGGGGACTATGGCGAGCAACACCGCGGTCATCCCGGCACTGACCCGAACCAGGGCCCAGTACATGAGGGCGTAGGAGAGGGTGACGGTGAACAGACCGTATAGACCCGTGAGCACCAGTTGTCGCCCCCTCGGCCGTTCGAGACCCAAGACCAGGGCGATCAGCACGAACACGATCGCAGCCAGCGAGAAGCGCAGCCCGGCACCCCAGAAGGGCGGGAGCTCGCCATTGCTGAACCTGACCGCAACGAAGTTACCGCCCCCGAGGAGGACGGCGCCGGCGAAGGCACCGAGGGTGAATGCTCCGGGTGGTCGCAGGGGACCGGTCAAAGGGCTCTCCTCTGTGGTTTCGTTCGACTATCGCCTTCGACACACCGTCACGCATCGGGCAAACGCCCCATTTGCCGACCCCGATCACCCGACGAGTCGGTGCTCCATGGCATAGACCGATGCGCCCGCCCGGGTGGAGACCCCGATCTTGGAGTAGATGTTCTCGACATGACGGCCCACCGTCTTGGGCGATATGTAGAGCCGCTCGGCGATCCGGCGGTTGGTGTGCTCTCTCGCGATGAGTCGGAGCACCTCGACCTCGCGATCGGTGAGCCCATCGGGATTGCGGGGGGCGGGTCGCTCCAGCTCACCTCCTGCCGCGGCGACCACCCAAGCCACCGCATCCGAGTCGAGACGGCCCGCGTCACGGTCGTCCCTCATCGCCTCGACTGCCCCATCGAGAGACACCGCGCCCCGATGTGGCCGGTCAGAGGTCAGCGCCACCAGGGTGTCGGCTGCGGCCAGGATGTTGTCTCCCACCGACAGGTGATCAGCGCCGACCTGACGGTGGTATCCCGAGCCGTCGAGTCGCTCGTGGTGTCTCGAGGCGAGCTCGCCCAGCGGCTGTAACGCCGGGCAGCGGGAAAGGACTCGATCCGTCAGATAGGGATGAAGCATCACCTTCTCCCACTCGTCCACCGACAGCGGGCCCGGCTTGTCCCAGATCCCGTTCTCCACACCGACACGCCCCAGATCGTGGACGAGCCCCGCCCGGTGCAGGCGATTGGCCCCCTCCAGCCCCAGCCCCGCCTGGTGCGCTGCCGTCTTGGCCAGGTCGGCCACCCGACGGGAATGGCCCCGGGTCCAGGGTGACTTGAGATCGACGAAGTCGGCCAGCACGGTCAGGGCATGATCGAGATCATCCACCTGGGATACCGGGTCCGGCTCGCTCTCCAAGAGCTCCTCCCAATCTGCCTCCCCGCTCCAGTGGTGGCGTATGCCGTCGAAGGCGTCCACCACCCTCGGGTCGTACGCCTTTCCCCGGCGTTGGTTGAGCAGAACCATCGGGTCCCGGTTCCCGTGCACCGCGAGATCGATGTCTCGGGCCACCGATGAGATCCTGATCTCGAGGGGGATGGCCTCCCCCGCCGTGCCGTTGGGGAGCCCCTTGCCGTCCCAACGCTCATAGGCATGCTGGAGGGCGCCGATGACCGGCTCTCCCAGGCCTAGACGCGAGGCCAGCATCGCGGCCACCTCGCAATGAGCGCTCAGGGTGCGGGTGGCCCCGTCCCGGTCTGAGAGGGCTCCAAGGAGGAGCGCGGCCTTTCTCAGTGGCGGCTTCCCGGGCCCCACCGCTCTCACCGTCGCCTTGAGCGACTCGACGGGATCCCCGTTGAGCACGTGCGCCATCGCGAAATTGAACGACAGCTCGTCCCCGCCCACGACCCGGGCCAACTCTGACACCTCCCCGGTGCAACCGAGGAAGCGGAGCAGTGACACCTGGTGGACCGAACGAACCTGCTCGGGCCCGAGGCCCATCTCTCCGGCCACCCGGACCGCGAGCAGACAGGTGCGCAGACCATGCCCCAGCGGGGTGCCCGTTGCCAGATCGGTGGCCAGGGAGAGCGACGCCAGGAGCTCGGCGAGCCGAAGCCGACCGGTGAACAGGGCCATGGCAGCGGGAAGCTAGTCAGACGACTGCCGGCCCGGCCTGTTGGCCCGCCAGAGGTGTGTCGGTCGTATCACTCTTCGTCAGCCGGTCTTCCCCAGGCGATTCTGAACGCTTTCACTCGAGATCTGGTGGTCGCCATGCTCGGCGAGGCGCGCGTTACGTAGGGTGGGCCTGTGAAACCGAGCGGCAGATGCGATTTGGACTGAAGCTAAGTCAGAAGGCGACCATCGACGAACACCGGGCGGTCTGGCGGATTGCGGATGACGAGGGTTTCGACCATTGCTGGAATATGGATCACTTCGCCGCGCTGGGCGAAGATCCCGCCGGAGACATCTTCGAGGCTTGGACCCTGCTCGCCGCGATGGCCGAGGGGACGACCCACACACGGATCGGGTGCATGGTCACCGGTAACACATACCGTCATCCCGCAGTGCTGGCCAAGATGGCCGTGACATTGGATCACATCTCGCACGGCCGCTTGGAGTTTGGGCTCGGAGCGGCGTGGGCGGAGAACGAGCACAGGATGCTGGGGCTCGAGTTCGGGACCGTCGGGGAACGGCTGGATCGTCTGGAGGACGCCTGTCAGATCATCACCTCTCTGTGGACCGCGCCCACCACCACGTTCGCTGGAGCGCATTACCAACTCGAGAAGGCGATAGCCGAGCCTAAGCCCGTGCAGCGACCGTATCCGCCGATTTGGATCGGCGGGAGCGGACCCAAGCGGACCCTGCGAATTGTGGCCCGGTACGCCGACGTCTGGAACATGCCCGGGGGCACGCCGGCCGAGTTGGCGAGGTCATCTCGTGTCCTCGACCAACACTGTGCCGATGTCGGACGCGATCCGGCGGAGATTCGACGGACCGTCCAGGTCCGGCTTCCGGAGGAGCCAGCCGACGCCCTGCCGCTGGTAGAGGGATACGCCCAGGTCGGTGCCGACGACATCATCCTGATCGTGATGGGCGGCACTGCCGAGACGCAGGCCAAACAGGCCGCAACCCTGCTGCCTCACCTTCGAGACGTTGGCTGATTCGCCTGCGCACGCCAGGGAAGTGGAGCCGCCTCGGTCGGGACGGAATACGACTTCGAATCCTCGTTCGTGGACGACGACCTGGTGGTGGAACCAGCAGAGGACGACGAGCTGGTGCCGGTTGGTCTCGCCGCCGTTGGCCCAGTGCTTCAGATGGTGGATCTGGAGGCGACGGCGCGACGTGCACCCGTCGGCGGCGCAGGTGAACCCCGCCTCCGCCAACAGCGCCCGCTTCAGGGCAGGAGGCACGATCCGCTGTTTGCGTCCGTAGTCCATGAATCGACCCTCACCGTCGCGAGCGGTGACTTCTGCGATCGCATCACGCCTGCAACGCCTCCCGGACCACTCGGGCGCCAGGCTCGAGGAAGACCCCGGCTTGGCCCGTCTGAAGCCGCCGCCTCCTTGGCGTCGACTATCACGGTGACCTGCGCCGGCGGCGGGTCGTCGGAGACCAGACTCTCCACCAGGGCGGTGGCCCGCCGCCACGACGAATCGGCCGACAACCCGTCGACTGCGGGCAGGTGGTCGGCTGCCTCGGTGAGCACCTTGTCGACCAGTGCGCCGGAGTGGCCGTCGAGGCCGCCCCACAGCTTCCACCACGACTTGTCCAACGACGGCTGCATCACCAGGAAGCGATCAGCAGCCGTGCGCGACTCGGCCTCTCTCGAGATTGAGCCGGGCGGCGGCCCATTCAGACAGCGAACGTGATCCATCGGCGGTGGCCACCTGACGGGTGTCCAACTCGGTCAGGGCTGTCATCTGTCTGCCACGAAGCCGGGCGATGAGACGCTCGTCTTCGACCAGTTGCTGTTCGATGCTGTCGGTCGACAACCTCTCCCACTCCATGACCCCAACATAAGGGCGACCACCGACAGAAATGCCCTCCAGGCGGCCGAAGCGAAAAAAAATCTCAGCGGAGACCACCGGCTCTGCAATGATCGGGTTGCTACTCCTTCGGTGGGGTGTACTCCTCAAGCCATCGGGACGATCCTGGGCGTCCCCTAGTCCGTCGAGCCCGACAAAGATGGGTCGGTGGCCAAACGCTCGGTGCCCATCGAAGGCGACCTCGACCTGCGATCAACCCTACGGCCGCTGCACGGCAGGTTCGCCGACGACGGGTGGTGGCTGGCGGCCCGCACGCCGGAGGGCCCCGGGTCCCTCCGCATCACCCGAACCAGACCAGACCTGATCGGGGAGGCCTGGGGAGAGGGGGCCCGCTGGCTCCTCGACCGACTCGGGTCGATCGGTGGCCTCGACGACGACCCTTCGAAGTTCTCGCCGACCGACCCGGTGGTGTCCGAGTTGCACCGCACCCATGGCGGTGCGCGGTTCGGGCGGACCGGTCTGGTCTTCGACGTGCTGGTGGCCACCATCTGCGCCCAGAAGGTCACCGGCCGGGAGGCGAGTGCGGCGATGCGTGGGCTGTACCGAGCCTTCGCCGAGCCGGCACCGGGGCTCAACGGCGGGCTCTTCCTCCCACCCGATCCGGTCCGCATGGCGGCCGCCCCCTATCACGCATACCACCGTCTCCATCTCGAGAAACGCAGGGCGGACCTGCTTCGCCACGTGGCGAGCCGGGCCGACCAGATCGGGGGGCTGGCCTCGCTCCCCTCCGCCGATGCGAAAGCCGCGCTCTTGTCACTTCCGGGCGTGGGCCTCTGGACCACCGCCAAGACCATCGAGGTGTCACATGGCGACCCGGACCAGGTGGCCGTTGGGGACTTTCACTACAAGCACTCGGTGGTCTTTCACCTGACCGGGAGGGCTCGGGGGAGCGATGAGGAGATGCTTGCGCTCCTCGAGCCGTTTCGACCGCATCGAGGGCGGGTCATCCGGCTGCTCCACACCCTGGGCCATGAGCCCAGGTTCGGCCCGCGCCTGGCGCCCCGGGACATCACCAGGATGTGACCGCGTCCTCCGGTTCCTTCTTGGCCGGGGACCCGAACAACGTCGGGATCAGGAGGACCACCAGAGGGATCAGGATGGGAGTCAGCGAGGTGGGCAGCATCACCGCCGCCAGCATCGCGACCCAGCCACCGATGCGGTGGGCCGGGTGTGAAATCGCACCGGTCCGTCGAGGCTGAGCAGGTAGGCGAGACCCCCGACCGCCCCAACCAGGCCGGAGGAGAGGATCCAGGCCAGCGCCCATCCGGGGCCCCGAAGCTCGAACAGGTTCACCACGAAGATCCACGCGCTGAGGACGGTCACCGACACCGCGACGAACCGGGCGTACATGAGCCCCATCCATCGCAGCAACTCCATGGGAAGACCCTACCGCCGCAGCCAGGTCACGATCAGATCGCCCACCAGGTCGGGGTGGTGCATGTCGTTGTGTCTGGCGCCTTCGACCAATTCCAGGAGGACGTCTCCACCCGAGTCGAGGAGGGCGTCGTGGAACTCTTGGGCGAACCGGTCGTCGACGAACCCGTCGAGCTCTCCGTACATGATCAGTGCCTCGAGCCCGGGGTTCTGATCGGTGAGAAGCTGGGGATTGCCCCTTCGCCACGCCTCGGGGTCGGTGCTCGGCCCCGCCCCGAAGAAGGCGGCCATCGCCGTGCCGAGCCGGCTGACGTCGTAGAGGCCGGCGAGACCGACGAACTTGTTGGGGAGACCGCTGCCCGCAACCGCGCAGTCTTGGCCATACTCGTCGCCGGTGAGGGCCAGTATCGCCCCGAGGTGGGCTCCAGCGGAGTGACCGACCACCGTCACCGAGCCGTCGGACGCGGGGTGGGCGGACGCAAAGCGCACCGCACAAGCCAGATCGTCCACCGCCTCGGGGAACCCGGGGCGGTCCCGGGTGGTCAGTCGATAACGGGTGTTGACGGTGATGAAGCCGTTGTCGAGGAGATGGTTGGCCAGCGGTCGCATCACTCCAGGCCCTCCTGCTACCCACCCGCCCCCGTGCACCAGCACCACCGCCGGGAACGGTCCCTCGCCATCGGGGACGTCCACCTCGGCGTCTATGTCGAGAGAGGAGCCGGTGGTGGTTGCAGGACCGGCCAGGATGGTGGTGGTTCCCGGCGACGTGGAGGTGGTCGGAGGCGGGCGCGAGGTGGCCGGGGCGGCGGGGACCGTGGTCGACGTGGACGTGGCCTCGACAGCCTCGCCCCCCGAGCAGCCCCCGAGGAGGACGGCGATCAGGACAGCAAGGAAGCGGCGGCTTGGTCCGTGTGCCATTCGACTACGGCGTCGCCCTCGCCGATGCGGCCGGCGGGGGTGGTTCCGGCGAAGGAGTCCCTGAGTGCTGGTGCCTTGTCCCGACCCGTGGTCACCACCAGCAGCCGCCAAGCCTGCCAGAGGAGGGGGTAGGTGGCGGTGAGCCGGGGCTCCCCGTTCTCGGGGATGACATTGGAGACGAACCAGCGCTCGTCTTCGTCGAGGGCCTCACTGGCGGGGAACAAGGAGGCGGTATGACCGTCCTCACCCATCCCGAGCAGGATCAGGTCGGGGCGGCGCACACTGTGGAGGGAGCGGAGGAGGACCTCGTATTCGGCCGCCGAATCGGCCGGCTCGATGAGCTCACTCCAGCGGGGCCGGTGAAAGCGGGCGCCGACATGGTCCATGAGGAGCTCGGCGGCCATCCGCCCATTCGACCTCTCATGGTCCGGTGGCACCCACCGCTCGTCGGACATCCAGGCGTCGACCTGGCCCCATCCGGTCGCCCGGCTCCGCAACGCCTCGTAGGTCGAAGCCGCGGCTCGCCCTCCGGCGAGGCCGAGGGTGAGGCCGTCGTCGGACGCGGCGAGCAGATCGGCGATCGCCCGCGCCGCGCCGACGGCAGCTTCCTCTGCCGTCTCGTAAACGATGAGCTCCATAGCCGGGGACGCTAACGCCCTTCTACCCTGAGAGAATGAGTGCATCGATGGTGGTGAGGTTCGACGGCGTCGAGGTCACCGGCATCATCGAGGGATCCGGCCCGATCGGCATCCTCTTGGCCCATGGCGCCGGGACGAATCAGGGCCACCCTTCGATCGCCACTCTCCGCAACGGGCTCGCCGCAGGCGGTCACCGGGTGATGAGCTTCAACTACCCTTACACCGAGAGGGGCGTGAAACGGCCCGACCGCCAGGAGATGCTGCTCGCCTGTCATCGCGCCGCGGCCGGGGTTCTCGAGTCGGAGGTCGACGAGGTGTATCTGGCGGGGCGCTCCATGGGGGGTCGCATGGGCACCTACCTGGCGGCGCAGGGACATCGGGCACGGGGGCTCGTCCTGTACGCGTACCCGCTCCACCCGGCGGGCAAGCCCGAGAAGCTGAGAGTCGAACAGTTCGCCGACATATCGATCCCGATGCTGTTCTTCCAGGGAACCCGCGACGCCCTCTCCAGGATGGAGCTGTTCGAGCAGCATATCGGCTCCCTGCCCACCGCCGAAGTCGAGTTGCTCGAAGACGCCGGGCACGGTTACCGGGGTGGTGGCTGGGATCTCGCCAAGATCACCGGGCGGTACGTGTCGGGGACCCTGTCCTGGATCGAGCGCATGTCGTCTGGCAGAACCAGCCGATAACGGCCATAATCGGGTCTCACCCCTTCTTCTTCGAGGAGTCTTTCAATGGAGCAAGTGAGTCTTCGCGCCCGGGCCGGTCGAAAGCCGGGCTCGAGAGAGTCGCGACGGGTGCGTCGTCAGGGACAGGTTCCCGCGGTGGTTTACGGACCCGAGGTCGACCCCATCCCGATACAGGTCGACTCCCACGATCTTCACGTCGCCCTGCACACCGAGGCGGGGGCCAACGCCATCATCAATCTCGAGATCGACGGGGGTGACACTCTGACGACCATGGCCCGGGTCATAGATCGCCACCCGTTCCGCAGCGAGTACAGCCATATCGACTTCGTGACGGTCGATCTGTCCCAGAAGGTCACCGCCGAGGTGGCCATCCACTTCGAGGGCACGCCCCTGGGGGTGCAGGAGGGTGGTGTCTTCAGCCCCCGCCGCACCCATGTCCTGGTCGAGGTGCTCCCCACCGAGATCCCCGGATTCATCGAGCTCGACGTGTCCGAGGTCGAGATCGGCGGGTCGCTGCGCATCGAGGACCTCCCTGAGGTCGAGGGTGTCGTCTATCTCGAAGAAGCCGACGGGGTCGTGATGTCGGTGACCGTCCCCGCGGCCGAGATCGAGGAGCCCGTGGTCGAGGATGAAGAGCTTCTCGAGGGTGAGGAGCTCGAAGAGGGTGAAGAAGCTGAAGAGGGTGCAGAAGAGGCTGCGGAAGAATCCGGCGGGACCGAAGCAACCGAGTGACCCGGTGCAGATCGTCGTCGGTCTCCGCAACCCGGGGCCCGACTATCAGGGCACCCGGCACAACGTCGGAGCCGAGGTGGTCACCGCACTGCTCGCCCGGGTCGATGAGACCCCCGCTCGGGCCCCGTCGCGGATTCGGGGTCTGACCGCGCAGATCGGGGTGGGTGAGACTCGCACCCTGTTCCTTCTGGCCAACACGTTCATGAACGAATCCGGGGCCACGGTGCGCTCGGCCCTGGCCTACTACAAGGTGTCACCCCACGACTTGCTGGTGATCCACGACGACATCGACCTCCCCTTCGGTCGTCTCCGGCTCCAGGTCGGTGGGGGCAGCGGTGGCCACAACGGGGTCCGCTCCCTCGAGACTGCATTGGGAACCAAAGAGTTCTCCCGGCTGAAGATCGGGGTGGGGAGGCCCTCCGGCTCTCAGGACCCCGCCGAGTTCGTGCTGCGTCCCTTCACCAATAGGGAGAGACCCGAGGTCGAGGTGATGATCGAGGATGCCGCCGACGTGGTGGAGCGATGGCTCGACGACCGGGCCCGGGCTCAGGAGCTGGCAGCACTTCGGGGCCGCGATGAGTGAGCTCGTCGGGGCCATAGACCAGGGGACCAGCTCGACCCGGTTCATGATTTTCGACGGTGACGGTGCCGTGGTGGCCATGGACCAACAGGAGCACTCCCAGATCTTCCCCCGCCCCGGCTGGGTGGAGCACGACCCGGTGGAGATCTGGGAGCGGACCACATCGGTCATCGAGAGGGCCCTGGCCGGGGCCGGGGTCACGGTCTCCGAGCTGGCCGCGGTGGGCATCACCAACCAGCGTGAGACCACGGTGCTCTGGGACCGAAAGACCGGGGAGCCGGTGGCCAATGCCATCGTCTGGCAGGACACCAGGACGGCCGACCTCTGCACCGACCTGGCCGGCGAGGCAGGTGTGGAGCGCTATCGGTCCCGCACCGGTCTGCCCCTGGCCACCTACTTCTCAGGGCCCAAGGTGCGCTGGCTCCTCGACACCCATGATCTCGGTGACCGCGCCCGGCGGGGCGAGCTCGCCTTCGGGACCATCGACAGCTGGCTGGCGTGGAATCTCACCGGGCTCCACGTCACCGACGTGACCAACGCCTCGCGGACTCTGCTCATGGACCTGGTCACCACGACATGGGACTCCGACCTCGCCCTCGAGATCGGCGTGCCCACCCACATCCTCCCCGAGATCGTGTCCTCGGTCGGTGAGATCGCTGAGTGTCACGGACCGCTCGAGGGGGTGCCCCTGGCGGCGATGCTCGGCGACCAGCAAGCCGCCTTGTTCGGCCAGGCGTGCTTCGCGCCCGGGGAGGCGAAGAACACCTACGGGACCGGGAACTTCATGCTCATGAACACCGGGAGCCAACCCGTGGCCTCGGGCTCGGGTCTGCTGAGCACGGTGGGGTACCGGGTCGGGGGCCAGGAGACGGTGTACGCCCTCGAGGGGTCGATCGCGGTGACCGGCTCACTCATCCACTGGCTGCGGGACAACCTGGGGATCATCACCACCGCCGAGGACGTCGAAGACCTCGCCGCCTCGGTCGAGGACAATGGCGACGTCTACTTCGTCCCCGCCTTCTCGGGTCTCTTCGCCCCGTATTGGCGGCCCGATGCCCGGGGGGTCATCGTGGGTCTGACCAGGTTCGCCAACAAGGGCCACATCGCCCGGGCCGCCCTGGAGGCGGCGGCTTACCAGTCCGCCGATGTCCTCCAGGCGATGACGACCGACTCCGGAGTGGAGTTGTCTGAGCTACGGGTCGACGGGGGGATGACGACCAACGGGTCGCTCATGCAGTTCCAGGCCGACCTGCTCGGTGTGGACGTGGTCCGTCCCGTGGTGGCCGAGACCACCGCCCTCGGGGCCGCATACGGAGCCGGGCTGGCGGTGGGCGTGTGGCCGGGTCTGGACGAGATAAGGGGGTTGTGGGCCGAGGACACCCGATGGTCGCCGCAGATGCCGGACGGGGAGCGGGCCCGGTTGCATGCCAAGTGGCGCCGGGCGGTGGAGAGATCTCTCGACTGGGCTTGAGCGAGAGCCAGGTCCCGGGAGGCGACCCTCCGCTTATGATCGAGGGGGACGAGGATGCCCATAAATATCCCCAACGCGCTCGCAGTCTTCCGCATTGCCACGGTCGTGCCGATCATGTCTTTTACACGCGCCGACCAGATCGAGAATCAATTCGTCATCGCCGCCGGGCTGTTCCTCATCGCGTCGTTCACCGACTTCCTCGACGGGTATTGGGCTCGTCGCACCACCGGGGGGACGGTCCTCGGGGCGTTCCTCGACACCACGGCCGACAAGATCATGGTCACCGGTACCCTGCTCGCCCTGGTCTCGGTGGACCGGGTCTCGATCTGGCCGGCATCGATCATCATCTTCCGCGAGTTCACGGTGATGGCTCTGCGCGGCGTGGTGGCCCAAAGAGGCGGTCTGATCGCCCCGTCGACCTGGGGCAAGATCAAGGCGTTCACCCAGTATGCCGCGATCTTCTGGGCGTTCCTCCGCTTCGCCGACCGGTGGGGCCCGTGGTATTTCGACCAGTGGTTGATGCTGATAGCGGTCGTCGCCACGGTGGGCTCCGCATGGGGTTACGTGAGCGCCTTCTGGTCCGTGGTGCGGACGGAGCCGAAGCAAGTCAGCACGTGAGGGCCGCGGTCACCGGCGGCTCCGGCGTGGTGGGATGGGCGGTGGTGCGCCACCTCCTCGCCGACGGCCACGAGGTGCGGGCCCTGGCGCGTTCGGACCGCTCCGCACGGCTCCTCGAGGGCCGGGGGGCCACCGTAGTCCGGGGTGATGTGCTCGATCCCCTCTCGCTGGTCGAGCTCGTCACGGGTTGCGACCATGTCTTCCACGTGGCCGGTGTGAACGAGATGTGCTCCCGGCACCCATCCCGGATGTGGCGGGTCAACGTCGAGGGGACCCGCCACGTCCTGGAGACGAGTGCCCGCGCCGGTGTGGAGCGTCTGGTCCACACCTCGTCGGCGGTCACCCTCGGTGAGGAGCGGGGGACGACCGGGTCGGAGGGGTCGGCCCACCGCGGCCACTTCCTCTCGGAGTACGAGAGGTCGAAGACCGTTGCCGAGCGCCTCGTCTTCGATGTCTCCCGCGATATCGAGGTGGTTTCGGTCAACCCCTCCTCGGTGCAGGGACCGGGACGGTCGACAGGCACTGCCTCGCTGCTGCTGGCCGCGGCGCGGGGCCGGCTCGCCTTGTTGGTAGACACGATGATCTCCCTCGTCGACATCGACGATTGCGCCCGAGGTCACCTGCTCGCTGCCGAGCACGGCACTCCCGGCCGGCGTTACGTCCTCAGTGGCGCCACCCTCTCCATTCGGGAGGCGGTGCGCAAGCTGAACCGAAAGCTCGGCCGGAGCGCCCGTTCTCCGTGGTACGTAGATCCCGCGGTGGTGACCGTCCTCGCTCCGATCGCCGATCGACTGTCACGGATGGCTGGGATTCGATCCCAGTTGTGCACCGAGTCGGCCCGGGTCCTGCTGCACGGCCATCGCTACGACGGCTCGAGGGCAACTCGAGAGCTGGGGCTCGAGTACACGGGTCTAGACGACACACTGGAGCGCACAGTCGGTTGGTTCCGGGGCCAGGGCCTCCTCTAACGGAGGTGGAGATCGGGCATCCGGGCCTGGACGCCGGACTCCGCCTCACCTATGCCGACGAGGAGATCGACGAGGGCGCCAACCCCCTGACGGACCGGCTCGCTGTTGTCCTCTCTCCTCGGGATCGGCAGGGCCCTCCGCTCGGGGTAGACCTTGACCCGCACCGGCCTGTCGGCATCGATGCCTGCCACCTCCTTGGCCAGGTCTATCGCCCGGTAGAGACCTCCCAGCTCGTCGATGAGGCCATGGTCCCTGGCCTGGGCGCCGGTCCAGATCCTCCCTTTGGCGATCTCCTGGACATGGTGGTCCTCCAGCCCGCGGCCCGCGGCGACTATGGAGATGAACCGTTGGTAGACATCGTCCAACTCGGCTTGCACCCGCTCCCGCTCACCGTCGCTGAACTTCTGCTGCGGGGACCAGAAACCGGCGTTCTCACCGTAAGGGAGTTGACCGAAGGTGATCCCCAGCCTCGCCCAGGCGTCTCCGGTCACCAGTTTTCCGAAGACCACACCGATCGACCCGGTGATGGTCCCGGGCTGGGCGACGATCCGGTCGGCGTCGGTGGCGACCCAGTAGCCACCCGAGCCGGCCACATTGCCCATCGAGACCACCACCGGCTTGCCCGCTTCCCTGGCTCGGACCACCTCCCGGCGGACCACCTCGGACGCCACCGCCGAGCCTCCGGGGGAGTCGACTCTGAAAACGATCGCCTTGACCTTGTCGCTGTCCGTGGCCTTGCGGAACGCCTTGGCCACGTCGTCCGCCCCCAGCGAGGGCCCGCCGGTGAGGGGGTCGAATCTGGAGCTTCCCCGGGCGATGGCACCGGTCCCATAGATGAGAGCGATGCGGTCACCCTTGCGGTGGGGACGGCCGGCCTTCTTCAGATAGCGATGGTGATAGATCAGCCCGTTGCCCCCGGAGGCGGCGTAGGCCTCGTCGCGGTGGCCGACATGGTCGACCAGGCCGGACGCGAACGCTTCTTCGGAGGTGAGGGGCGCCTGGTCGATCAGCGTGCTGACCGCCTCGTGGGAGAGACCCCGATCGGCGGCGATCCCCTCCACGATCTGGGAGAAGTGGTCCTCGACCACCGAGCCGAGCGCCTCTCGATGAGGCTCGGTGAACCCGGTCTCGGTGAACATGTACTTGGCCGACTTGTACTCCTCGCGATGGTCGAAGTCGGGGTAGATGCCGAGCTTGTCCAGTGCGCCCCGCAAGAACCTCGCTCTCGCCAGGCGACCCTGGATCGAGATGCCTCCCATCGGCTGGAGATAGATCTGGGCGAAGGCCGAGGCCAGGTAGTAGTCGACAGTCGCCTCACCGCTCTCACCGAAGGTATCGGCGTATGCCACCGTGGTCTTGCCCGACTCCCGGTAGCGGCGCACCGCCTCACGCAACTCCTGTGCGGTCCCGATCTCGATGCCGCCATTGCCCAGGCGGACGACCAGCCCGGTGACCCTATCGTCGTCGGCGGCGCGGTGGAGCGCATCGAGCACATCGCGCAGGACCACCGAGTTCCGGGTGAGTGCCTGGGACACCGGGTCCGACCCGATGCTCTCCACCACTCCACCCTCGAGATCGATCTCGATCACGGTCCCTCCGGGGATGCGACGCCGGATCAGGTTCCTGGCGAGCAGTGACCCGGCCACGACCGCGGTGAGGGCGACCAGGGCCACCCAGTCGTCGAGGGCGATCACCGCCATCGTGACCAGGATGATCGACAGGAGCACTCCCCCGACCAATGCCACCAGCTGGGCGACGCGCTCCCATCTCATTTGCGGTCTCCTCGTCCGGGCTCGTCTGGTGTCCACGTGATCATCTCGGGCCCCCTTCCCACGTCCTGGCCAGGTTGTCGCGGTTGCGGCGATTGAAGGCAGCGCCTCCGAGGACTCTATCGACATGGTGCCTGCGGGCCACGTCGAGTCTGTGGGGCCCTCCGACTATCAACACCGAGGCGTTGGCGAAGTTCCGGCGGAAGCCGAGCGCACCCAGCCCCCTGGCATCACCGGCGACGTGTGCCGGCGCCACCACCAGGTCGCCGGGCAGGATCGCAGTCACCGACGGGCCGCTTCGACCCGAATAAGTGCTCACCGATGCGTAGCGATCGGGGTCTTCGACCAGGTCGGCATCGGTAACGTAGAGGACCAGGTCGAGGTCATGGTGATCGGCGACCCGTCTGGCGATCTCGAGCGCCAGGTTGGCGTCGTCCTCGCGGACGACGAGACCTTTGGTACCTCCCTGGAAGTAGAGGACGCGGTCCCACCGGTCCCCGATGACGCGGGCTGCGACCACCGGGATCGGGGAGCGCTCCCCGATCTCGTCGATGGAGTCGCCGAAGAAGCGGGCCCTTCCAGCTCTCGGCCCATCCCAGGGGAGCAGGATCAACGATGCCCCTGTCTCGGCGGCGAGATTGAGAGCCCCCTCCACCGGGGATTCCGAGATGCGGGTGATCCCATCGGAGTCCTGGCCCCGATCGATGGCGCCCTTGACCGCGGCTTGCAGTCTCTCGGCGAGCTGCTCACAGGCGCCGTCCTCGCACACGATGAATGGGGTGAGCAGCCCCTTGTCCTGGCGGGTGATGGCCACCCCGATGTCCTGGGCTCCTCCCATCGAGCCCTTCTCGGGTGTCCGGAACAGCACGTGGGCCCCCACGGACGAGGCATCCTCGGTGGGCGGCTCGATGCGGCGGGCGAAGAACCTCGTCCCCAGTGAGGTGATCAGGACCGTGATGACCACGGCCATCACCGCGGCATTGATCACCTCTTGGTCGAATATCCCGCTATTGACACCGACCTGGGCGATGGCCAGAGTCGCCGCCGCCTGTCCGATGGTCAGCGAGGACATCATCCCGATCTCCGCCCACGAGAAGCCGAACAGCCGGCCCGAGACGATGGCGGCGAGGGTCTTGCCGACCACCACCAGCGCGGCGAAGACCAGGGCGAGCCGGATCGTCGAACCTCGGGTCAGGGCGCCGGGGTCGATCGACAGCCCGACGGTGATCAGGAAGGCAGGGACGAGGAGGGCGGCACCGAAGAACTCGATCCGCTCCATCAACTGACCGTGCCCGGGGACCAGCCGGTTCATCCCGATGCCGGCCAGGAAGGCCCGACCAGCCCTTCGATGCCCCCGAGGACGCTGACGAAGGCGCCACCCGCCATGCCGCCGAGGGTCCAGACGAACCGCTGGACGCGGGTCCTGCCGATGTGGACGAAGAACCAGTTGGTTGCTCTGGGCAGCAGCCACAGACAGAACCCGGCGAGGATGACGACCCCGGCCCAGACCGGCACCACGGCCACGTCTTCACCCCCGGCGGATCGTGCGCCTGGTGCGGCTGAAACCGCGAATCCCAGGATGACCAGGGCGAGGATGTCGGTGATGACCGTCGCCGACACCGAGCCGCCCACCGCCCGGTTCGACTCGAGACCCGCCACATTCACCTCGGTGTAGGCCACCAGGGTGTGGGAGGCCCACATCGCCCCCACTAGGGCGGTGGCGGCACCGGTGTAGCCGAGGAGGGTCAGTCCTGTGTAGAGGCTCAGCGCGAACGGGATCGCAAATGTGAGCAGACCGAAGGTGATCGAGGCCCGCCGGTTGGCGAGGAAGGTGTTGATGTCCATCTCGATGCCAGCCAGAAACATCAGATAGAGAAGACCGATCGCACCGACCATCGCGATCATCCCCTCCGGTTCGACCCACCCCGCCACGAATAGGCCGAACACCATTCCCAAGGAGATGAGCCCCACCAGACCGGGGACCCGGAGGCGTTCGGCGAGGAATGGTCCCGCCAGGATGAGCAACGCCAGCATGAGCAGACGAAACTCGATGGTCTGGACTGCTTCGGCCATCGCGGTCACCTGGGCGGGGTTCCGGCCACGGGCGGGGATCATAAGGCCCCGGGAGCACATCGCCGGGCCGTCGGTACGATCGTGGCCCCGATGCCCGCTCCGCTCAAACCCTTGCTCGCCGGTTGGCGCTCTGCACCGCTTCCCGACCCGGGATCGACCTGGGCCGTCCCCGCCGGTGGACGGGCCTTCGCCATCGCCGGACTGTTCGAGAGTGGCGGACAGACCCTCCTGGTGGTCGTCCCCGGAGAGAACGATGCCGAGGAGCTGGTCGACGACCTGCGTCTCTTCACCGAGAGCGTGGTTTTCGCGCCGGCTTGGGAGACGTTGCCCTTCGAGCATGTGTCTCCCAACATCGCCACGATGGCACATCGCGCCGAGGCGCGGCACCTCCTCGCCTCGCCCCAGCCCGTGGTGGTGGTGGCCTCGGTCCGCTCCGCGATCCAGCGGCTCAGCGGGTCGCCGGTCGATCCATTCCGGCTCACGAGGGGAGACGAAGTGGAATTCGACGAGATCGCCCGGGCGTTGGCCTCGATCGGGTACCAGCGGACCGATCGCGTCGAGGGCCGCGGCGAGTTCGGCCTCCGTGGCGGGATCGTCGACCTGTTTCCCGCACAAGCCGACCAGCCGGTCAGGCTCGACTTCTGGGGGGATCAGTTGGAGGAGATCAGGGAGTTCTCGGTGGCCACGCAGCGCTCCCTCGATGCCCGTCCCGAGGTAGTCGCCTACCCGGCTCGGGAGGTCCGTCCCGACCCGGAGATTCGGGCGAAGGCGCGCGACCTGGTGAGGACCGAGCCCTGGGCGGCGTCGACCTGGGACCGGATCGCCGAAGGGCAGTTGTTCCCCGGAATCGAATCCTGGCTGCCCTGGCTCGCCGAGGAGCGGTGTCTGATAGACGAGCTAGCCGCCGAGGGCGCCCTGACCATCGTCGACCCCGCCCGTGCCCTCGACCGGTGTCGCGATCTGGTCAAGGAGGAGGCCGAGCTCGCCGCGGCGCTCGCTCCCACCTGGGGGGAGGCCGCCCCCCAGGCCGGCGACCACCCCGCCCTGTTCATCGATCTCGAGCAATCGATCGGAGCCCGCCCCCACCTCCGGATGCCGTCTACCCCGACCGGGCCATCGGACCAGGTCGTCAGGGTCACCGCCCTCGATGCGGTTCCCGGCGACCCCGAATCGGTCGCCTCCGGTCTGGGGAGGCTCATCGCCAGGGGAGTGTCGACCGTGGTGGCGATGGACGGCGAGCCGGCCGCCGACCGGGTGGCTCGGGCCCTGGCCGAGGAGGGATTGGCCCTCGACAGGGTCGAGGAGTTGGCCGACCGGCGATCGGCGATCATCCCGATCGGGATCCACAAGGGCTTCCTTATCCCTGACATGGGGGTGGCGGTGCTCGGGGAGCAGGAAGTTGCAGGACGACGCCGCGCCCACCGCAAGGCGGGGCGGCACCGGTCGGCCGCCCCCCAACAGTACCGGGACCTCGCCGAGGGCGACTACGTGGTCCATTACCAGCACGGCATCGGGCGGTTCGAGGGTCTGGTGTCCCGGACCATGGTCGGGGTGGAGCGCGATTACCTGATCGTGGCCTATGCCGGCTCGGACAGGCTCTACGTGCCGGTCGAGCAGCTGGCTGCGGTGAAGCGTTACACCGGCGGGGAGACCCCGCGGGTCTCCCGGATGGGCGGCAAGGACTGGGCAGATCAGAAGACCCGGGTCCGCAGGGAGGTCGCCGCGGTGGCCGCCCGGGTGGTCGAGCTGCACAAGCAGCGGGCCCTGGCCGCGGGTCACGCCTACGACCCCGACTCCCCGTGGCAGCGAGAGCTCGAGGCGGCATTCCCATTCGAAGAGACCCACGACCAGCTCCGGGCCATCGCCGAGGTGAAGGCGGACATGGAGGCGGACCGTCCCATGGACCGTCTCATCTTCGGTGACGTCGGGTTTGGCAAGACCGAGGTGGCGATACGCGCCGCCTTCAAAGCGGTGCAGAGCGGCAAGCAGGCGGCAGTGCTCTGCCCGACCACCCTCCTCGCCCAACAGCATCATCAGACCTTCGCCGAGCGGTTCGCCCCTTATCCGGTGCGGGTCGAGGTGTTGTCGAGGTTCCTCACCCCGAGACAAGCGAAACGGGTGATCGAGGGTCTGGCCACCGGCGAGGTCGACGTGGTGGTCGGAACCCACCGCCTGCTCTCTGAGGACGTCAGGTTCAAAGGCCTCGGGCTCCTGGTGATCGACGAGGAGCAGCGGTTCGGGGTGAGTGCCAAGGACGCCATCAAGCGTCTCAAGGTCGGTGTCGACGTGGTCACGCTCACCGCCACCCCGATCCCACGCACGCTGGAGATGGCCCTCACCGGAATTCGCGACGTCTCTCACATCAGGACGCCGCCAGAAGACCGCCACCCCATCCTCACTTACGTCGGGCCCCAAGACGATCAGGCGATCTCCGCCGCGATCCGAAGGGAGCTGCTGCGCGAGGGACAGGTCTTCTTCGTCCACAACAGGGTGCAGTCGATCGAACGGGCGGTGGCTCGGCTGCGTCAGCTGGTGCCCGACGCCCGCTACATGGTCGCCCACGGGCAGATGTCCGAAGGCCAGCTCGAGCAGGTGATGATCGACTTCTGGAACCACGAGTACGACGTGCTCGTGGCGACCACCATCATCGAGTCGGGTCTCGACCTGCCCAAGGTCAACACCCTGATCGTGGAGCGGGCCGACCTGATGGGTCTCGCCCAGCTCTACCAGCTGCGGGGGAGGGTGGGCCGCTCCAGCCAGCGCGCCTATGCGTATCTCTTCCACCC
This sequence comes from Acidimicrobiia bacterium, assembly GCA_035512955.1. GTDB lineage: Bacteria > Actinomycetota > Acidimicrobiia > Spongiisociales > ZC4RG35 > JANQRA01. The sequence goes on from DATKCZ010000005.1 coordinate 132,754, forward strand.
CACCGACCGCGCCCTGACCGAAGAGGCCCATCGGCGACTGGAGGCGATCGGGGAGGCGACCGACCTCGGGTCGGGTTTCCAACTCGCTTTGCGCGACCTGGAGATCCGCGGGGCGGGGTCGATCCTCGGCGAGGTCCAGTCCGGTCATATCGCCGCAGTGGGGTTCGATCTCTACGCCGAGCTGGTCGCCGAGGCGGTCTCGGAGATGGAAGGGAGGCCGGTCGACGAGGCGGGCCCCCCCGAGGTTCGGATCGACCTGCCGGTGGACGCCCACATTCCCGAGTCCTATATCGAGGACCAGGAGCTCCGGCTCGAGGCTTATCGGCGGCTCGCCGGGGCGACGAGCCACGCCGATGTCGAAGATGTGGTAGCGGAGTGGTCCGACCGGTTCGGGCCGCTTCCCGAGGAGGCCGACTCGCTCATCGCCCTCGCCCGGCTCCGGGTCGAGGCGATCAGGGTCGGGCTCACCGAGATCGTCAAGCTCCGCGACGAGATCCGGATGGGGCCGGTCGACCTCAAACCGTCCCAGGAGGTGCGTCTCGAGCGTCTCGCACCCGACTCGGTGCTCCGGGCAGCAGAGGGGGTCATCTTCGTCCCCGTCACCACACCGCTCGTCGACGAGCTGATCGAGTTCATCAGACGGATGTGGGAGGACTGACCTTTCTTAAGCCACACCACGGACCTACCATTTCGCTCAGTCCTTTCCCCCCTCGAGGATCTCCATGAAGAAACTCCTATCTCTCGTCGTGCTCGGAGGTCTCCTCCTCGCCGCCTGCGGAGGGTCCGGAGCGGTGGCCGCCACCGTCGACGGTGGCGACGTCACCATCAGCGACGTGGAAGCCCTCATCGACACCAACGGCGCCGCCATCAGCAAAGAGCAGTTTGCCCAGTTCCTCGCCTTCGAGATCCAGTGGAGGGTGCTCAACGAGGCCGCCACCGCCGACTACGGGATCACCATCGCCGAGGAGGAAGTCACCGCCGAGGCAGACCGAATCTACGAGAGCGTCGCCGTCGGTGACCAGACCCGTGACGAGTTTCTCGTCGAACGGGGGATCACCGAGGAGTTCCTGCTCAACATCGCCCGCCAGGGGCTCTTGGACGTCGGGATCCGTGAGATCCTCAAAGGGGATGTCGGCGAGCCGACCGAGGGGCAGATCGACGCCGAGCTGAACGCAGCCAAGGCACCGCTCACCACCGCGTGTGTCTCCCATATCCTGGTCGGGACCGAGGAGGAGGCTCTCGACGTAATGGACCGTCTCGCCGCCGGCGAGGAGTTCGGTGAGGTGGCCATCGAGGTCTCCACCGACACCCTCAGCGCCGAGGACAACGGCATCCTTCCCTGCGGCACCCTCGAGGGCTACGTGGTGCCGTTCCGCGACGCGGTCCTGGCCGCTCCCGTGGGTGAGCTGCTCGGGACCCCGGTCGAGTCTCAGTTCGGTTTTCACGTGATCATGGTCACCGATCGAACGGACGCCGCCGAGGCCGATCTGCCTGCCGACGAAGAGGTCGTCGACGCGGCCCGCGATCGTCTGGTCCTCGACGAGCTCGAGGACTGGTTCCTCGGCACCATGGAGGAAGCAGAGGTCAGCGTCGGCGAGGAGTACGGCGTGTGGCAGGCCAACCCACCGACCGTGCTGCCACCGGTCGGTTGATGATCACCGTCATCGGCCTCGGTCCCGGCACACTCGACCGGGTCCCGGCGCCGTTGCGGGACCTGCTTCTCACCGAGGGGCGAAGGGTTATCGCCCGAACCCGGGATCACCCTGCCCTGGCCGAGCTGGCTGAGCACAGGGAGGTGGTCTTCTGCGACGACCTCTACGAGTCCTCCGACAGCTTCGATGAGGTGTACTCGGCCATCGCCGAACGCGTCCTTGCCGCCGCCGCCGTTGGGCACGTCATCTACGCCGTGCCGGGCAGCCCGGCCATCGGTGAGTTCGCGGTGCAGCGAATCTTGGCCGCGGCCGACGACGTCGAGGTGATCGCCGGGGAGTCCTTCGTCGACGCCGTTCTCGCCGAGATCGGCTATGACCCGCTCGATCGCGGGCTGCAGATCCTCAACGGCCACCATCTGCCCGACCCCCTCGTCCTCGACAAGCCCACCCTCATCGGGCATCTCGATCGCCCCGAGATCATGGCCGATGTCCTCGACGCGGTTGGTCGGGTCATCGTGGAGGGCTCCATGGTCACCGTTCTCGCCGGGGTCGGGGCATCCGATGCCGTGGTCAGGACCGGCATCGTGGAGTCATTGGATGTCGGTCTCGCCGGGTTGCGCACCTCGATTTTCGTCGACGCCGTTCCCGGCGGCCTCATCGGTGCGGTCCAGGTGATGCGGCGACTCCGCGACGAATGCCCCTGGGATCGCGAGCAGACCCACCAGAGCCTGGTGAAGAACCTGGTCGAAGAGGTATACGAGTTGATCGAGGCCATAGGCCGGCTTCCCCGGGAAGGGATCGATTGGGTGGCCTATGCGGGAGTCGAAGACGAGTTGGGCGACGTCCTGTTGCAGGTGCTCTTCCACGAGGCCATCGCCCGTCAGAAAGGTGCTTTCGACATCGACGGAGCGGCCGAGGTGCTGCGTCAGAAACTGGTCAGACGTCACCCCCACGTGTTTGACGGCGTCGAGGTCGACGACCCCTCGGAGGTCAAGATGAACTGGGACCGGATCAAGGAGGCCGAGGCCGGCGGGCCCTCCGAGTCGGTCCTCGACGGCGTGGCCGAGGGTCTCCCCGGGCTGCAGCGGGCCTCCAAGGTGCAGAACCGGGCGGCCAAGGTCGGTTTCGACTGGGAGACGGCCCAACAGGTCCTCCCCAAAGTGCGTGAGGAGACCGACGAGCTGGAGCGGGCGATGAGTGGCGACGGCGATACCGACGCCGAGCTCGGCGACCTCCTCTTCTCGGTGGTCAATCTCGCCCGCCATCTCGACATCGACCCTGAGCTCGCCCTGCGACGGGCGACCTCGACGTTCGAGCAACGATTCCGGAGGATGGAGCGCTCCGGCCCCCTCGAGGGCCTCGACCTCGATGCCCTCAACCGGCGCTGGGACTCGGCAAAGCCCGGATGAGGGGCATAGCCCCGGAACATCTCCCGACCAGTGGTAGCTTGGCGCCGCCAGGCAAAGCGGTTCCATGAGCAGCGTCACCATCGAGCGAATTCACGCACGTCAGGTACTCGACTCCCGGGGAAACCCCACGGTCGAGGCCGAGGTGTTCACCGGGGAGGGGTTCGGCCGCGCCATCGTGCCTTCGGGGGCGTCGACCGGGACCCTCGAGGCCGTCGAGTTGAGAGACGGTGGTGACCACTACGGCGGCATGGGGGTGTCCCGGGCGGTGGAGAACGTCAACACCTCCATCGCCGACGCCCTCGTCGGTCGTGACGCCACCCGTCAGGAACAGATCGACCTCACCATGACCGACCTCGACGCCACCACCAACAAGGCGACCCTCGGGGCGAACGCCATCCTCGCCGTCTCCATGGCGGTGGCCCGGGCCGCAGCGTCGAGTGTGGGTCTGCCCCTTTTCCGTTACCTGGGCGGGCCGGCGGCCAGGGTTCTTCCCGTGCCCTGTCTCAATGTCCTCAACGGTGGGGCCCACGCCGCCAACTCGGTCGATATCCAGGAGTTCATGCTGGTGCCGGCCGGTCTTCCCTCCTACTCCGAGGCGCTGCGCGCCGGCGCCGAGGTCTACCACGCCATGAAACGGGTGATGGCGGGGCGGGGGCTAGCCACAAACGTCGGGGACGAGGGGGGGTTCGCCCCCGAGTTGCCCACCAACGAGGCCGCGATCGAACTGCTCGTGGAAGGGGTGCAGGCCGCCGGATACCGGCTCGGTGATGAGATCGGGCTCGCCCTGGATGTTGCGGCGACCGAGATCCACCGCGAGGGCCGCTACAACCTCGAGGGCAGGGATCTCACCTCCGAGGAGATGATCGAGTACCTCTCCAAGCTCGCGGCGGACCATCCGCTGGTCTCGATCGAGGACGGCATGTCGGAGGACGACTGGGAGGGGTGGAAGGAGCTCACCGCCCGTCTCGGTGACCGGATTCAGCTGGTCGGTGACGACCTGTTCGTCACCAACGTTGACATCCTGGCCCGCGGGATCGAGGAGAAGGCGGCCAACTCCATCCTGATCAAGGTCAACCAGATCGGGACCGTCTCCGAGACGCTCCACACCATGCAGGCCGCGGAGAGGGCCGGGTTCTCCCGGATGGTCAGTCACCGCAGCGGGGAGACCGAGGACACCTTCATCGCCCATCTGGCGGTAGCCACCAACGCCGGTCAGATCAAGACCGGTGCGCCGGCGCGAGGAGAGCGGACCGCCAAGTACAACCAGCTGCTACGTATCGAGGAGCGTCTCGGTGACGAGGCGAGATATGCCGGGTGGGACACCTTCAGGATGAGCCGGTGAGCCTGTTTCGCCGGCCTGGCGCCGCCATCGCCACCCTGCTCATCCTCCTCATGGGGACTGCCTTCCTCACCCAGGTGGTGCCGTACCGCCAGATAATCGACTCCCAGCGCCAGGTCTCCTCGGCCCGGGCCGAGCTGGCCGCCCTGGAGGGGGAGAACGCTGAGCTGGCCGCCGACGTCGAGGCGTTGCAGACCGACGACGAGATCGAGAAGCTGGCTCGCGAGAAGCTGGGATACGTGCAACCCGGCGAGACCGCGTATGTCGTGCTCGACCCCCCCGGGGTCGACGAGGACGCCGAGCAGGCGGCACCCGCCCCCGTGGAAGAGGACAAGACCTGGGTGGACTCCCTCTGGGAGTTTCTCACCGGGGCCGACTTGAGCTCCTGACAATGGGCGTCGCTGATGACCGCGAGGTCATCGAGGTCCAGATCGGGAGACCCCTGCGTGCAGAGTCCGAGGTGGTGGCCCGCTGTCATCTCGGTCTGCCGGTGGTGGTGAGGGTGCCACCCCATCTCGACGACGGGACCCCCTTCCCCACCCTCTACTGGCTGACCTGTCCCCTGGCGGTGACCCGGACCGGGAGGCTGGAGGGGGGCGGCGGCGTGAAGAGGATGGAGGCCAAAGCCGACTCGGACCCCTTGTTCGGCGAGGGACTGCAACGTGCCCACGCCGAGTATGCCGCCGAGCGTGACGCTTCCATCACCAACGAGGCGGCGCCCCGTCCCACTGGGGGGGTGGGAGGGACCACCGGGGGAGTCAAGTGCCTTCATGCTCACTACGCCCATCACCTCGCTGGCGGGGAGAACCCGGTGGGCGAGCTGGTGGCGGCCTGGATCGAGCCCCTGGACTGCGAGGTGCGGTGCGTCGTGGGGGGAGACCGCAACCCGGAGTGGGTGAACCGCCCGTGAGAGTGGGTGTCGTCGACCTCGGGACCAACTCGATGCGTCTCCTCATCACCGATGGTGCGGTGGAGACCGGTCGATGGGTGGAGGTGACCGGGCTGGGTCGGGGGATCGATCAAACCGGGGTGCTCTCCCCAGATGGTGTGGAGAAGACCCTGATCGCGCTCGGCGGTTTCGGCCGCCTCATGGACGACGCCGCCGTCGCCAAACGGGCGGCCATCGCCACCTCGGCCACCCGTGATGCCGCCAACCGCGCCGAGTTCCTGGAACGTGCCGGGGACGCCCTGGGGGTGATCCCCCAGGTGGTCTCGGGGGAGCGGGAGGGACGCCTGGCGTATGCCGGCGCCGCCTCGGACCTCGCCGGCGGGCCGACTCCCATCGTCTCCGACATCGGTGGGGGGAGCACCGAGTTCGTCTCGGAGAAGGGGGTCATCTCGGTCGACATCGGTTCGGTGCGGCTCACCGAAAGGCTGCTGCCCAACCGGCCGGCGGGGGCCGACGAGCTTCGAGCCGCACGGGCCCACGTCAGTGGTCTGTTCGCCCGAGCACCTGTCGCCGCCGGCTCCGAAGTGGTCGGGGTGGCGGGCACCTGGACCAGTCTCGCCGCCATCGACCTCGACCTCCCGGCCTACCGGAGGGAGCGGGTCCATCATCATCGGATCACCCGCCGGGCCCTGGCAGAGCTCACCGAGAAGCTGGCCTCCATGACCTTGGCCCGGACCGCGGACATCCCTGGCCTGGACCCGGCGCGGGCCCCGGTGATCCTGGCGGGTGCCGTCGTGGCCGAGTCCGTCCTCGACGCGCTCGACGCCGGGTCGGTGCTGGTCTCGGAGCGCGACTCATTGGACGGGCTCGCCAGTGAGCTGTTGGGTTTACCCTGACCGGGCACCCGGCCCGGGTGGCGGAATTGGTAGACGCGAGGGGCTTAAACCCCCTTGAGCCGCAACGGCTCGCGTGGGTTCGAATCCCACCCCGGGCACCAAAGAGGCCCGCAGCCATGGCTGCGGGCCTCTCGTGTGGAGGACGTGGGACCCGGGCCGGTGGGTGGGGGAGGGGAGAGGAACCGGGCCCGGGTCCCACGATGACAGGGGTCATTCGATCGAGCTCCTGTTGTAAGAGACCTCCCTCCGATCCAAAACCCCGCGGACACGATTCTACCGGTTCCGATCGGACAACCTATTCACCTCGGAACATTGCACGCCGGCCCGACGCGTTAGCTTCGATGCCCAGATGGCCGAGTACCCATCCCAATACGAGCTCGACGTCGTGCTGCGCGACGGTGGCGGGGCCCGGGTCCGTCCCATTCGTCCCGACGACACCGATCTGATCAAGGAGTTCTTCGAGCATCTCGGGCCCGAGTCGAGGTACTACCGGTTCTTTCAGGTGAAGAAGACCCTGGAGCCGTCGGAGATCGAGTACTTCACCAATGTCGACTACCGCGATCGGATGGCCCTGGTCGCCCTTGTCGATGGCCGTCTGATAGCGATCGGGAGATACGACCGAGACCCGCCCGACAGTGATCACGCCGAGGTGGCGTTTGCGGTGGTCGACAACCACCAGGGGAGGGGTCTGGGGACCAGACTGCTCGAGCTGCTCACCACCTACGCCAGGTCCCACGGGATCAAAGGATTCCGGGCGTTCGTGCTCGGGGAGAACCGTCAGATGATGAGGGTGTTCCGCAACTCGGGGTACGAGCTGTCCCGGACCCTCGACTCGGGCGTGTTCACCGTCGACTTCCCGGTGACTTCGAGTGCGCTCTCCCTCGCCGCCGAGGCCGAGCACGAGCGACGCGCCGTGGCGGCGTCGCTCCTCCCCCTATTCTTCCCCCGCGCGGTGGCGGTGATCGGTGCCTCCAACGACATGGGCTCGATCGGCGGCAAGCTGTTCGACAACATCTTGTCGGAGGGTTTCACCGGCCCCCTCTACCCGGTCAACCCCACCTCTGCGGTCGTTCGCTCGGTCAAGGCCTATCCAAGCATCCTCGACGTCCCCGACCAGGTCGATCTGGCCTTCATCGTCGTCCCGCAGCGCTTCGTCATCGAAGTGGTCGGGCAATGTGCCCAGGCCGGGGTCAGGGGTGTGGTGGTCATCTCCGCCGGGTTCTCCGAAGTCGGGGAGAAGGGCGCCGAGGACGAGAAGCGGCTCCTCGAGATCGTCAGGGGCGCCGGGATGCGAATGGTCGGGCCCAACTGCATGGGTCTGCTCAACACCGCATCCTCGGTGCGTCTCAACGGGACCTTCGCCCCCGTCTACCCCCCGGCGGGCAACGTGGCCATGTCCTCCCAATCGGGAGCGCTGGGCATCGCCATCCTCGACTACGCCCGACGCAACAACTTCGGCATCTCCCAGTTCGTCTCGGTGGGAAACAAGGCCGACGTGTCAGGCAACGACCTGATCATGGCCTGGGAGGACGATCCGGAGACCGATGTGATCACCCTCTACCTGGAGTCGTTCGGCAATCCGTCGAAGTTCTCGAGGATCGCCCGGCGCATCGGGCGACGAAAGCCGATCATCGCGGTCAAGTCGGGGCGGACCGCGGCGGGGAGCCGGGCGGCCTCCTCGCACACCGGCGCCCTCGCCTCCTCGGATGAGGCCGTCACCGCCCTGTTCCGCCAGGCCGGGGTAATCCGGGTCGACACCATCGAGGAGCTGTTCGAGACCGCCACCCTGCTCGCCAACCAGCCAGTCCCCGATGGAAGGCTGGTGGGCATCGTCACCAATGCCGGAGGCCCGGGCATCCTCGCCGCCGATGCCCTCGAGGCCAGCGGGTTGGTCATCCCGGAGCTATCCGACGAGCTCCGCCAGGCGATAGCCGCACAGCTCCCCGCGGAGGCATCGACCCGCAACCCCGTCGATCTGATCGCGTCGGGCGGGCCGGCGGAGTTCGGGCACGCCACCTCGCTGCTCCTCGACTCCGGTGAGGTCGACACGGTGATCGTGATCTATGTCCCCACCACGACCGAAGGGGCACGGGGGGTTGCCCAAGCCCTGCGCAGCTGTCAGGACCACTACGACGGGGATGTCCCCCTTCTCTCGGTGTTCATGCAGGCCGAGGGGGCGGGCAGGACTCTGGCGGGCTCCGAAGGGCGACGCTCCATCCCGACCTACACCTTTCCCGAGGCCGCCGCCCACGCCCTGGCCCGCGCCGTCAGCCATGGCGAGTGGCGTCAGCGCGACCCAGGGACCGAGTTGAAGCTGGGTGAGGACTCCGCAACTCGAGTGCGGGTGGTCGTCGACCGGGCCCTCCACAGGTTCGATGCCGGGGGCGGGTGGCTCGAGCCGGATGAGATAGACGACCTCCTCCACGCCTCCGGGTTGCGCACTCCGCTCACCAAGGTGGCGCCCACCCTGGCTGAGGCGCAGAAGGCGGCTGATGACATCGGTGGGCCGGTGGTGGTCAAGGTGATAAGCGAGGATGCCCTGCACAAGTCGGATGTAGGGGGTGTGGTCCTGGGAGTGGAGGGGGACGACGGGGTCGCCTCGGCCTTCGAGCAGGTGACCGGTGCTGTCCCCAGCTCCGACGGGGTCCTCGTCCAAGAGCTCGTACCGGGAGGGCATGAGGTCCTGGTCGGCATGGCGCAGGACCCCAACTTCGGGCCGATGGTCGTCTTCGGCCTGGGAGGCGTCTACGTGGAGCTGTTGAGAGACGTCTCATTCCGTCTTCACCCGATCACCGACGTCGATGCCCATGAGATGATCACCGAGACCCGGAGCTTCAAGCTGTTGGAGGGATACCGAAACAACCCCGAAGGGGACGTCCCCGCGCTCGAAGAGGCGCTGCAGAAGGTCTCGGCCCTGATCTCGGTGGTGCCGGAACTGGTAGAGATGGATCTCAACCCGGTCAAGGTGCTCCCCCCGGGCAACGGGGTGTGCGTCGTCGACGCCCGGATGAGGATCGCCCCTGTGGCGCCGGGGCGGATGCCCGCGATGAGGGACCTCCCCGGGGTGACGAGCAACCCGCCGGTATAAGGTCGCCACATGGAATTCGTCGAGGTGACCACCGATGGCCCGGTCGCTCTGGTGCGACTCGACCGGCCACCGGTGAACGCCCTCTCCGAGCAGATGGCCGTCGAGCTGAAAGAAGCCTTCACCCTCTGTGAAGACCCGGAGATCAGGGCTGTCGTGCTGACCGGTCAGCCCCACTTCGCCGCCGGGGCAGACATCAGGGGATTCAAGGAGACCTACGAGTCGGGGGGCCGGGAGACCAGTGCCGGAGCCCTTCTCGAGGCGATCGCGGCGCTCGACCAACTGGCCAAGCCCACCATCGCCGCCGTCCACGGCTATGCCCTCGGAGGCGGCTGCGAGCTGTCCCTCGGATGCGACTTCCGCTACCTGGCCGACGACGCCCGCATCGGCCAGCCCGAGGTGCTGCTCGGTCTCATCCCCGGAGCGGGGGGCACCCAGCGGCTGCAGAGGGTGGTCGGGTTCCAAAAGGCCAAGGAAATCGTGTACACCGGTCGTCAGGTCGGTGCCGAGGAGGCGCTGCAGATCGGCTACGCGGACAAGGTGGCCCCCGCCGACGAGATGCTCGAACTGGCCCTGGGCGACGCCGCCGAGTGGGCGACCAAGGCCACCGCCGCCATCGCCGCGGCCAAGAAGGCGCTCGCCGAGGGACGGGGGGTCCCCCTGGAGAAGGCGCTCGCCATCGAACAGGAAGCCTTTCAGACCACCTTCGCCACCGACGACGCGGTGGAGGGGGTCAACGCCTTCATCGACAAGCGCGAGGCGGAGTTCAAAGGGAGTTGATCAGGGGGAAGCAACCCGTCTCCCCAGACGCCCCAAATCGGCCCGCATGACCGCGGCAAGCACCGGCTGCGCCAACCACGCGGTGAGTTGCCCACCCAGCCACCAGGGGAAGCGAATGGTCTCCTCCCAGGTGAGCACGGTTCGGCTGCCGTCGGTGGAGACACTGAGGACACCTCGCCCTCTCACCACGCCCTGGTGCTCCACCTCGATGGAACGGCCCTCGTCCCAGCCGACCACCTCGATGACGTCGAGGGTGCGGAACGGGCCGATCCGGGTCTCGACGGCCATCCGGGTCCCCAAGCCGCTGGTCCGCTGCCCGATGAAATCCACCGAGGTGGCATCCAGCATCCACTCGGCGTGAGTCCCCAGGTCGGCCAGAGCGGCCCAAACCTTGGTCTGAGAGGCCTCGATCACCCTTGAAGCCGTTATGCGTGTCATCGGTCGACGTGGGACAATATCGGTCATGATCTACCTCGATCACGCTGCCACGACGCCGATGCGTCCCGAGGTCTGGGTGGCCATGGCGCCATTCGCGGCCGAGATGTTCGGCAACCCGTCCGGAGTCCATGGGGTGTCTCGCGTGGCAAAGAACGCCCTCGAGGAGTCCCGGGAGCGGATCGCGGCGATGATCGGTGCACACCCGCTGGAAGTGGTGTTCACCTCGGGAGGCACCGAGAGCGACAACCTCGCCATCAAGGGAGCCGTGCTCAACAGCACGGCCCGCCAGGGATTGGTCACCTCCGCCATCGAGCATGAGGCGGTTCTCGAGACAGCCGACTTCCTCAAGCGGCTGGGGATGCCGGTGAGCATCGTCGCGGTGGACCACGAGGCGCGGGTCGACCCCGCCCAGGTGGCCGGGGCGGTCACCGAGGACACCGCGGTCGTCTCGGTGATGATGATCAACAACGAGACCGGGACCATCCAGGATGTCGCTTCGATCTCCGAAGCAGTGAAACGTGCCAACTCCGAGACGCTGTTCCACACCGACGCGGTGCAGGCATTTGGCACTGAGACGGTCGACGTCGATGCCCTCGGTCTCGATCTCCTCACCATCTCGGCCCACAAGTTCGGTGGGCCCAAGGGGGCCGGCATCCTCTACGTCCGGGAGGGCATCGCCCTCGAGCCAGTCATCCACGGGGGCGGCCAGGAGCTGGGGAGACGCTCCGGCACCCACGACGTGGCCTCGGCGGTGGGGGTGGCCACCGCGGTCGAGCTCGCCCTGGTGGACCGGCCCCGCTTCGAGTCCGAGGTGCGGGCGATCAGGGACCACTTCGAGCGACGTCTCCGTGATGAGATCGTCGGTCTGGTGGTGAACACCCCCGCGGACGGCCGGTCGAGCCACCATCTCAACGTGCGATTCCCCGGGGTGCGCAACGAGACCCTGCTCATGCTGGCCGACCAGTACGGGGTGGCGGCTTCCGCGGGGTCGGCCTGTCAGTCGGGGGCCGCCACGGTCTCCCACGTGCTCGAGGCGATGGGGCTCAGCCCCGAAGAGGCCCGGGAGTGCGTTCGCTTCACATTTGGCTGGACCTCGAAGTTGGACGAGGCCGAGGAGGCTGCGGACATCGTGGCCGGGATCGCCAGGCGTCTCACGTGAGGGCCCTAGTCGCCATGTCGGGAGGAGTCGACTCCTCGGTGGCTGCGGCGATGACGAAGGCGGAAGGCCATGAGGTGATGGGGGTCACCCTCAAGTTGTGGTCCGGCCCCGGTGGCGAGGCCCCCACCGCGGGATGCTGCACGGTGTCCGACGCCGAGGACGCCCGTCGTGTCGCCGCCCAAATCGATATCCCTTACTACGTCCTCGACCACACCGAGGACTTCAGTGACGGGGTGGTCGACCGCTTTGTGCACGACTATGCATCGGGGCGGACCCCCAATCCCTGCATCGAGTGCAACCGGACGGTCAAGTTCGACCGTCTCCTCGCCCGGCTGGACGACTTCGAGTGCGATGTGCTCGTCACCGGGCATCATGCCCGAGCCCGTGAGGAGGATGGAGAATGGCGGCTGCTTCGCGGCCGCGACGCAGCCAAGGACCAGTCGTACGTCCTCTCCATGCTGACCCAGCGCGAGCTGTCCCGCGTCCGGTTCCCCGTCGGTGAGCTGACCAAGGGCGGGGTGCGCCGGCTGGCAGAGGAGATGAGCATGCGCACCGCCTACAAGGCAGAGTCGATGGACATCTGCTTCGTCGGCGAGCGCGACTACCGCGGCTTCCTCCGTGAGATGGCGCCCGGGGTCTTCGAGGCTGGCAACGTGGTCGATAGCGAGGGTCACCAGGTGGGCACCCACGACGGGATCGCCGGATTCACGGTGGGCCAGCGCCGTGGGCTGGGAGTGGCCGTCGGCGAGCCCAGGTACGTCATCCGCATCGACGCCGAGACCTCGACCATCGTGGTCGGTCCCCGTGAGGCACTCGCCGTCGGGAGCGTGGGGCTGGACCAGCTGACCTGGACCGCCGGGGTGGGGGCCGACGGCCCCGTCATGGCCCAGTACCGGGCTCATTCCGCACCGGTCTCCGCCTGGCTGAGCGAATCCACCACCCTGGTCTTCGACGAGCCCCAGGAGGCGGTCGCCCCCGGTCAGACGGTGGCCTTCTACCACGACGAAGAGGTTCTCGGCGGGGCCCTCATCACCTCGACCTCATGACCGAGGACCGGGCAGTGGTCTTCGGTCGTGACGCCGCGGCCTACGAAAGGTCCCGCCCCGGCTACCCGGCCGAGGCGATCAGCCACCTCACCGGTCTGGTGGACGCCCGGCGCGTCGTCGAAATCGGCGCCGGCACCGGCAAGGCGACCCAGGACGTGGCCAGGGCCGGGCTCGACCTGACCTGTCTCGAGCCATCGGCGGAGATGGCCGCGTTGCTCGAGGCCAAGCGGTTGCCCGGAGTGAGGGTGGCTGTCACAACCTTCGAGGACTGGGAGGTGGGCCCTGGAACGTTCGATCTGGTGTACGCCGCCCAGTCCTGGCACTGGGTCGACCGCTCCACCGGCTATGACAAGGCCCGCTCGGTCCTGGTCGACGGTGGTGCCCTGGCGCTGATGTGGAATATCCAGGCGGACCGCTACCAGTTCGAAGAGGTCTACTCCGAACATGCCCCCGAGCTGGTCCATGAGGAAGACGAGCGGGTGGCGCGTCGCGACTCCCACGACTGGCGCGAAGACCTGAGGGAAGCCGGTTTCACCGACCTCGACCGGTTCACCCACCATTGGTCCGAACAGCTCACCGCCGCGCAGTATCGCTCGTTGTACTCGACCTACTCCGACCACGTCATGCTCCCCGAGCCGGCGCGCTCCCGTCTCCTCGACGGGCTGGAGAGGGCCGTCGCCGAGGCCGGGGGCTCCACCATGGTCGCCTACCGGACCGAGGTCTTCAGCGGCCGGGTCTGACCCCGCGTGCGAGATTATCGTCGAGTCGATGTCACAGGTCTCCGACCGGATCTCCGAGCTCCGCGCCCAGATCCGTGAGCACAATCACAGGTATTACGTGCTCAACGAGCCGGTGGTCTCCGATGCCACCTTCGACCAGCTGCTCCGAGAGCTGATCGCACTCGAAGAGGAGAATCCCGACCTGGTCACCCCGGACAGCCCCACCCAGCGGGTGGGAACCCCGATAGGGGAGCTGTTTCAGCCGGTTTCCCATCTTCGACCGCTGTTCTCCCTGGACAACGCGGAGAGCAGGGCGAAGGTGGCCGCATGGGAGGCCCGGATGGAGCGTCAGCTGGGCAGGGAGCCCTCCGGCTACGTCTGTGAGCTCAAGATCGACGGTCTGGCGGTGGTGCTCACCTACCGCGACGGTTTGCTCTCGACCGGCGCCACCAGGGGGGACGGCACCACCGGCGAGGACATCACTGCCAATCTGAGGACCATCGAGTCGATCCCGCTCCGTCTCCGGGGCGACGACGTGCCACCGGTCCTCGAGGCCCGTGGGGAGGTCTACATGCCCTACGACGCCTTCGACGAGCTCAACGAGCGGCAGTTGGAACAAGGCAAGCCGCCCTTCGCCAACGCCCGCAACGCCGCTGCGGGAAGTGTCCGCATGAAAGACCCTTCCGTGACCGCGCACCGCGGCCTCGGGATCTGGATCTATCAACTCGGTTTCGTCGAGGACGGCCCCCGGTTCGAGCGGCATTCGGAGACCCTCGACTACCTGCGCTCGCTGGGTCTTCGCACCAACCCCGCCAGCGAGACGGTCCCCTCCATCGACGATGTCTTCGCCTACATCGAGAGGGCAGAGAAGCAGCGTCATGACATGGCCTACCAGACCGATGGCGTGGTGATCAAGACCGACTCGCTGTCCGACCAGGACGGCCTTGGTTACACCGCCAAGGCGCCGCGGTGGGCCTTGGCCTACAAGTTCCCGCCCGAGGAGCAGGTGACCGAGCTGAAGGACATCATGGTCAACATCGGTCGCACCGGCGCAGCCACTCCTTTCGCCGTCCTCGACCCGGTTGTCGTCGGTGGCGCCACCGTGGGCATGGCCACCCTGCACAACTCCGAGCAGGTCGCCGCCAAGGACATCCGGATCGGCGACCAAGTTATCGTGCGACGCGCCGGTGACGTCATCCCCGAGGTGGTGGGGCCGGTGGTGGCGGCCCGGGACGGAACCGAGAAGAAGTGGTCGATGCCGGCCAACTGCCCCTTCTGCGGCAATCCGATCGTCCGACCCGAAGGTGAGGCGGTGGCCCGCTGCACCGGTGGGTTCGACTGCCCTTCGAGGGTCCGTGAATGGCTCTTCCACTTCTCGAGCCGCGGTGGGATGGACATCGAGCACATGGGCTACAAGACGATCGACCTCCTGCTCGCCAACGGCTACATCTCGGACCCGGCCGACATCTTCACCTTCGACCCCGGCAAGCTCCTCGATCACGAGGGTTGGGGCGAGGTCTCGGTGAGCAACCTGGCCCGGGCCATCGAGTCGGCCAAGGACAGACCGGTCGCCCGTTTGCTGACCGCGTTGGGGATACGACACGTCGGGGGCACGGTCGCCCGCACCCTGGTGCGTCACTTCGGTGGGATGAAGACCCTGATGAGCGCTATCGAGGAGGAGATCAGCGCCATCGAAGGCATCGGCCCGGTGATCGCGGCCGGTGTGGCCGAGTGGTCGGCCGACCCGGTCAATCGGGAGTTGGTCGACAAGCTCGGGGCAGCCGGTGTCCGGCTCGCCGAGGACGCCCCCCAAGGAGGGGTCGCCTCCGACATGCTCGCCGGAGCCACGTTCGTGGTCTCGGGGACCATCGAGGGCTACACCCGGGAGGAGGCGGAGGCTGCCATCGAGCAGCGGGGCGGCAAGACGACCGGCTCGGTGTCAGGCAAGACGACGGCACTCGTCGTCGGTGACTCCCCCGGTGCGTCCAAGACCGCCAAGGCCGAGCAGCTGGGGATTCCCATGGTGGGCCCTGAGCAGTTCGAGCGGATGCTGGAGGAGGGCCTTGCGATCCTCGGCTAGGCCATCCTTGGTGCAACCACGTGCCGTGACGGCAACCGCCTGCACAACCGTCTCTCAAGGGTCAACCCACCCGAAAGCTCCACTCGAAGCTGCCGGTGTCGGGGAGCCCGGTGTAGGTGTTCCACACGATTCGCACCGTGTGCTCGCCGGGGGTCCACTCGCTGATGCTGGGGTGGTTGGGAGCCGGGGCCCATCGATAGACCCCGGTGGGCTCGACGAACGTGGCGTCGGTGATCGGCCAGCCGTCGATGACGATCTCCGCCTGATACCCGATCTCGAGGTCGATCTCCACCGCGGTCTGGGGCGGGACCAGGTCGCCCGGCCGGGGGGAGACCGCCTCCACCGGCCCGGGCAGCTCGATCACATCGCCCTCCGGGGAGAGCGCGATCCCCAGTGCGATCACCGCGATACCGATCATGGCCAGCCCTAGGTAGATGAATCGGTAGGGCATCAGTTCCGGTGCAGCGCCTCGTTGAGCCCGCCCCAAGAGTGGCGGCGGGGGAGGGCCTCGACGGCTCCCGAGACCGAGTTGCGCCGAAACAGCATGTCGTCGATCCCGGAGAGCTCTCGACCCTTGGCCGTCTTGCCGTCGGGCAGGGTGACGATGGTGCCTGCCGTCACGTAGAGACCGGCCTCCACGACGCAGTCGTCGCCCAGGGAGATCCCGACTCCCGAGTTCGCCCCGAGCAGGCAGTTCCTGCCGATGCTGATCACCTCGGAGCCGCCCCCGGACAGGGTCCCCATGATCGAGGCGCTCCCCCCCACATCCGACCCGTCCCCGACCACGACCCCGGAGCTGATCCGCCCCTCGACCATCGAGGTGCCCAGGGTGCCCGCGTTGAAGTTGATGAAGCCCTCGTGCATGACTGTGGTCCCCTCGCCGAGGTAGGCGCCCAGCCTCACCCGGTCCCCGTCGGCGATGCGGACCCCTTCGGGGACCACGTAGTCGATCATGCGGGGGAACTTGTCGACGGAGGTGACCGCAGGGGATCGTCCTGCGGCGATCAGACGTTTCTTCACGGAGAGGAAGTCGTCGACGTCACATGGCCCCTCGGTCGTCCAGACCACGTTGTTGAGGACGCCGAAGATCTCATCCATGTTGATGTCGTGAGGCTTGTGGACGCGGTGGGAGAGCAAATGGAGGCGCAGGTAGGCGTCCTCGGCTCCGGCGGGGGGCTGAGACAGGTCTTCGATCTCGGTGATGACCGGGCGCCGTTCAACACCCCGCGCCTCGTCGACGGTCGCCAGGTCGGAGAGGTCGGCACCGGCATCCCTCGGGTCCGGGTACCAGACGTCGAGGACTTTCTCGCCGGCGAAGGTGGCGAGGCCGACCGCATTCGCAGAGTCGTCGATCACGCTCGGGGAGGGTAGTGGTGGGTGTTAGCTTGCCTGATCGTGCCCTGCCGGATGCCGTGAATCTCGCCGACACCCTCGCCTGGCTGGTCGACATCCCTTCGGAGACGGGAAACGAGACCGAGATCCGAGATGCCCTCTCCTCGCGTCTCGATGCCCACCCCCAAACGGTGGTCAACAACTCGGTGGTCGTCGGCGAGCCCGGGCCGGGCAAGATCCTCCTTGTCGGCCATCTCGACACCGTCCCCCTCCAAGGACATGTCGGGGCGAGAATCGAAGATGGCCGGCTCTACGGGCTCGGTGCCACCGACATGAAGGGGGGTCTGGCGGTCATGGTCCATCTCATCGAGGACCTGGGCACCGACCGAGTTGCCGGGATCTTCTACGCCGGAGAGGAAGGCCCTCTCTCCGGAAACGACCTCGGGCCGATCCTCGACGCCCTCCCCGGGCTGGCGGAGGCCGAGGCCGGCTTGGTCATGGAGCCAACCAATCGCGAGGTGCATGCGGGTTGTCAGGGCTCGATCAACGCCAGGGTCAGCTTTCTCGGCGAGCCGGGCCATTCGGCCCGGCCCTGGGGCGGGGTCAATGCGGTGACCAGGGCAGGCAGCTTCCTGACGATGATGGACGGGCTGGCTCCTGAGCCGCACCCCATCGAGGGGCTGGTGTTCCAAGAGGTCATGTCGGTGACCAGGGCGGCGGGCGGTGTCGCCAACAACATCATCCCGGGACGTTTCGATCTCAACGTCAACTATCGCTTCTCCCCGGACCGGACGACCGAGCAGGCCGTGGAGAGATTGCGAGAGGTCCTTAGCGGCGCCGATGAGTTCGAGGTGGTCGACTCGGCTCCCGCCGCCTACCCGGAGTTGTCGCACCCCTTTTTCCAGACCCTCATCGCGATCGCCGCGGCGGAGGTCTCCCACAAGCAGGGCTGGACCGACGTCGCCCAGTTGGCGGAAAGAGGCATCCCCGGCATCAACTTCGGGCCAGGGGAGACCGCCCTGGCCCACAAGCCCGGTGAGTCGATCGACCTCGGCGACCTCGATTGGGTCTATGAGGTCCTGACCCGGGTCCTGGGATGACCGTTGCCCCGGGCTGGCGGACCGAACGGAGGTTCCTACACTCCCGGCGTCCATGCCCGTTGATATCGACATCGCCCATGTCGCCCGTCTCGCCAGGCTCGACCTGAGCGAAGCGGAGCTGGAGGGTTACAAGACCCAGCTCGGCGCCATCCTCGATCACGCCGCCAAGGTGCAGGCACTCAAAGGGAATCCCCATGTGGAGTCGGAGCACCCGCTCGGCCTGGTGAACACCTACCGCGAGGACGAGACCCGTCCCTCTCTCGACCGGGAGGAAGTCCTGTCCCAGGCGCCGGAGAGCAGGGACGGCTACTTCGTAGCTCCCCCGGCCAAGGAGGTCGAGTGAGTCTCCGGGGGGATCCCCGCACGTTGCGCTCTCCGCTTGGGTTGGCGGGGGGCTGGAGGGGGGTCGTCCCCCCTCATCGTCGCATGGAGGTCGAGTGAGTCTCCACGAGCTGACGGTGGTCGAGGCGGGTGCCAAGCTCCGCTCGGGCGAGGTGACCGCGGTCGATCTGCTGGAGACCGTCCTCGAGCGGGCCCACCGCACCGAGGCCCAGCTCCACGCCTATCTGACCCTCGATCGGGAGGGTGCCCTCGTGGCGGCGCGCACCGCCGATGCCGACCTCGGCTCCGGGGTCGATCGCGGCCCCCTTCATGGCATCCCCGTCGCCTTGAAGGACAACATGTGCACCCGGGGGGTGGAGACCACCGCCGCCTCCCAGATCCTCGCCGGATATCGCCCGCCCTATGACGCCACCGTGGTCACCCGGCTGCGCGAGGGTGGTGCGGTGATCGTGGGCAAGACCAACCTCGACGAGTTCGCCATGGGGTCCTCCACCGAGAACTCCGCGTACGGGCCCTCTTTCAACCCATGGGACATCAGCCGTGTCCCCGGGGGGTCGTCGGGGGGGTCGGCGGCCGCGGTCGCCGCCGGGTCCGCCTTCGCCGCCCTCGGGTCCGACACCGGGGGCTCGATACGTCAACCCGCCTCCCTCAGCGGCATCGTCGGGCTCAAGCCCACCTACGGGACGGTGAGCCGCTACGGGCTGATCGCCTTTGCCTCCTCACTCGACCAGATCGGGCCGCTGACCAAGAGTGTCACCGACGCCGCGCTGACCCTGGAGGTCATCTGGGGCCATGACCCGCTCGACGCCACCTCGTACCCCGGTGACTACCCCGACCCTTCGGCCGACCTCGACGCCGGCGTCGACGGGCTCAGGATCGGTGTGGTCAGCGAGCTCGCCGGAGAGGGATACGAGCCCGCGGTCGAGGGGGCCGTTTCCGCGACGATCGACGCGCTCGCCAACGCCGGGGCTGAGGTCGTGGAGGTGTCACTGCCCACGGTGGACATCGCCCTGTCCGCCTACTACCTGGTGGCCCCCGCAGAGGCCTCGGCCAACCTTGCCCGCTTCGACGGCATCCGCTATGGGCACCGTGCTCCGGGCTCGACCACCGAGGAGCTCATGGCGAGGACCCGTGCCGAGGGGTTCGGCCCGGAGGTGACCCGTCGCATCTTGCTCGGGACCTATGCCCTCTCCGCTGGTTACTACGACGCCTTCTATGGTCAGGCACAGCGGGTGCGGGCTGGCCTCCGCGACGAGTTCGCCACCGCCTACCAGGAGGTCGACGTGCTGGTCTCGCCGACCAGCCCCACCGTTGCCTTCAGGGCGGGTGCCAAGATCGACGACCCGCTGTCGATGTATCTCACCGACATCTGCACCAATCCCCTCAATCTGGTAGGACATCCCGGCATATCCGTCCCTGTGGGGGTCGATGAGCAGGGTCTCCCGATCGGGTTCCAAGTGATGGCCCCTGCCCTGGGGGAGAGGGTCATGTTCCGTGTCGCTGCAGAGGTGGAGCGTCTCGCCGGGTTCGACGCCCGTCCCCAGCTCGAGGAAGTGGTGGCATGACCGGCTGGGAGCCGGTGATCGGCATCGAGGTGCATGTCGAGCTGGCCACCCGCTCGAAGATGTTCTGCGGCTGCGCCGTCGAGTTCGGGGCCGAGCCCAACACCCGGGTGTGCCCGGTGTGTCTCGGTCTCCCCGGTGCGCTGCCGGTCCCCAATCGCACCGCCATCGAGTGGATCATGGCCATCGGGCTCGCCCTCAACTGTGCGGTGTCGGAGCGGTCGGTGTTCCACCGCAAGAACTACTTCTATGCAGACCTCCCCAAGAACTATCAGATCTCCCAGTTCGACATCCCGGTTTGCAGGGACGGCTATCTCGACGTGTCGGTCGACGGGGAGACACGCCGGGTCGGCATCGAGCGGGCCCACATGGAAGAGGACACCGGCAAGTCCACACACGTCGGTGTGGGCGGGCGCATCCACGCTGCCTCGTCCACACTCCTCGACTTCAACAGGTCGGGGGTGCCTCTGGTGGAGATCGTCTCCAAGCCCGACATCAGGAGCGCCGCCGAGGCGAGGGCGTATGCCACCCAGCTGCGGGCCCTCGTCGCCGAGCTGGGCGTCTCCGACGCCCGTCTCGAGGAGGGTTCGATCAGGTTCGATGCCAATGTCTCGATTCGCCACGTGGGCGACGGCGAGCTGGGGACCAAGATCGAGGTCAAGAACATGAACTCGTTCCGCTCCCTGGAGCGTGCCATTGCCTTCGAGATCCGGCGCCAGATAGAGGTGCTCGAGTCGGACGGGGGCCTGGCCCAGGAGACACGTCACTGGGATGAGGAGGCCGAGGTCACCCGGCCGATGCGGATCAAGGAGGGCTCGTCGGACTACCGCTACTTCACCGAGCCCGACCTGGCCCCGATGAGCATGGACCGGGGCTGGGTCGAACAGGTCAGATCCATGCTCCCCGAGCTCCCCGCGGCGCGACTCGCCCGCTACCGCGACGCAGGTCTCGACGACGACCTCGCCGGGGTCCTCTCCGACAGCCCGGCCCCCGTCCGGCATGTCTTCGAAGCGGCCCTCTCCGCCGGGGCGGCGCCGAGACCGGCCGCCAACTGGTTGACCGGCGAGGTCACCGCATGGCTGCGGCGTACCGACACCGACCCCGCGACCCTGCCCCTCGGCGGAGACCAGCTCGCCGAGCTGATCGCGATGGTCGACGACGGGACGGTGTCCACCTCCGCCGCCAAGGAGGTGCTCGAAGGCGTGCTCGACGGTGAGGGCCGCCCCGGCGAGGTGGCCGAGACCCGTGACCTGGTCCAGATATCCGACAGCTCCGCCCTCGAGGCAGCCGTCGACGAGGCGCTCGCCGCCAACCCCGAGGCCGTGGCCAACTACCGGGCGGGGGAGAAGAAGGTGGTTGGGTTCCTGGTCGGCCAGGTCATGCAGGCCACCCAGGGAAGGGCGGATCCCAAGCTGGTCAATCGTCTCCTCAACGAAAAGCTCTCCTCATAATCGGATTCCCAGCAGTGGTTCGTCGTTAACTTGAGTGACGACATGCCACGGCAGACCAAGATCATCGCCACCCTCGGTCCCTCGGTGGCGAGTGAGCAGGGGGTCCGCGCCCTGGTCGACGCCGGCATGGACGTTGCCCGGCTCAACTTCTCCCACGGTGAGCATGAACTGCATCGGCGTTTGCACGACTGGGTGAGAGCGGCGGCTCGTGACGCCGGCCGAACCCTGGCCATAATGCAGGACATCCAGGGGCCCAAGCTCAGGGTGGGGCGGTTTCCTGGTGGTGAGATACACCTCAGCACCGACAGCGAGGTCGACCTGCTCCCCGATGGCGGGACCGGTGACCCGGGAAGGATCCCGGTCGGCTACGAGGCCCTCCTCACCGACGTCAACCCTGGGGACCGGGTCATCCTCGCCGACGGGATGGTCTCGTGTGAGGTCGTGGGCCGAACCGACACTGCCCTGCGGGCACGGGTTGTCAGCGGTGGCCACCTGTCCGACCACAAGGGAGTGGCCTTCCCCGACTCCAACCTATCGGTCGCCAACATCACACCGAAGGACGAGGCCGACCTCGCCCTCGGCCGTGAGCTGGGAGTCGACTTCGTCGCCGCTTCGTTCGTGAGGAGCGGGGCCGACGTCGAGGCGGTCGCCTCACTGACGGGGGATGTCCCGATCATCGCCAAGATCGAGCTCGCCCAGGCACTCGACAACCTCGACGAGATCCTCAAGGTGTCATTCGGGGTGATGGTGGCCCGGGGTGATCTCGGGGTGCAGCTGCCCCTGGACCGGCTCCCCCTCATCCAAACCGATATCATCAAGCGGGCCAACGCCAGCGGGAGTGTCTCGGTGACCGCCACCGAGATGTTGGAGTCGATGACCCACAACCCTCGCCCCACGCGCGCCGAGGTGACCGACGTGGCCCACGCCGTGATGAGCGGGACCGACGCCGTGATGCTTTCGGGGGAGACCGCCATCGGGGACTACCCGGCCCAAACGGTCAGGGCCATGGCCCGGATCTGTGAGACGATCGAGGAGGGGACCCTGTCCGAGGAGACCCCGGTCCCCTTCGTCGGGGGCGAGAACGATGTCGCCTCGGCGGTGGCCCAGGCGGCCACCCAGATCGCCAAGAACGTAGGAGCGAAGGTGATCGTCGCCTTCACCGAGACGGGCAGCACCGCCCGGCTCATCTCCAAGTATCGGCCACCCCAACTGGTGGTGGCCTTCACCCCGAACACCACCACGCGGCGGCGCATGGCGCTGTACTGGGGGATCCGGCCCCACGCCTTCGACCGCCGCGACTACACCGACGACGAGATCGCCGCCGCCGCGAAGATCCTCGCCAGTGAGGGGGTGGTGGCCCCCGGAGAGACAGTGGTCATGGTCGCCGGCGTGCCTCCCAACTTCCAGGCGTCGACCAATTTGGTGAAGGTGCACCAGATCGGCGAGGTGTCCGGTGCCTTGGGCGGGTAGGTACGATCGCCGCGCAATGGGTCAGGACGTACAGATCAAGGACACCGTGACCATGGGCGACGTCCTGGTCATCGACACCGACCGTAGCTTCACCGGCCAGGACGGCCATGCCATCTCCCTCGACTCGGAGCGTCACGGGGTGCCGGGGATGCTGGCCGATCGTCTCTTCGGGCTCGGTCTGGGCATCGACCACGTCTTCGTGCTCCAGAACACCGTCACCGTGCGTCGCCGGGGTGGCTGGGACGAGGAGACCGCCGGGGTGGTCACCGGGGTGACCGGGTCGTTTCTGCGTCATTACCCCGACGGGGAGGAGTAGCTAGCCGTCACTGCCCTCGTCGCTGGCTTCGACGGTCGTTGTCGTCGACGTGGTCACGGTGGTCGTCGTGGTCGGCGGCGGCGCCGTCGTCGTGGTCGGGCAGGCGGTCGCCGCCCCAGGCACCTTGCAGGGGTGGACCTCGATGATCTCGAATTGGGGCCGGTAGCGCACCACCCACTCCTGTTCCTCGAAGGGCTCGGTGCCGCCGATGACGATGGTCCGGGTCACGGTGACCGTCCAGCCCTCACGCGCGCTCTGCACCGTTCTCTGCTGGTCGACGCCGAGCTCGGGGTTCCCCCGGATCTGGGGCTC
>DATKCZ010000006.1:0-68134 GCA_035512955.1 Acidimicrobiia bacterium
CGACCAGAGCGGGTCCCATGTCCACGCCGTGGGGAACGATTGCGAGGCCGCGACCGGCCGCCCAGCTCACCACATCTTCGGTCAGCAGCCCGTTGGCACAACCCACGTCGAGGAAGTCACCGTCCCGATCGATGGCGTCAACCAGCGGCGAGCGTTCGGAGATCCATCTGTCACGTGCTCCGGAGAACCCGGACTGGACCATGGGGTCGTCGGACCTCAGGTATGCCGCTTCGAGGGCACCGGCCCGCCGGTTGAACTCCGGGTCGGGGAGCACTATCCGATCAGCGTCTTCTCGATGATGTCGATGGCGTGATCGATGTGCTCGATGGTGGTTCGGCGGTTGAGGATGGCCAAACGAAGCACGAAACGCCCATCGACGACGGTGGGGCTGAGGTGGATCTTGCGATCGGCGTTGACGGCTTCCCATGCGGCGCGACCCAATTCGTCGTCGGTCGCTCTGAAGGCGACGATCGACAGGTCGGGTTTCCAGGTCTTGTCGAGCCCACGGACGCCCCGCAGACGCTCGTAGGCATACTCGGCCTGGTCGAGACTGGTGTCGAGCGCATCCCGGAAAGGTCCCACACCGTGGAGTTGCAGAGGGAGCCATATCGACAGGCCACGGAAAGGACGGCTCAACTCGGGTCCCAATGAGGCGATGTCCCTTATCCCGTTGTACGAGTCGTCGTCTCTCAGGTACGCCCCCCGTCCCAGGTGGGCGTCGACCAGGCTTCCCTCGTCCTTGACCACCAGGGCCCCCACCCCAAAGGGGATCGACAGGCCCTTGTGGGGGTCGAGGGCGATCGAGTCGGCCCGCCCGATCCCGGTGAGGACGGCCCGGCCCCGTTCGGTCAGCTGGAAGAATCCCCCATAGGCCGCATCGATGTGCAGCCACATCCCGTTTTCCTCGACCACATCGGCAACGGCGCCCAGGGGGTCGACCGTCCCGGTGTCGGTGGTCCCTGCTGAGGCGATGACCAGCAAGGGCCGTCGCCCTGCCTCACGGTCGGCGACGATTCGTCTGTCCAGCGAGCCGACCGAGAGGCGCAGGTCGTCATCGACGGCGACTGCCACGACCTGATCGGTGCGGAACCCGGCGAGCCGGGCGGCCTTGGCTGCCGAGTGATGGGTGTGTGGGGTCACATAGATGACACCGTCGGTGAAGTCGTCTCCTAGCAGCGCCGTTCGGGCGGTGACGATGCCGGTGAAGTTGGCCATGGAACCCCCCGACAGCAGCAGGCCGGAAGCCCGGGGACCCAGCTCGAAGATCGAGCTGAGCCAGTCGACGACACCGTGCTCGATGGCGCTGAGCCCGGGAGCGGCACTCGCCACACCGGTGTATCGGTTGAGCCCGGCGGCGAGGAACTCGGCGACGGCGGCCGAATAGAGCCCGGCGTTGGGGATGTAGGACAGGTGTCCCCCCGAGGGGTGGTAGATCCCGTCCCCACCGGCGACCCTCAGCTCGTCGAGGATGTCCTCGAGCGGGCGGCCCGACTCGGCGGGAGGAGCCCGGAAAGCCTCGAGGGTGACCCTGTCGAGATCGACCCCCGATGCATCCATGTCCTCGGCGCGCTCGAACCATTCGTTCAAATAGTCGAGAACGGCACGGGCGATCTCCGAACGAGTGGCGGCGTCCGGCTCGAGTGGTTGGGCCATCGCCCAACAAGGTAATAGCGCGGCATGGCCACTGCGTACTCCGTCTCGGCGGGCCACCATCTACGATCCGGTCGCGATGACCACAGAATTCCATCGTGTCCGTCTGCTCTGGCCCGATCACCTCGGGCTGGCCCGGGGCAAGTACCTCACTCCCGAGAAGGCGGCCACCGGCACCGCCCACTGCATCTCATTGTTCACCCTCGGATTCGACCGTGTGATGATCCCCCACGACGGCGGCTTCTTCTGGGATGGTCTGCCCGACTGTGACGCCACTTTCGAGGACGAGGCGATCCGTCCCGGTTGGCAGGAAGGCACCACGGTCGTCATCCCCGACATCACCCGCGAGGGCAAGCCGGTGCCCCTCGCCCCACGGAACGTCCTCAAAGAGGTGGTGGCGAGATGGGAGGACAAGGGGCTCGCCCCCAAGGTGGGCATCGAGCTCGAAGCCTTCCTCTTCGAGCCCGACGGCGACGGGGGGTGGCGGCCGATCAGCACCCCCGGCGCGTATGTGTACGGGACCGGCTCCGCGGTCGACCCGTCGGGGACCATCGACGAGATCATGAAGACCGCCGTGGAGGTGGGTCTCCGTCTCGAATCGGTCAACAGCGAGTACGACAACGGGCAGTTCGAGCTGACGCTCCGCTACGACGACGCAATGAAGGCAGCCGATGACGCCTTTCTCTTCAAGGTGATGGCCAAGGAGATCGCCGCCAGCCGGGGGATGTTGCTCACCTTCATGGGCAAGCCGATCAACGGCCGGGGCGGGTCGGGCTTTCACGTCAACCTGTCCTTCGACGACGATCAGGGCACCAACGTCCTCGGCGACCCCGAGTCCGACGACGGTCTCAGCGAGATGGCCCGCTCGGTGATCGCCGGGCTTCTGCACCACCACGTGGGGATGACCGCTCTCGTCGCCCCCACCGTAAATGCCTACAAACGTCTCCAGCCAGGGTCGTTGTGCGGTTACTGGGCAAACTGGGGCTACGACCATCGTGGGGTGACCGTCCGCGTCCCCCCGGCGCGGGGCCAGGGGACCCGTCTCGAGCACCGTGTCGGCGACGGTTCGGTGACCCCGCATCAGGGGGTCGCCGCCGTGCTCGCCGCCGCCCTGCTCGGCTATGAGAAGGGATACGACCCGCCGCCGGTGGAGACTCTCGACTGCATCGAGAAGGCGTCCACCGACGTCGTCTGCCCACCTTCTCTCTCCGAGGCCCTCGATGCCCTCGAGGCCGACACCGACCTGGTCGAGGCATTCGGTGCCGCGTATGTGGACGGTTTCGTCACCGTCAAGCGGGCCGAGTGGGACCGATATCAGAAGTGGACGACCGATTGGGAGACCGCCGAGTACCTGCCCTTCCTGTGATGGGCGGTTTCCTCTTTCCCCGGACCCCCAGTGGACGCTCCTCGCTGATACCTCCGCCTCCATGGCACTACTCGGGGGAGATGATCACCGTCGAGTACCGCACCCACCCCGAGCGGGTGGCGGACTTGCTGCCCGACGGCGCCGGCCTCGCCAGGGACGACCCCGGGGCGGTGGCTCTGATCTGGGCCGACTGGCAGAGCAGCGGCGACGACTTCGTCGAGATCCTCGACCCGGTGCGCAGCCAGTACAAGGAGTGCTTCGTCGTGGTCCGGTGCGAGTGGGAAGGGGAGAGCTGGAGCCGGTGCCCCTTCATATGGGTGGACAAGGACTTCGCCCTGGTCAGGGGTTACCACCAGGGCTACCCGAAGAAGCTCGGCGACATCTGGATGACCCGGCCGGTCACGGTGGGCCGGGCCGGGCCGCGACTCGAGGGGGGCGGCCGGTTCGGGGCCACGCTCAGTGCCGCGGGGCGCCGTCTCGCCAACGCCGGGATCGTGCTGACCCATGAGGTGGACTCGCCCGGGTTCGTCAACGCCCATCCCATGCTGCACAACCGGTATTGGCCGGCCATCGAGTCGGACGGGTCGGCCTCGATGGACGAGTTGGTGACGATGCGCGGCTACGACGGGGAGATCGCCGACGTCTGGGCGGCCGAGGCCGATCTCGAGCTGTTCGAGTCACCGAGCGAGGAGCTCGCCCTCCTCGAGCCGGTGGAGATCATCGGTGGCTTCTATCACCGTGTCGGCGTCTCCTGGAAGGGCGGCACCACTCTGAAGACGGGGGAGTGACTCAACCCACCGACCCTTCGCTGATCTGCAGTGTCTTCAGGTCGCTGTGGAAGTCGAGGGCGTAGTCGCCTCCCTCGCGGCCGATACCAGAGATCCGGCACCCTCCGAATGGGGCGGTCAGGTCGCGGACCAGGAAGGTGTTTACCCACACCGTGCCCGCCCGGATCGCAGAGCCGACCCGATGGGCCCGCTCCTCCGACCCGGTGTAGACGATCCCGGAGAGCCCGTACTCGGTGGAGTTGGCCAGGGCGACGGCCTCGGCCTCGTCCCCAAAGGTCTGGAAGGTGAGGACAGGACCGAACACTTCCCGCTGCACCACCTCGGAGTAGTTGTCTTTGGGCTCGATGAGGGTGGGCTCGTACCAGAGACCATCGTCCTTCCAACGGTCCCCGCCTCTGAGCACCTTGTCCCCCGCGTCGCGGGCCCGGGTGACGAAGCCTTCCACCCTGGCCATATGGTCGGGGTGGATCATCGGCGAGATGGTCGTTGCCGGATTGCGACTGTCACCGAGCACGTGCTTGTCGGTGTAGGCGTTGAACAGATCGAGGAACTCGGTGGTGATGCTCTGCTCGACGAGGAGCCGCGTCCCGGCGAGACAGACCTGCCCCGAATCGTCGTACTGCCCTGCCGCCTTCTTGGCGGCGGCGTCGATGTCGGAGTCGGCGAACACCACCAGGGGGCCCTTCCCTCCGAGCTCGGCGGTGAAGGGGACGATGTTGCGCGCCGCGGCCACCCCGATGTGCCGGGCGGTCTCGGGTGACCCGGTGAATGAGATCCGCCGAACGCGACGATCCCGCACCAGGGCGGCGCCCACTTCCTCTCCCACCCCTTGGACCACGTTCAAGACGCCTGGGGGTAACCCGGCCTGACCGGCCAGGTCGGCCAGCGTCGACGCCGAGAGCGGCGCCCACTCGGCGGGTTTGAGGATGACCGGATTACCCGCGGCCAGGGCGGGTGCCAGCTTCCAGGTGAAGAGCAGCCAGGGAGCGTTCCAGGGGGTGATGATCACCGCGGGCCCCGCCGGCATCCGTTGCACCAGGTTGTCGGTGCCCTTGGACGACCAGCGCCGCCCTTCGTAGTCGGCGGCGAGATCGGCGTAGTTGCGGAAGTTCTCGGCTCCCCGATGGATCACTCTCGCCCGCAGGCTCTCCAACAGCATGGCCATGTCGGCGCACTCGACGGTGGCCAGGTCGTCGATGTTCTCGTCGATGAGGTCGGCGAGACGGTGGAGCAAGCCGGCTCGTTCCCCGGGGGAGTGCGCTGACCACGCCGGGAAGGCGTCGATGGCGGCGGTCACGGCCCGGTCGGCGGTGAGGGCGTCACCACGGGCCACGTCGGCGAGCTTCCAATCCCAGTCGAGCGGTGAGCGCACCTCGAAGGTGTGTGGGGAGCCGACTCGTCGCCCTCCGATGTAATGATCGGGAGAGACGGCCACGTCGGAGATTTCGGCTCTGGCTGACGGCATGTTGGCCCGGGGAGAGAGGTTGGTTGGGGACCTGAGGATAAACTGGCCCGACCCATGCCACGACCGCTGAGCGCCCGTGATCCCGAGGTGGTCCTCGAGGCGGAGCGGGACATCAGGGAGAGGCTCGGGGACCGTACCTTGGACTTCGATGCGCTTCTCGCCGTTTCCAACATCTACCGGGCGGCAAACGCGGTGCGCAACCGCATGGAGAGAGAGGTCCTCACGCCGGCGGGTCTCACCTGGGGCGGATTCACGATCCTCTTCGTGCTCTGGGTGTGGGGCGATCGGGAGACGTCCGAGCTCGCCGTCGACTGTGGTGTCGCCAAGGGGACCCTGTCGGGCATGGTCTCCACCCTGGAGAGATCACGGATGGTGAGCAGATCGCGTCACCCCGAGGACGGGCGGAAGGTGATGGTCCACCTCGAGCCGGCCGGAGAGGGCACCATCGAGGAGCTGTTCCCCACTTTCAACGCACACGAGGCTCGGTTCACTTCGCGTCTCGACGACGAGGAGCGTCATGAGCTGGCCCGTCTCCTCCGATTGGTGACCGCAACCGCCGACGAGGTCCCCTTGGTGGAGCCTGTGAGACCGAAGGGGGACGACCCGCAGACCCCCGCCGGGCCCCCGGCCCGGAGTGAGAGCCGCCGCTAACGTTCGGTACCTAACGACTTAGGAGGAAGTGTCATGGGAGAGATTGTCGGTGTCGGGCTGATCAGCCACGCCCCCACCATCATGTTCGACGAGAAGGCCCGTCGTGGGTTGAACGAAGGCAAGGAGATCAGCCTGGTCCCCGGGTTGGTGAGGCTGCGGGACCATGTGTTCGACCGGCTCCGGCCCGACACCATCGTGATCATCGACTCCCACTGGGTGAGCACTGT
This sequence comes from Acidimicrobiia bacterium, assembly GCA_035512955.1. GTDB lineage: Bacteria > Actinomycetota > Acidimicrobiia > Spongiisociales > ZC4RG35 > JANQRA01. The sequence goes on from DATKCZ010000006.1 coordinate 6,148, forward strand.
CGAGCACATCCTCTCCGCCCACGAGCGGAGATCGGGGCACATGACCTCTTCCGAGTTGCCCCGGGGAATGTCCGCCATCCCCTACGACTTCGAAGGCGACCCCGAGCTGGCCCGACTCGCCGCCAAGCTCGGAGAGGAGTTGGGCACCCCGACTCATGCCTCCGACGACGACTATCTGCCGGTGTACTACGCCACGGTGAACCTGGTCCACTATCTGCACAAGGACGAGAGCGTGGTCTCCGTCTCTGTGGTGCAGACCGGCGAGACCGACGACTTCCTCACCATGGGCGAGGCGATCGGGGAGGCGGTCGGTCGGCTCGACCGGCGGGTGGTGGTGCTGGCCTCGGGTGGGATGAGCCACACCTTCTGGCCGCTGTCCCAGATCGCGAAACACGAGGCCTCCGACCCGGTGCACATCATCACCCCCGAGGCGCGCGCCGCCGACGAGGAGCGTCTCCAGTGGATGCAGGCTGGTGACCACCGGCGAATCGTGGAGACCATGGACGACTACGAGGAGCACAGCCCCGAAGGGGAATTCGGGCATTACCTGATGATGCTGGGAGCGGTGGGCGGCGCCGATTGCACGGCCCGGGGTGAGCTCTTCTCCGACTACGAGAACGCCACCGGCACCGGACAGGTGCACGTGTGGTTCGAGAGGCCGGAGACCGGTTGGACGGGCTGAGCGCGCTGTTGTCTACCGGCCGGGCCGCAGCCGCCGTGCCACAATCAGGGTGTGGTTGCGATGAGAGACCGGAATGAGATCGGCGATGCGCTCGACCGGCTCGCCGCAGCCCTCGAGTCTTTGGAGTTCGGCCCGGACGCCGCCCAGCTCGAGGACGAGCGTGACCGGATCGCCGGGATCATCCGGTCCTATCTGATTCCGAGATCTGCCGAGCGGACCCCCCCGATGTTGGTGGTCTTCGCCGGGCCCACCGGATCGGGGAAGTCGACCCTGGTCAACTCACTCTCCGGTCTCGAAGTGTCGAGGACCGGACCGTTGCGTCCCACGACAACCGCCCCGGTGGTCCTCGCCGACCGTGAGCATGTATTCGACCGGATCGCCGGGGTGGAGTGCGAGGTGGTGGTCGGCCGGGCCCCGATACTCGAGAACCTCGCCTTGGTGGACACCCCCGACATCGACTCAACCGCCACCGAGCACCGGGCGATCACCGAGACCCTCATCGACAATGCCGATGTCGTGGTGTTCGTCACCTCGGCGCTGCGTTACGGCGATCTGGTGCCCTGGCAGGTGCTGCGTCGCGCCCGTTCGAGAGGGACCCCGGTCATCCATGTCCTCAACCGGGTCTCCTCCTCGTCTTCGGGGGCGATCGTGGATCTCAAGTCCCGGCTAGACGCGGCCGGGCTGGACGACCGTCTCATCACGGTTCCCCAGCACTACCTTGGAGAAGACGGCCAGAGGGTGCCGTCGCTGGCGGTCCGCTCCCTCGCCAAGAGGCTTGCTTCGTTGGCCGCCAACAAGGAGGAGGTCGCCGGGAACGCGTTCGCGCGGGTCTTGGACGGCATCGTCGCCCAGAGCGCCGGTCTCGCCCGGTCGATCGACGAGCTCGTCGACGACATCGACGATCTCGAGGCCGGGTTGTCCGTCGAGCTCTCCAACCGGGTGCCCCGTCTGACGCTGGACGGTGTCGGAGATGGTCTCTACCCGCCGCCCCCCGACCCGCAACGGGAGCGAGCGCTGCGTCGCTGGAGGAGACGCGCCGGGCCCGAGCGGCATTCCGCCAAAGCGGGGTGGTCGAAGGTGGTGGACCGGGTGGAGTCCATCGTCCACGCCGACATCCGCCACTATCTCTCCGGGGAGGGCAGGTCGCTTCGAGAGCGAGGGTTGCCGGTGGATGACCTGGCCTCTCGGGTCAGACCCGCGGCCCGCTCGGCGGCGGAGGGGTGGGGCTCGTTCGTCCATCGCATGGCCGCCGACCACGACCACCGCAACTCATGGCTCATGGAGGCGGTCCTGGCCGACGCTGCGACCTCGGAGGGGTCGGTGCCTGCCGTGGGTCCTCTCTTTGGTGACGAGGCCGTGGTGCTGGTCGACCGGGCCAGGCGGGAGTTGCTCGGTCGTCTCGACGTCGTGTACCAGCTCGTCGTGAGCCTGGTGGTCGATGCAGTGCGACAAGGCGTCGGTGACCTCGAGGTCTCCGAGCTGAGGGCGGCGCTGGGCGGAGTGGCGGCGACACTCACCCCGGTTCATGCGTGACCGGCTGATCGGCCTGCTGGAGAAGGCGGACCTCGCCTTGGCCTCGTGCTCGGGTGTCGTCGACGACGCCGCGCTCTCCCCCCTCATTCGGGCGGTGGGAGCAGTGCGCACCCGACTGGCATACCCCGAGGAGGTGCTGGTGGCGGCCCTCGCCGGGGGCACTGGCTCGGGCAAGTCCTCCCTGTTCAACGCGTTGACCGGTGAGACGCTGGCCGAAGTGGGCGGGGTCAGGCCCACCACCTCCGCCCCCGCGGCCGCGGTTCCCTCCTCGGCCGGCGGATCTCTCGACGGCTTCCTCGACCGCCTCGGGATCGACGAACGAGACGTGTATGAGGGCCACGGGGTCTGTTTCGTCGATCTTCCGGACACCGACAGTGTCGAAGTCGACCACCGTCACCGGGTGGACGCGGTGCTCCCCCTCGTCGACCTGGTCATCTGGGTCACCGACCCCGAGAAGTACCGGGACGCCCGGCTCCACCACGACTACCTCCGGCCGATGTCGGAATACGCCGACCAGTTCTTGTTCGTGATCAACCAGAGCGATCGTCTCGGGGTCAACCAGCTCCGGGAGGTTCGCGTCGACCTAGAAACCGCCCTCGCCGAGGACGGGATGGAGCACGCGATCGTCATTCCGGTCTCCGCAGCCCCGCCCGCAGGACCACCCGTGGGGCTGGAGACGCTGGGTGAGGCCATCGAGGCCAAGCGGGCTGCCCGAGACATGCTCTACCACAAGCTGCTCACCGATCTGGCCGCCACAGCCTCGGCCCTGGGGCTCGAGACCGGCGACACCCTCGACTTCGACCAGCGCGCATCGGATGCGGTATCGACCGCCGCCCAGGCGCTGGCCACCGGGGAGACCGAGCCGGCGATGAAGACCTTGGTCGGTTTTCTCGACTCGATCGCCGGTGAGGCCGGTGGCGTCGCGGCGCGGAGGATCGAGGCTCTTGCCGCGGACCTACCCCGCCACCTCCAACGGATCGATGACGAGATCGAGTCGCGTCGAAAGCCGCGGCGTGGATGGTTCCGCCGAAGAGGCACCAGCAACGCCTCGCAGGCCGAGGCCGCTCTCGTTCTCATCACCGAGTCGGTGATCAGGCCGGTGCGGGCAGTGCTGGCCAAGCGGGCAGTGGCCCTGGCCTCGGTCGCAGATCTGACCTTTGAGATCGAGAGGTTGCGTCGGGACCCACCTCGTTAACCTGGCGCAACATGCCGATCATCTTCCCGGATCTGCCCGCATCGCTCCTCTTCGCCCAAGAGCGGACCATCGGAGAGGATCTGGTGGGGACCGCCATCGTGGTCGGTGTCGGGATTGTCGTCTACTGGATCGCCCTCGTGCTCGGGCGGCGCTACGTGAATCGCATGACCATGAAGGGTGGCGAGCGTGGCGCCCGGGCCGCCACGCTGTGGACGGTCTTGCGGAGGGTGGTCCTGGTCGCGGTCCTGTTCACGGTGGTGCTGTTCGTCTTCATACTCTGGGATTGGAGCATCACCCCGTTCCTCGGGGTGGGGACCGTGATCGCCGCCGCGGTCGGTTTTGGCGCCCAGGACCTGGTCAAGGATTTCCTCGCCGGGTTCTTCATCCTGATGGAGGATCAGTTCCACGTGGGCGACACGGTCACCATCGCCGGGGTCACCGGCACGGTCGAGGACATCCAGCTACGGGTGACGCTGCTGCGGGACCTCGAGGGCAATCAGCACTTCGTGCCCAACGGTCAGATAACCGTCACCTCCAACTTCACCTCTAGATTCGCCCAGCCGGTGATCGACATCGGGGTTGCCTATGAGACCGACATCGACCGCGCCCTGGACATCTTCAAAGACGAGCTGGAGACTCTGGCCACCGATCCGGGATTCGAACGTCTGGTCATCGGGGCCCCCGAGATTCTGGGGGTCAATGAGCTGGGAGAATCCGCGGTGATCCTGAGGGGCCGGCTCACCACCATCGCCGATGAGCGCTGGGTGGTGCGCCGGGAGGCATTACGACGGATCAAGAAGCGTTTCGATGCCGAGGGAATCTCCATTCCCTTCCCCCAGATCACGCTCAACAAGAAGGGCGAGAGCTAGCCGCTACGCCGAGATCACCGTCAGGCTGTCGGGCGCCCATGTCACCGAGCCGGCATCGGCCTGGCCGAGACTCTCCCCATCGGCCTGGACAGCCACCGGCGGGTCGGCGCCGAACCCGATCGAGGTGATGTGGCTCCACACCTCGAACCCGGCGATATTGCCCAAGTTGCGATGGGTCAGGGCGCTGAAGAAGATCTTCGGGATCCGGCGACGTCTCAGACGTTCCAGAACGAGTGCCGACATCGGGTTGGGCAGGTCGTCGCTGAACCGGATGGCGATCTTGCCGAAGTAGGTGTAGATCTCCCGGAACTGGAGCAGGGCGGTGGTCCCTCTCATCGCCCGGTTCCCGGAGGCGAAGTCGACGTGCGGCTTGTGGGAGGGGAAGCCCTTGAACCCCACTCCCAGCGCGGAGCGGGCGTAATGCAGTGACCCGAACCGATACTTGCGGTACGGGTCGGAATCCGCCACCCGGACCACTTCGGCATCGAGACCGAGGCCACATGCGAACACGGCGTGGTGGACCGTCTCGGTCTCGCCACGGCGAAGGGTGATGCGCGCCGTTCCCACCCGGGTGGTGACGTGGTCGCGACCGATCAGCCTGGCTGCCTTGGTGTGCTTGGCGGGGATGTCGAACAGACGCGCCGCCACATTGGTGGTTCCCGCCGGGATGATCCCCAGGGCGGTGTCGGTGCCGATCAGGCCCTGGGCCACGTGGTGGACCATCCCGTCGCCACCCATGGCGACGACTATCAGCGCACCGTCGGCAACGGCCTCCTCGGCGGCCGCGTTGACCTCCGGGATCGACCCGGGCCAGACCGCTTCGACCTCGTGGGTCTTGGCCAACTCCGCCATGACATCACGATGCGAGCCTCCGGTGAATTGGGAGGCCACCGGATTGGATATGACGACGATTCGGTCCATGACCCGTCGAACCTACAGAACTACCCTCCCCAGGAGATGACCGATCTCGAAACTCACTCCGGTGATGAGGATTCCGGCGGCGCCCTCTACACCGTGGTGGCGGGGGAGGGTGACGGCTTTCTGCTCGCCCTGGCTGCCGGGGACACCGCAGGTGGTGCCTGGGACCTGGGTTACTCGGCGACGACAGAGCAGGCGACGATCATCGCTTACGAGCTGATCGCCAATCGTGAGATGGACATCAGTCGTCTCATCGTCGCCATGCTCGAGATGGACGGAGCCTCCGACGAGGAGCCGGTCTTTCGAGCCGAGAGCTCGGAGTTCAGGATGTGGCTCGACCGGGCTCACGCCGGCAATCCGGCCCCGGGCGCCGAGCGATCGCTCGACGCCTCCGCACGAGCGCCGGTGGTCGGCGTCGCCTATCGGAAGGACCCTTCGCTCCTCGTCGAGAAGACTGTCGAGTTGGGCCGTCTCTTTCACCGCGACGCGGCCACGGTGGCGGCGGGGGTGATCTCGGCGGCGGCGGTGGCTGCCTCCTGTTTCGCCCAGTCGGGCCTCGACCTCATCACCGGTGTGGCCGAGACGATCGGATTGGGTCTCGGCGACATCGGCGCCGGTCTCGACCGGCCCGAGCGTATCGCCGGTTTGCCCGGCGAGATCGCGTCGCTGCTGCCGGCAGTCGGAACCTCCTCGGGTGAGGAGGCGCTGCAACGCGCCGGTGGTGACGCCGAGGACCCGATCCAGATGGTTCTGGCCGGTCTATTGCTGGCGGCCCCGGTGGCTCCCCGTCATCACGTGCCGATCTCCTCTGCCGCACAGATAGGCGGGAGCCGTCTCGGCGCGGTCGTCGGCGCCATCGTCGGGGCCCGGGTCGGGATCAGGGCGTGGCCCTGGGCCTTCGCCAACGACACCTGGTTCGCCGAGATCGGGCGCCGGCTGGTGCGGGGGCCCGACGAGGTCAGAGACCTTCCCATCCCCTATGCGGTGGAACAGCACCTCATGTCTGGGGGACGTCCCGGGTTCCATTAGGCACCAGCCGGTCCTCGACCGGCCATGACCGAACCCGGTCGTCCACACCGCCGAGCAGCAGCCATCCGACGGCGACGAACACGGCGAGGGTTCCCAGCGCAAAGCTCCGGCCCAGGTTGGCGACGTCGACGACGAGGGCCCAGACCAACGGTCCGGCGATGGTGGCAAATCGGCCAACGGTGGCGTAGAGGCCGTAGAACTCACCGAGATGCCTGGGTGGTGAGACCCGGACCATGACCACACGATCGGCCGACCATGTCGCCCCGAGCGCGATTCCGCCGAGGGGGCCGATGACCCATGCCACATCGGTGAGCCCGGTGATGGCGGCGGTGACCCCTGTCATCATCGCCGCCATCCACAGGACCAGGACGAAACGGAGCACCCGGAGCGGGCCGTGTCGCTCGATGAAATGGCCGGCGCCGAGGCCCCCGACGATCGCCGACGTGATGGCGACTCCCATCAGCGCGGTGAAGAAGCCCCGATCGAGCCCGAGCTCGTCGATGACGAAGATCGCCAGGAAACCTCCGATCAGGGTGTTGATGGCGTCGGTGTAGAAGAACCGCCCGATGAGAAACCGCACCACGCCCTCATAGGTCCGTGCCTTCCGCCACGACCGGGCGAGACGTGCCGCGATGTCCCTGGCGGTGGGCAACGGCTCGTCGGAGTGTCCCCGTCGCTCGCTGATGAAGAAGAACGAGGGGAGGGCGAATATCAGGAACGCCAGGGCGATGAGGCGGAACGCACCCGGGAAGCCCCAGTCGAGCACGTCCAGGGCGACCAGCCCGAGCCCGAGCCCGATGAAGGAGCCGAAGTAGCCCACACCGACCCCGAGCCCGGAGATGTGGCCGCGATTGTCGATCGTGCTCACGTCGACCAACAGGGCGTCGTAGACCACCGAGCCGGTGTTGACCGCCACCACCGCGATCCACAGCATCACCAGGGTGAGCCAGACCGGGCCCGTGGCGATCAGGGCCGTGGCCAGCACCGCCAGCACCGTGGTGACGATCAACGTGGGCACCCGTCTGCCCAGGACGTCGCTCCGGGTCCCGGCCCATGGTGCGAGGAAGATCACCACCGCGGCGGCGGCCGCCTGCACTCCGGCCAGGGCACTGTCGGGCTGGTTCTCGGTGATCAGCCAGTCGGAGAAGTAGAGACCGACGACACCGAGGGCGAAGATGGTGTTGGCCAGGTCATAGGTGACCCATGAAGCGGTGGCCAGACGTGACGGGCCGGTCGACACCCCGGCCTCGCTCACGGTCTCAGAAAGTTACGGCGACGGAGATGAGCTCTTCCCGCCCGAGCAGCCCGGCGGCGGCTTGGAGGGCACGGGGCGCCTCTGACAGAGGGAACTGGTGGGAGACGAGGTCGTCGATCCTCGGGTCGGTCTCTAGCTGGTTGGTGGCCCATTGGTAGCCCACCGTGGTGGCCCCGACTGCCCCGCGCACCGTGAGCTGTTTGGCAACGATCACATCGGAGAGGAAGTGGAAGGCGCGGTTGCCTTTCGTCGAGGCGAGGATGACCCTGCCGCCACTGCGGACGAGGTCGAGTGCGGTGAAAACCGCTTCGGGGTCATCGGAGGTGACATCGATCACGACATCGGGCCGTCGCCCCAGATTGTCCGCCAGCTCGGCGGCGACATCGGTCACCTCGACATCTATCACGGTGTCGGCGCCCAGTCTCTTCGCCAGCTCGAGCCGGTCGCGATCATGGCTCAACCCGGCGATTCCCACCCATCCGGCCCCTGCCGCCTTGGCGGCGATCAAACAGGCCAGCCCCCGCGGCCCCGGCCCGAGAATGAGGACGTCCTCGCCCGGTTTGAGTGCGGGCAGCTCCACGGCCCAGGTGTGACCGGAGGCCAGGGGATGGACGAAGGTGGCCACCTCCGAGGGCACATCGTCCGTCACCGGGTGGAGGTAAGCGTTGGGATCGAGATACAACAGCTCGGCGAGACCGCCCCACAGACCGGGTGGCTCCACTGAGGCGATCATCCCGTACGAGTTGGAGGGCTTCCGGCTCACACAGGTAGCCAGGTTCTGTTGGCAGCGATGGCACCGACCGCATCGGATCCTCGGCTCGACCACTACCCGGGTGCCCACCGGATAGGGGACGTTGGGCCCCTGCACCGCGATCCGGCCCACCACCTCGTTCCCGGGGACAAGGGGGTAGATGACATCCCGGGCCTCCCCCTTCCACACCTGGACGTCGGAGCCGGAGACGCCGGTAGCCTCGACAGCCAGCCAACCTCCGTGCTCACCACCATCCGTGGAGACCGAGGTCATCGAGAAATGTCGGGGTTCGACGAGCAACATCGCCCGTGCGGTTGAACCTGCCTGCATCGCCGGGCGAGTGTAAACCCGACTCAGAGCCTTCCGAACATGGCGACCATCCTCGATACCCCCCGTTCGAGGTCCTCGTCGGATAGCGCATAGGACAGTCTGATGAAACCCGGTGCGCCAAATGACTCACCGGGGACCACCGCGATCCCCGCCTCCTCGAGGAGGCCACCGGCCAGGGCGGCAGAGGTGGGGTAGCGGTCGTTGAGTAGATCCAACACACGGGGGAACACGTAGAAAGCGCCCTCGGGCTCGGAGCAGCCGACCCCGGGGGCGGTGGCCAGCATCGAGAGCATGCGCTGACGTCTCTTGTCGAAGGCCTCGCGCATCGTCACCACGGTGTCCTGCGGGCCGGTCAATGCCTCAAGGGCCGCCATCTGCGCGACGTTGTTCACGTTCCCGGTGGCGTGTGACTGATGTCGCGCCGCGGCATCGACCAGGTCGGGCGGCCCGATCATCCATCCCACCCGCCACCCGGTCATGGCGAAGCTCTTGGCCACCCCGTTGACCAGGACGAAGTTCTCGAGCCCCCCGGTCACCGCCGCCACCGAGGGCGCAACCTCATCTGTCCCGTACACCAGACGCTGGTAGATCTCGTCGGCGACGACCCAGATGTCGTTTTGCCGGGCCCATTCACCGATGGCCCGCGCCTCGGCGGCGGTGTAGACCGCTCCGGTCGGGTTGGACGGCGAGACGAAGACCACCAGCTTGGTGCTTGGGGTGAGGTGACGGTCGAGATCGTCGACGGTGACCTTGAATCGAGCCTCCATGGTGGTGGGGACGGACACCGGCACCCCGCCGGCGAGCTCTATGCCCGAGGGATACGTCACCCAGTGTGGGGCGGGGAGGAGGGCTTCGTCGCCCGGGTCGAGCAACGCCGCGAACGTCTGGAATATCGCCTGTTTGGCCCCGTTCGTCACCAGGATCTGCTCGCCGCCCACGCCCACACCGCTGTATCGCTTGGTGTAGTCGGCGACCGCGGTGCGCAAAGGGGCAAGCCCCACGTTGGCGGTGTAGTGATGGTTGGAGGGGTCGGCCGCGGCGCTCCTCGCCGCCGACACGATGTGCTCGGGGGTGGGGAAGTCGGGCTCACCGGCTCCAAAGGAGATCACGTCATGACCTTCGGCCGCCATCTCCCGGGCGCGACTGTTGATGGCCAGGGTGGCGGAGCCCGCCAGCCCGGCCAAGCGTCTCGACACCCTCCTCACCGTCTAGCCGGTGCTGTCGTCGGTGGCGTCCTTGACCGCATCCGCCGCGCTGTCGGCCGCGTCCTTGACCTTTTCTGCTGCGGCCTCGGCGGCGTCGTCGGTGGCGTCCTTGACCCGATCCGCGGTCCTCTCGGCTGCCTCGGCAGTCTCCTTGGCGTCCCCAGCCCCCTCCTTTGCCTTGGCCGTCAGATCGGAGACCTTTTCCTTGCCCTTCTCGTATACCTCGCTGGCAACCTCCTTGGCCTTGTGCGCCGTCCTCTCGACGTGGGGTTGGGCCCTCTCAGCGAGATCCTCGGCCGTCTCCTTGGCTTTCTGCACGGCCTTCTCGACATGTGGTTGGGCCTTTTCAGCGAGATCGTCGGCGGTCTCCTTGGCGGTCCCGAACCATCGCATCAGTGTGTCTTTGAGTCCCATCGCTTCCTTTCGCGTGTCGCCCAGCGTAGTGACTCGGCAGCGCCGCCAACTCAGTATCTCCAGCGGCTGACCACGGTGCCGCCCGGGTCGTGGAGCAGCGCCATGTCCCCGTCGTTGTTCCACACCGCTTCCATCCCCGGCGACCACCCAGGGTGGTCGCTGGCGATGGTGAGGCTCTCACCCGATGCGAGCAGGGTGCCGGGGGCGAACCCGAAGCGATGTCGACTCGAGGCGTCACGGACGCCCCACCCCGATAGGTCAACCGGCTCGCTGTCCTGATTCACGATGACGACCCGTTCTGAGCCGAGTTGTTCGTCATCGGGGCCGAGGGGGTCGACGACGGACCGTGTCGGGTCGATTACGACCGCGGGCAGGGGCGGGTGGCTCCCACACGCGGTGTCCGCCCACAGCCCGGTCCCGGAGGTGAATGCCTCTTCTTCGGCTTGGATCATCGGGTCGCGGTGCGGATCGTCGGCGCCCGGGTCGGTGGCGATGGCCAGTCCCAACTCGATCAATTCGATGTTGAGGTGACGCTCGTCCAAGAAGACATGGGCCAGGGTGCGCCCGAACCGGTCGATCGCGAGCACCTGGAGTGTCACCGTGGTGCCTTGCAGGGTCTCGGCGAGATGGAGGAGGCCCTCGTCGTGGAAGCACTCGCCGCGGTCGGGGGCATTCACGGCTACGAGTCTCACAGTCAACTCTCCGTCGGGAGTACGCACGTCCATGGTGTCTCCGTCGGTGATGCGGATGACCGAGGCCACGACTCCGCCCGATCGGTCCGGTGTCGTGGTCGCGGTGACGTTGCCGGCGCTGCAGGCGGCGACCACGAGACCGGCCGCCACCGGGATCAGTCCTCGGATTGGGCGCTCCTGGCGGCCATCCGATGCTTGCGCCGTCGCCGCCGGTAGAGCGGCCAGGTGAGAGCGGACAGGATCACGGTGGCCAGGGCGGTGATCATGACCAGCAAGGCCATCGGCATCTGCCACTCCCACGCCAGGAACTGCACGATGGCCTGCTCGGCGTTCTGGACGGAGAAGATGATGAGGGCGACTGCCCAGATCAAGAGGACGATCACCCCCCAGGGGACGCCCTCGCCGGGGTCCTTGACCCGTTTGGGCTGCTCTGGCTCGAGGAGGTCGTCTACCTCGTGGTGCTGGTTCTCGTCCACGGGCCGAACCCTATACGCCCTCGAATGACCAGAGACCACGTGATCGGCGAGCTTCGGCCACGTCGACCCGGCTGAGGACGATCAGGCCCAGCACGAACAGCGCCACCACCGAGAGGATCGCCGGCCTGCCCGAGCCGGTGGCATTGGTGACCACGGCGAACAGAAGCGGTCCCCAGATCGCGGAGAACTTGGAGAACACCGAGTAGAAGCCGTAGAACTCGGCTGACGCCTCCTCGGGGATCATCGACCCATAGAGGCTCCTCGACAGGGCCTGGACGCCACCGAGGACGAACCCGACGACCACCCCCAAACCGTAGAGGGGGAGCGCCTCGCCGACCGGGAGGAAATAGGCGGCGGAGGTTACCAGGATCCAGACCACCAGTGAGATCATGATCGCCCCCTTCGCTCCCACTCGTCCCGCGAGGACGCCGAACATGAGAGCGCCGAAGAAGGCGACGAACTGGACGATGAGAAAGGTGATGATGATCTCCTCGGCGCCCAGCTGCAGTGTCTCTTGGGCGTAGGCCCCGGTCACCGTGATGACGGTCTGCACCGCGTCGTTGTAGAAGATGAACGCCACCACGAAGAGCATCAGGTGCTTGAAGCCGAGCAGCTTCCGGCCGGTGGCCACGGTCCGGGAGAACCCGATCCTGGTGAAGGCCAACCACCGGGGCTGGCCCCGGTAGCTCTCGGGCAGGGGGATCGCCGCGGTCTCGTCTGGCAGTCTCCGCAGCGCGAAGGAGGTGAAACCAAGCCACCAGACACCGGCACCCCCGATCCCGATTCGCGCCGCGGTGTCCTCGGAGAGCCCGGTGAGGCTGTCGTCCCCGCTGAGCAGGATCAGGGCCAGCGCCGCCAGCACGTACAGCCCGCCGCCGATGTACCCCAGGGCGAACCCTCTCGAGGAGATTCTGTCGATGGTGTCATCGGTCGAGATGCCGGGCAGGAACCCGTCATAGAAGACATTGGCGGCCACGAACCCGATCTGGGTGACGATGACCATCAGCAAGAAGACGACCACCGAACCGTCGGGGACGAAGGGGAGGGACATCGTCATGAGCGCCCCCACCCAGGCGAAGAAGCGGAGAAAGGGCTTCTTGGCCGAGGCGTAGTCGGCAATCGCCCCGATCACCGGCATGCCCAGGAACAGGATGATCGCCCCGATCGAGATCACCGCAGACCACAGCGTCTGGCCGGAGAAGCCGTTGTAGCCCTCGTCGGGGACGATGACACCCGTGAAGAAGGCCGCCACGATCGCGGCGAAAGTGGTGATGTAGGCCGAGTTGGCCCAGTCGTACATCGCCCAGCCGAAGATGGTGCGTGGGTCGTTCTTGGCGACTTGGGTCACAAAACCGGAAGCTAGACATAACGTTGAGGAGATGCGCCGACATCTCATCCTCGTGCTCGTCGTCGTCACCGCGTGCTCGCCCGATCCGGAGCCCATAGCGTCGACCGCCGCTCCCCCGACCACCGCCTCGACTTCGCCTGCTGCCACGACCACCTCCACGACCGGCGGTCCCACCACCACGACGTCTCCCCCGACGACGACGACTCTGCCTCCTCTGCAGTCACTCGCCTACGAGGAGATGGCCCGTCTGGAGTTCCCGGTTCAGCTGACGCCCCGCAACCCCGCGACGTCCTACCTCGCTACCAAGGACGGCCGGGTCTGGACATTCGATGGGGTGTCCGTCGCTTCAGACCCGGTGCTCGACATCAGCGAGCAGGTGCGAAATCAGGGCGAGCAAGGGCTGTTGTCGATCGTCTTCCATCCCGAGCAGGACAACCGTCTCTTCATCCACTACTCGGCCAACGACGGTGACACGGTCGTCGCCGAGTATTCGGTCGCAGAAACCGGTGCGGTGGGACCCGATCCGACACGGGAGTTGCTCCGCCTCGATCAACCGGCCCGAAATCACAACGGGGGGATGCTCCAGTTCGCATCGGGTGGCCATCTCTACCTCGGTCTCGGCGACGGGGGTGGGTCCAACGACCGGTTCAGCAATGGCCAGAACACAGACACCCTCCTCGGTGGTCTTGTCAGGTTCGACGTCGACGACCCGGAAGCCGCTCCGGAGCTGTACCAATACGGGCTCCGCAACCCCTGGCGTTTCTGGATCGAGGGGTCGGTCATCTACGTCGCCGATGTCGGGCAGAACGCCTTCGAGGAGGTCTCGGTCGCCTCCTTGGAGCCGGGTGTCAACTATGGCTGGCCGATCACCGAGGGGCTCCATTGTTTCCGGCCCTCCTCGGGCTGTGACACCTCGGGGCTCACCCCGCCGGTCATCGAGGTGGGCCACGGTGACGCGGGGACCTGCTCGATCACCGGCGGGGTGGTGTACCGGGGCACGGCCATCCCCGAGATCGACGGGCACTTCTTCTACTCGGACTACTGCGGCGGGTATCTCCGCAGCTTCCGCTATGAGGACGGGGTAGTCGTCGAGGAGGCCGATTGGACCGATCAGATGGGGGTGGCGGGACGAGTGACCGGGTTCGGAATCGACGGTCAGGGCGAGATGTACCTGACCACAACCGACCGGTTGCTCAAAGTGGTGGCCAACCGCGGGTAGATAGGCTCGATCTCTCAGTGGCGACCATCTTCACCAAGATCATCGATGGGGAGATCCCGGGGACCTTCGTCTGGCGCGACCACGAGTGCGTCGGGTTCATGTCGGTCAACCCGCTGCGGGCCGGGCATACCCTCGTGGTGCCCCGCCAAGAGGTCGACCACTGGCTCGATTGCCCTCCGGCCCTGCGTGACCATCTCATGGAGGTGGCCCAGACCATCGGTCGCGCCATCGACGCGGTCCACGAGCCGCAGAAGGTGGGGCTCATGATCGCCGGGCTCGAAGTCCCCCACCTGCACCTCCATGTCGTCCCGATCGACGGGGTGCGCGACCTCGATTTCGCCAATGCGGCCTCGTCGGTCGATCGTGAGGAGTTGGAGGAAGAGGCGGCCGCGCTAAGGCGCGCCCTCACCGCGATGGGAGCGTCGGGCATGTCCTCCTGAGAGTGAGCTCTCCTCGTATCCCCGGATGGTCGCCTCCAAGTAGGAAACCGCCTCCTCGTAACCATCGGGGACGTGCCGGGTCGTGTAGTGGACCACACGGGCCACCCAGAGACGGAACACCGCTGCCCGCCACGAATCGTCGTCGAGTCGAAAGCGGGTGATCAGCTCGCCGAGCACGACCCGCCAGCGTTCGGCATCCATCTCGATGTGCGCTCCGGGCTCGATCCCGAGAGACTCGAGGACCCCGGCTTCACCGGCATCCGGTGGGAAGGCGATGGCGGCACGGGTGGCATCGAGATCGAAGGCGACCGTCGTCTTCAGGTCCTCGGGGACGGGAGCGGGGGGATCGGCGTCGAAGATGGCGTCGCGGGAAGGTCGGCTCCGTCCTCGCAGGGAGGCGACGGCGTCGAGGCACTCGAGGATCATCTCTCTGATGTCGGCCAGGGACCCGTAGAGGGCATGGCGTTTCCCATCGGGCGCGTTGTGCTCGTAGATGCCAAGCCCCAGAGTGGTGGTGGCATGAGTGATCACCGTGTCGATGCCCCAGTCGGAGCGGGCGACTACGAAGGCGTCGTCGGAGAGTGAGGCCACGGCTCCCCCGCCCAACAGGATCTCGCCACCGAGGGGCTGGCCGAGACGGGGCAGGATCGTGCCCGGGAAGAGCAGGGCCAGACCGGGGCGGGTCACCATCCAGGTGATCATGGCGTCTGTGGCCGCCCGGGGGAAACGGTGCCGGACGACGTCATAGCCCCGATCGGCGGCATGCTCGGCCCCGTCGATCCAGCTCCGCTCGAAGTTGGTGATGTCGGCATCATAGAAATGGACGCGGTCGAACTCCCGTTCGGCCGCCAGGCGGAGCGCGGTGTTCATCCCGTCTCCCTTGCCCGAGCGAAACGCCCCCAGCCGCTCCTGGGGGAACACCGAGACCGACGTCCCGTTGGCGGCCGCGATCTCCCCGGCAAGCGCGGCCACCCCGGCCATGGCGGCGTCCTCGGCGGCCGCCACCGCCCAAACCTCCCGCACCCGCTCATGACGCGCCGCTGTGCTCAGGTTGGCCGCCATCACCTGGAGGTCCTCGTCCTTGAAGGGAAAGACGACCAGGCTCACGACGTGGGGGCCGAATCTCTGAGACGGGTTGGGCGAAGAACTGTCACTGCAGGGGTCTACTCTCGTCGTCCATGACGACAGGGTCTTCGAACAAGGGCGTCGGGAGAGTCCTCGGCACCCGCGATGCCACCCCGTTGGAGTTCTGGGTCGGGGTGGCCGAGGGTGAGTTTCTCCAGCTGGACGATGTGGTCGCCCTGGAGAGGGTGCTGCCCACCGGGGAGGTGGTGCGCATGTACGGGACGGTGGGCCAGGTGGTCGCCCGCCATGAAGGCGCCCGGTTCGACTCCGACGTGTTCCTCATCGAGGAGGGGATATTGCCTGGTGCGGTCACGGAGGCGGCCCAGGTCACAACGACCAGGTTCGAGCCGGAGGTCTTCGTCCCGCCCCGGCCCGGCCAGATGGTGCGCATCGCCGAGGACGATGAGCGTGACCGGGCACTGTTCTTCGACCGCATGGAGCGCAAGGTACCGGTGGGTCTGGCCCGCAACGGCGAGCCGCTCTGGGTGAACTTCGAGTTCATCAATGGAGAGAGGGGCGCCCACGTCAACATCTCTGGTATCTCGGGGGTGGCAACCAAGACCAGTTACGCCACCTTCCTCCTCCACTCGCTGTTCACCTCCGGTGTGCTGGGAAGCGCCGCGGTGAACACCAAGGCGCTCGTCTTCAACGTCAAAGGCGAGGACCTGATGCATCTCGATCGGGTCAACAACCGGCTCGATGACGACCAGCGCTCCCGATATGTAGGCCTGGGGCTCCCCAGCACCCCATTCGACTCTGTTGGCCTGTTCGCACCCCCCAGGATCGACGATCCACGGGCTACCGCCGACGTTGCCTCCCGGTCCGACGTCACGTCTTTCTTCTGGAGCATCGACGAGTTCTGCAGCGAGGACCTGTTGCCCTTCCTCTTCGCCGATGCAGAGGACGATCGGGCCCAGTACACCACCGTGGTCTACAACGTGATGGCCCAACTCCGCGGCGCCGAGCCCACCGAGACCGGGGCGGCGGTCATCGACGGGGTGAAGGTCCGGACCTTCCGCGAGCTGGCCGACCTCATCACCGAGCGGGTTCAGTCCGAGGATCATCGTCACCGGTGGGCCGGCCCCGCCATCGGCACCGGCACCATCAACGCCTTCGTGCGGCGGCTGCAGGCTTCGGTCCGCCACCTGGGCCGTCTCATCCGCTCCGATGTCGCCGACGCCCAAAGACACCGCATCAGCCTCCAGGACCAGGTGAGCGTGGTCGATCTGCACAATCTCAACGACCGGGCAAAGCGGTTCGTGGTGGGGGTGACTCTCAAGCGCGCCTTCGAGGACAAAGAGCGGGCCGGTCAGAGCGAGGAGCTGCTGATGGTCGTCCTCGACGAGCTGAACAAATACGCCCCCCGGGAAGGCTCGAGCCCGATCAAGGAGGTGCTCTTGGACATCGCCGAGAGGGGACGCTCGCTCGGAGTCATCCTCATCGGCGCCCAACAGACCGCATCCGAGGTGGAGCGGCGGATCATCGCCAACAGCTCGATCCGGGTGGTGGGCCGGCTCGACTCCGCGGAGGCCTCCCGGGAGGAGTACGGGTTCTTGCCCGGGCCCCACCGTCAACGGGCCACGATCGTCAAGCCGGGGACGATGATCCTCAACCAGCCCGAGCTGCCGGTGCCCCTGGTTCTCGAGTTTCCCTTCCCTGCCTGGGCGACCAGGGCCTCCGAAGCGGTGCCGCCCACCTCCTACGAGGGCCCGGAGGACCCCTTCGAGGATCTCTAGGGGGCTCCCCGAATCTGTCGTAGGTGCCTCCTACGATCTTCACGAGTGAAGATTCTGCACACATCCGACTGGCATGTCGGCCGCCGCATCAGGGGGCGGGACCGCTCAGAGGAGCACCGGGCGGTGCTCGCCGAGCTCGTCGGGCTGGCCGAGGGTCACTCCGTCGACCTCACCGTGGTGGCCGGGGACGTCTTCGACACGGCCTCACCGGCCCCAACCGCAGAACAGATCGTGTGGCGGGCCCTTCTCGACCTCTCCGAGGTCTCCCCGGTCCTGGTGGTGGCCGGGAACCACGACAACCCGGCCCGTCTCGACGCGGTGGCGCCCCTGCTGCAACGGGCGGGGATCACGGTGGTGGGTGCCCCCCGCTCGCCCGACGACGGAGGCGTGCTAAGCCTCGAGACGCTCGGGGTCGGGGTCGCCCTGCTCCCCTTCGTCTCCCAACGCAGCATCGTCAAGGCCGAGGACATCATGGGCTCGGACCCCGACCAACACGCCGGCATCTACGAGGAGCGTCTGAGGAGGATCATCGGGCAGCTCACCGCGGGGATGAAACCGGACCGCGTCAACCTGTTGGTCGGCCATCTCACCGTCTACGGCGCCCTGGCCGGTGGCGGCGAGCGGACTGCGCACATCTTCGGCTATGCCGTGCCCACCAGCCTCTTCCCGGGCCACCTCTCCTATGTGGCCCTGGGACATCTCCATCGACAACAGAAGATGCCGCACTCCTCCGCGGTGTGGTACTCGGGCTCACCGCTTCAACTCGACTTCGGCGAGGTCACCGACCAGAAGGGCGCCCTTCTGGTCACCGCCGAGCCCGGGCACCCCGCATCGGTCACCGAGCTCCCCCTTCGGTCGGGCCGACGTCTCATGGCTTTGAGCGGCACCCTCGACCAGGTCCTGGCCCGCGCCGGGGATACCGATGACGCCTATGTGAGGGTGGTCCTCCACGAGGGTGCCCGGGTCGGGTTGGCCGACGAGGTGAGAGCGGCCATCCCCAACGCGGTCGAGGTGGTCCTCGACAACCCGGTCGCAAAGCGAAAAAAATCAGAGCCACGGCAGGGTCTCGAACCGGTGGATGCGTTTCACCGCTATCTCCACGACCGGGGGAGCGCCGACCCGAAGGTGGAGAGCCTTTTCGCCGAGCTGCTCGATGAGGCGTTGACCCCGGGCCCGCTCACATGAGGACGGGGCGATGAGACCGGTCAGGATCAGAGCCGAGGGCTTCTCCGCCTACCGTCAGGCGGTGGACGTCGATTTCAGCAGTGTCGACTTCTTCTCGCTCAGCGGCCCCACCGGGTCGGGTAAGTCCAGCCTGGTCGACGCCATGATCTTCGCCCTGTTCGGCCGGGTGCCCCGTCTCGGGGGCAATGCCGTCGCCCCCGCCATCACCGCCGGTGTCGATCGTGCCCGTGTCGCTTTCGACTTCGAGGTGGGCGGCACGGTGTACACCGCGGTCCGAATGGCACAACGGACCAGTTCCGGGGGGGCCACCGTCAAAGAGGCGAGACTTCAGCAAGGCGAGCGGGTGCTGGCCGACGGCGCCGACGATACGACCAGCGCAGTCGAAGACCTTCTCCGGCTTCGTTTCGAGGATTTCACCCGGACGGTGGTGCTTCCCCAGGGCGACTTCGCCCGATTCCTCACCGCCACCAAGTCGGAGCGCCAGGGTCTGTTGCGCAACTTGTTGGGTCTCGATGTCTATTCCACCATCCGAGACCTCGCCAAGACCCGAGCAGCCATCGCCAACGAGCGAACCGACGGGTCGCGTCGCACCCTCGATTCGCTCGAGACGGCCGACGACGAGGTCCTGGCGCAGGCCATGGCGCGTCGCGACGGTCTCACAACTCTGGCCGACACCATCACCGAGGGTGAGAAGGGTCTCGCCGACCTGCTGGTGGAAGTGGCCGATGCCCGGGCGAGCTCGGACCGTCTCGGCGACTCCGTCGCCCGTCTCGGTGCGATCGAGGCGCCTGCAGACCTCGAGGAGCTCGACACCCTGATCGCAGACGCCCGTTCCCAGGTGCTCGAGGCCGAGGAGGCACAACTGGACGCGGCGGAGCGTCTCGCCGGGGCGGAGACGGAGATGGCGGCCCTGCCCGGTGCAGGGCAGATCTCGTCTTGGAAGAAGTCGTGGGACCGGCTCGCCGAGCTCGACGAGCGCCTCGACGGGATCGGCATCGAGGAGGCGGAGAGCACCACGGTGGCTGCCCAATCCGCCCTCGACGATGGTCTGGCCTGGCTCGCCCAGTTGAGGACCGAGCTCGAAGACACACGCTCCCGACATGCGGCCCACACCCTTCGCAGCTCACTGGAGACCGGCGGGCGATGCCCGGTGTGTGAACAGCAGGTGGCTGAGGTCCCCCCGGGCGCAGCTCCTAGCGGGCTCGCCGAGATGGAGCAAGAGGGGTCCCGGCACGCGGTCATGGTCGAACGGCTCCGTGGCGAGGCGGAGGAGTCGCGCACCCGGTTGGCCCAGCTCGAGGCGAGCCGTCTCGAGCTGAAGAGCCAGCGTGACACGATCGCCGCTGAGCTCGACGAAACTCCGTCAGGGGACGAGCTCCTCGAGATCGAAGTCGAGTTGCAGCGGTTGTCCGGGGAGCTCACCGCGTCCAAAGACGACCTGGCGACGCTGAGCATGGCTGAAAAGCAGGCGCGTTCGGTGCTGGAGGACCTGGCCGAGAGGTCCCGTCAGGTCTCCAGACAGCTCACCTCGGCACAACTGAGAGTGGCGGATCTGGACCCGCCCGTTCCCGAGAGTGACGATGTGGTCGTCCAATGGAAGGAGCTGGTGGCGTGGAAGGAGAGCACCCGGCAACGTCTGGTTGATGACCAGCCCGCCGCCCTGAAGGCGGTCGAGGAGGCGGAGAAGAGCGCCACCGCGGCGCGCCAGGCCGTACTCACCGCGTTGGAGGCGCACGACATCGTGGCCGTCGAGCCCTATGCCGTGCAGGTGGCCACCGCCCTGGAGAGCGCACGGGCCCGGGTGGAGTCCTACGAGAAAGCGGCCGATCAGGCGGTCACATTGAAGAACCTCATCGAGACCGCCTCGGCGGAGGCTGCGGTGGCCACCGCCCTGGCGGGGCATCTCAAGACCAACGGCTTCGAGCAGTGGCTGATGGCCGGGGCGCTCACCGATCTGGTTGCCGGGGCCAACGAGTTGTTGGGCCAGCTGTCAGCCGGCGGCTACTCGCTCCACTCCGACGAGTCGGGGAGCTTCTCGATAGTCGATCACCGTAATGCCGATGAGATGCGCTCGGTGTCCACCCTCTCCGGTGGGGAGACGTTCCTCGTCTCCCTCGCATTGGCCCTGTCGCTGGCCGAGACCCTGGCCGCCCAGGGCGGCTCGGTGCTCGACGCGATCATCCTCGATGAGGGCTTCGGCACCCTCGACGACGAGTCGCTGGACACGGTCGCCTCGGTGCTGGAGGAGCTCACCGGTCGCGGGCTGATGGTGGGGATCATCACCCATGTCAAGGATCTGGCCGCACGAGCCCCGGTGAGATACGAGGTGCGCCGCGAGCCGGCAGGCTCGGTGGTGAGGCCGGTGCCGTGAGATTCACCGTCGAGGCCTGGGATTCCGATTACGGGGCGCCCACCGACGCCGAGCTCGAGGATGCCAGCCACAACGTCGATGTCACCGTCGAGACCCGGGTCGAGGACTGGCGCCCCTTGTTGCCCGAGTCGGCCCCGGTCGACGACATCCTGTTCGTCGACGGCGTGCGCCGGGTCGATGCCACCCTATGGATCGATCAGCCACCGGACTTTCCCGGTTTCGCCCTGGCGGCGACCTATGCCGCCGGAGCGGTGCGCTGCAACGGTCTCGCCTCGATCGAGGAGTGTGCGGTCGAGCGGGGGTTGTTCACCTCGGCCCCGGCGGCCGATGTGGACGCCACCGTCGGCACCTACGAGGTGAAGGCCACCAAGGGCACCACGTCAGAGGAGTTGTGGCTGGGGATACAGCAGCGCATGGGGTCGCTCGAGGCCGCAGTGACCCGGAGAGCGGGTGGGGCGGAGCTGCTGGTCGTCGACGGCCCCTTGTCGCATGCCCGTGACATCGACAACGCCGTCGGCTACATCAAGACCCAGAAGGTGCAATACCTGCCCCTCGAGTTGCGCCAGGTGCTGGTCGCCCTCCCCGCCGGTTATCGCACGCCACTCTTCCTGACCACCACCTCGTGGAGCAGGTTCTCGTGGTATCTGCGGCTGGCCAACCACGCAGGGCCCGCCGGCGGGCTGGTGCGATGTGAGATCGATGCCGACATGCCATCGGCCGATGCGGCACGGGTCGCCAGCCGAGTCAGCGCCACCCTTCCCCGCTATGCCTCTGCGAGTCACAAGGATCCCCGCGCCCCGCAGAACCTGTACCCGATCGGTGGTCTGG
Organism: Acidimicrobiia bacterium; assembly: GCA_035512955.1. Classification (GTDB taxonomy): domain Bacteria; phylum Actinomycetota; class Acidimicrobiia; order Spongiisociales; family ZC4RG35; genus JANQRA01. The sequence goes on from DATKCZ010000006.1 coordinate 27,749, forward strand.
AGCGTGAGCTGCGGCATCGGCTCGGTGACCGTGAGCTGGCGATACGGGCTCTGCGCCGCGCCGCCGCGCTGGCCGCTTGAGCGCGCTCAGGTGCGACGGGTCTCCCGGCGCGACGCCAGGATCGCCCCGGCGATGACGAGCCCGACACCGACCACCGCCAGCGGGGAGATCACCTCATCACGGAAAGCGACGCCGAGGACGAGGGCGACGACCGGGATCAGGTAGGTCAGGAACGAGGCCCGGGTGGCCCCCACGCTCCCCGTCAGGTTCCCCATCAGCACGAAGGCGAGACCGGTCCCGAGGACACCCACCGCGCTCACCGCGAGAAAGGAGGGCCAGGCGAATGAGGAGTCGGCCATCCCGACGATCCCGAATGGGAGCACCATGATCGTTGCCATCCGCAGGATGCGGGCCATGAGCGGCAACGACCCGTATTTCTGTTGGAGCGGGGGCACCATGTTCAGCGAGACCGCATAGCCCACGGTGGCCAGGATCACCAGGATCACGCCGATAGCGGCGGTGGCATCACCTCCTGCCGAGGGGAGCGCGATGGCCAGGATGCCGGCGAACCCGATGACCAGACCCGCGATCTGGAGCGGCCCCGGCAGTGATCTGAGCAGGACGGTGGCGAGCAGTGCGGTGAAGATCGGCGTCGCCCCATTGAGCATCCCGGCGATGGCGGAGTCGATCCACTGTTGGGCGATGGGGAAGAGGGTGAAGGGGATCGCCACCCAGATGGCGGCTAGGACCACGATGTGGCGCCGGTCCTCCCCGTCGATCTTGGTGGCTCGCGCCTTGGGGATCAGGGCGAGGATCGAGGCGCCGAGAACCACCCTGAGCAGGGTGACCACACCCGGGTGGAAGGCATCGAGCCCGATCGCCATGAACAGGAACGAGGAGCCCCAGATGAGGGCAAGGGAGATGAACAGGGCCCAGTCTCCGAGCGTGAAAGCCTCGCGGTTGGTCCCGTGAGAGGTGTGGAGCAATCGTGTGGTCGCCATCAGGAATGAGAACACCGGCCCGGCGTGTCCGGTTGCACTGTCGAGTCGGGTGTCATCGGTACGTGGTCAACCCCGATATGGCCGCAGATAGTCCGGGGTTTCTATCCCCTCCCGGAGGTCGGCCGCAGGGGCCGGTTCGCCGGCGACCACCTGCAGCGGCACCACCCCGGCCCACACCTCGCTCTCCAGGTCCGCCGGATCGTCCCCCGGGCCACCGGAGCGCACCTTGGCGGAGACCTCGTCGAGGGCCAGCTCTATGATCGACGTCTGGGCGAGCTCTGCGCCGGTCGATCGCCTGATGTCGGCGAGACGACCCGGTATCAGCCTCTCGATGATCAGATCGAGGACTCCGGTCTTCTCCACATCGTCGAGCAGCCGCCCGGCGCCATGGATGACGACGCTGCGATAGTTCGCCGACGAGTGGAATGCGCTCCTGGCCACCACCAGACCGTCGATGTGGGTCACCGCGACGCTCAACGGCGATCCGGAGCGGACCGCCCGCGCCAACCCCATCGAGCTCGATCCGTGGAGGAGGATGCGATCGCGGTCGCGCGCATAGAGGGTGGGGATCACAACGGGCCTGGCATCGACCACGTACGCCGCGTGGCATACCAGGCCCTCGTCGAGGATGGAGTAGATGACCTCCCGATTGGAGACGGCCCGCTCCGGCAGGCGACGGATTCGGGTCTTGTCGCTCATCGGGTCTCCGCCTTGGCCTCTCTCGTCATCAGGCTGAGGACCGCCTCCCGCGGGGCGATCTCGCCATCGAGGACGAGACCCACGTGTGTGGCGATCGGCATGTCGACCCCGGTGATCTCGGCGAGACCGAGGACGCTCTCGGTCGTCTTCACCCCCTCGGCCACCATGCGCATCTCGGACACGATCTCCTCGAGTGTCCTGCCTTGCGCCAACCAGGAGCCGACCCGGTGGTTGCGGCTCTTGTCCGATCCGCAGGTGGCGATCAGGTCGCCCATGCCGGCCAACCCGGCGAATGTCTCGGGTCTGCCGCCGAGCGCCATCCCGAGCCGGGTCAGCTCGGCGAGCGCCCGGGTGAGCAGGGTGGCCCGGGTGTTGTCCCCGAAGCCGAGCCCATCGGACATGCCCGATGCGATGGCCATCACGTTCTTGAGGGCGCCCCCCAGCTCGCAACCGATCACGTCGTCGTTGGTGTAGACCCGGAAGGCGGGGCCCATGAAGAGACGCTGCAACTCCTCGACGGCGGTCTGATCGCTCATGGCGATCACCGATGCGGTCGGCTGGCCGGCCACGATCTCCTCCGCCAGATTGGGCCCGGTGAGGACGCCGGCGAGAGCTCGATCACGGTCCGTGGCGACCTCGGCGACGATCTCGGTCATTCGCGCCAGGGTGCCCTGCTCGATTCCCTTGGTCAGCGAGACGATGGGGACGGACTGCCCGAGGGAGCGGGCCACCTCGGTGAAGACCTGTCTGAACCCATGTGAGGGCACCGCCATGACCAGTGCCTCGGCACCGTCCACGGCTTCGTCGAGATCGTGGGTGGCCCGGAGCCCCGGCGGGAGGTGAAAGTCGGGCAGGTACTCGGGGTTGACCCCGCGCTCGTTGATGGCGACCGCCAACTCTTCACGACGTGCCCACAGAGTCACCCTTGTCGTCGCTACCGCCAGCGCGGCCACAGTGGTGCCCCAAGAGCCGGCTCCGATCACGGCGATCCTGTCCATCGACGGCACGCTAATCAGGTAAGGGTCCCTCCTCTCTAACCTCCCGCGCCCCCATGGCACTCTCCATCGGCATCGTGGGTCTGCCCAACGTCGGCAAGTCCACGCTGTTCAACGCACTCACCGACGCCGGGATCCTCGCCGCCAACTACCCATTTGCCACGATCCAGCCCAACACGGGCGTGGTGCCCATCCCCGATCCCAGGGTGGAGACCCTGGCAGCGATGTTCGGGTCGGCCCGTGTGGTCCCCGCTGCGGTCGAGTTCGTCGACATCGCCGGCCTGGTGAAGGGGGCCAGTGAAGGTGAGGGGCTGGGCAATCAGTTTCTCGCCAACATCCGCGAGGTGAGTGCCATCTGCCACGTAGTCCGGGTCTTCGAATCGGCCAGCGTGGTCCACGTCGACGAACGATTCGAACCGGCCCGTGACATCGAGGTCATCGAGACCGAGCTCGCCATCGCCGACCTCCAGACCATCGACAGCCGTCTTCCCCGGTTGGAGAAGGAGGCGACGGTGCAACGGGACCTCCAGGCACGTGTCGATACCCTCGGAGACGTGCGTGAAATGGTGGCCCGTGGAGGCATGGTCGGCCGGCACCCGGCGCTGATGAGGCGTCCCGGCCCATTCGCCGACCTCCACCTGCTCACCGCCAAACCGGTGATCTATGTGTTCAACATGGACGAGTCGGGTCTGGTCGACGAGGGGAGAAGGTCGGCGCTGGCCGCGCTGGTCGCCCCGGGGCGGGCGGTGTTCCTCGACGCCCAGGTCGAGGCGGAGTTGACCGAGTTGGACCCCGAGGAGAGACGCGAGATCCTGGCGTCGGTCGGTCAGGACGAGCCGGGGCTCGATGTCGTGGTGCGGGCGGCCTATGAGACCCTGGGGCTGCAGAGCTTTCTCACCGCAAATGAGAAGGAGGCCCGGGCATGGACCATCGAGTCGGGTGCGACGGCAGCCGAGGCAGCCGGGGTGATTCACACCGACTTCCAGCGTGGCTTCATCGCTGCGGAGGTAGTCGACTTCGACGAGTTGGTCGCGGCCGGATCGTGGCAGGCGGCGAGATCGGCGGGCTTGGTGCGGACCGAGGGCAAGGCCTATGTGCTGCGCCCCTCGGATGTCGTGGAGTTCCGGTTCAACATATGACCGATGGCTAGCTTGGATAGCGTGGTCGTACTCTCTGCCGAGGGCGGCTCGGCGGCGGCCCCGCTGAGCGAGCACGAGGTCCTCGTCTTCCTGGTCCAGCTGGCGTTGCTGGTCGGAGTGGCCCGCATCTTCGGCTGGTTCATGAAGAGCGTCGGACAGCCGCCTGTGGTCGGTGAGTTGCTCGCCGGCGTGGTGCTCGGCCCCACGCTGTTCGGCCGGGTGGCCCCGGACGCCTTCGATTGGGTGTTCGGCGAGCCGACCGTGACCTCGGTGGTCTTCGGTATCTCCTGGCTGGGAGTGATCATGCTCCTCGTCGTGATCGGTTTCGAGACCGACCTGGGGATCATCGCCAGGTTCCGCAACGCGGCGCTCTCCGTGTCCGCCGGCGCCCTCCTCATCCCCCTGGCGGTGGCATCTAGCCTTGCCTTCTTCGTGCCCTCCTCGTTCGCGGGCGCAGGCCCCGACGGCGGGGGAGTCGATCAGGTCGTCTTCGCCGGGTTCTTCGCCCTGGCGCTCTCGGTATCCGCCCTTCCGGTGGTGGCCAAGATCCTCCAGGACTTGGGCTACCTGCGTCGCGACTTCGGCCAGGTGACGCTGGCCGCGGGGATGACGATGGATGCGGTGGGCTGGCTGGTGCTGGCCGCCCTCTCCGGCATCGCACTCGACGGGTTCCGGCCCGATCGGCTTGCAATCTCCTTCGGGGTCCTTCTGCTCTTCCTGCTCCTCGCCTTCACCCTGTTCCGCTGGTTCATGGACCGCTTGTTCCGGTACGTGATGGCCCGGGGATCATCGATCACCGCCGCTCTCTCGATCACGGTCGTGGCTGCGCTCGTCGGCGGGGCGGTGACCCAGGCACTCAACATCGAGGCGATCCTGGGGGCCTACATCGTCGGGATCTTGGTCGCCGGTCTCCGCCACCAGTTGCCTCAGGTGAGGTCGGTCCTGGAGACGGTCACCGCGTCACTGTTCGCCCCGGTGTTCTTCGCGTTCTCCGGGCTCAGGGTGGACATCGGCCTTCTCGACACGACGACGGTGGTCGTCTGGACCATCGTCCTCATCGTCGCCGCCATCCTCGCCAAGATCACCGGGACGGTGGTCGGGGGGTTCTTCGCCGGGGTGCGCGGTCGGGAGGCGCTGGCGCTCGGATCGGGTCTCTCCGCTCTAGGGGCGATGGGAGTGGTTGTGGCCATCATCGGTCTCAACCTCGGCGTCGTCAGCGAGACCGGATACACCGTGATGGTGGTGGCCGCGGTGGTGACCTCGGTGGTGGCGCCCCAGCTGTTGAAGCTCGTGGTGCGGGGCTGGGACATCCCCCATGAGGAGGCGCGCCGACTCAATGAGGAAGAGGTGAAGGAATCGAGTGAGATCCTGCGCTCCCGACGCATACTGATCCCCACCCGAGGTGGGTCCAACAGCCGTTATGCGGCGCAATTGGTCAACGCGGTGTTCCCCTCCGTGGAGGTGACGGGCCTGGTGGTCGACCTGGCCAAACCGGGCTTGTTCCGCAGGCTGACCCGCCGAATCGAAGGGGAACCCGGGGATCCTTCCGAGGTCATGGCGCAGGTCCCCGACGCCCGGATCATCAGACGGCGGGCCCGCGACCCCGCCGCCGCCATCGCACACGAGAGCGCCCTCGGCTACGACCTCGTCGTGCTGGGCGCCACCGAGACCGGGGAGGGCACGTTCAGCAGCGTCATCGACCGGGTTCTGGCGTTGATAGACGTCCCTTCGATCGTGGTACGGATGCCGGAGGGGCACGCCGCCACCGATCGTCTCCCCAGCCGCATCTTGGTCCCGGTGTCGGCCACCCGTTCCACCCGGGCAGCAGAGGAGTTCGCCTACTCGCTGGCCAAGGCCTCCGGGGGCCGCACCTTCGCGCTGCATGTCGTGAACCGACCCGAGGGTCAGGGAGTGCTCAGGGAGGACAAGACGATCGAGTCGAGTCTCGCCGCCGGCCAGGAACTGGTGAGGGTAGCGGCCGAATTCGGGGATCGGCTCGGAGTCTCGGTCGAAACCGGGGTGAGGGTTGCCCCCAACGCCGAGGAGGAGATCGTGGCGTTCGGCAACTCTGGGGCCTTCGACCTCCTGGTGCTCGGAGCGAGCACCAGATCGCTCACCGATCGGCCCTTCTACGGCCATCGAGTGTCTTTCATGCTCTCCCAGTCGGAGTTACCTGTCGCCGTGGTCAGTTTGCCCCCCACCCGGACGCCGGAGATTCCCAGCCACTGACACCCGACGAACGCGAAGCCAGGCGGGGAATCAGGTGGGACGTGGGGCTTATCATCGGGAGACACGTCCATGCCCAACCCCTCAGAGACATTCGCCGACCGTCACATCGGGCCGCGTCCCGCCGACATCGAGAAGATGCTGGCCACGGTGGGCGCCGCTTCGCTCGAGGAGCTGGTTCACGAGTCGGTCCCCGACTCCATCCTGGACACCACCCTCGACCTACCGGCGGCGATGTCAGAGACCGCCATCGTCGCCCGGCTCGAGGAGATCGCGGACAAGAACCAGGTGATCCCCTCCCTGATCGGGCTGGGCTACTACGACACCATCACGCCACCGGTGATCCAGCGGAACGTGTTGGAGAACCCCGCCTGGTACACCGCCTACACCTCGTATCAACCCGAGATATCCCAGGGCCGCCTCGAGGCCTTGCTCAACTTCCAGACCATGGTGGCCGACCTCACCGGTCTCGAGATCGCCAACGCTTCACTCCTCGACGAGCCCACCGCCGCCGCCGAGGCCATGGCCATGGCCCGCCGGTTGTTCGGTGGCGGCCGGCAGGTGTTCGGGGTCGACCCCGACACCCATCCCGCCACCCGGTCGGTCATGGAGACCCGGGCCGCGGCAGCCGGCATCGAGATTCGCGACCTGGACGACTCCATCGAACCCGAGAGCGTTTTCGGGGTGCTGCTCAGCTACCCAGGGTCGTCGGGCAATGTGACGGACCATTCCCACCTGGTGGCCACCTTCAAACAGGCCGGTGCGATCGTGGCGGTGGCCACCGACCTGCTCGCGTCGACCCTTCTCAAGCCGCCGGGGGAGTGGGGGGCGGACATCGCCGTTGGCTCAGCGCAGCGCTTCGGGGTGCCGCTGGGCTACGGGGGCCCTCACGCCGGGTTCATCGCCACGTTGGAGAGCCATGTCCGCACCATGCCCGGTCGTCTGGTCGGGGTTTCGACCGACAGGCGGGGGCGGTTGGCCTATCGGCTGGCGTTGCAGACGAGAGAGCAGCACATCCGTCGTGAGAAGGCCACGTCCAACGTGTGCACCGCACAGGTCCTGCTGGCGGTGATCGCCGGGTTCTACGCCTGCTGGCACGGGCCGGAAGGTCTCAAGGCGATAGCGTCGGAGGTCAACCGACTGGCGACGACCATCGCCGATTCTCTGCGAGGCGGCGGGTTCGAGCTGGTCAACGAGACCTGGTTCGACACGATCACCGTGAGGGCGCCGGGCCGGGCGGGCGCCCTGGTCGAAGATGCCCTCGCCGTCGGGATCAACCTTGGCTCGGTCGATCAGGATCACTTCAGGATCGCAGTTGACGAGAAGACCGACGATGCACTCGTGACCCGTCTCGTCGAGGCACTGGGCGCCACGGTGACCCCGGCCAGCGGGCGCACACCTCCCCATGCCGCCCGCGAGACCGCCTATCTGACCCATCCGGTCTTCAGCCTCCACCAATCCGAGCACGAGATGCTGCGTTACCTGAGACGGCTGGCCGACCGGGACCTGGCCCTGGACCGAACGATGATCCCTCTCGGCTCATGCACCATGAAGTTGAACGCCACCACGGAGATAATCCCCATCACCTGGCCGGGATTCGCCGGGATCCACCCCTATGCCCCGGTGTCCCAGGCGGCCGGCTACCTGGAGATGATTGGTGAGCTGGGAGACCATCTGGCGACGATCACTGGATATTCCGCGGTGTCGCTCCAGCCCAACGCAGGCTCTCAAGGCGAGCTGGCCGGTCTGCTCGCCATCAAGGCCTATCACCGTTCCAGGGGACAGGCGGAGAGAGACGTCTGTCTCATCCCGGCATCGGCGCACGGCACCAATGCGGCGTCGGCCGTGATGGCCGGCATGCGAGTGGTGGTGGTCGCCACCGACGAGTCGGGGAACGTCGACCTGACCGATCTCGAGGAGAAGGCCTCCCAGAACGCCGATCGGCTGGCTGCCCTGATGGTCACCTACCCCTCGACGCACGGTGTCTTCGAGGCCGCCATCACCGTGATCACCGGCATCGTCCATCAGCACGGTGGTCAGGTGTACGTCGACGGCGCCAACCTCAACGCCCTGGTCGGGCTGGCCCGGCCCGCCGACTTCGGCGCCGACGTCGGCCACCTCAACCTCCACAAGACTTTCACGATTCCTCACGGTGGCGGGGGCCCCGGCGTCGGGCCGATCGGGGTCAAGGAGCATCTAGAGCCGTTTCTGCCCAACCACCCACAGCTCGCCGAGGCAGGCCCGTCGACGGGAATAGGGGCCATCTCGGGAGCGCCTTTCGGGTCGGCGGGGATCCTCCCCATCCCCTATGCCTACATCCGTCTGATGGGGGCCGAAGGCCTGAAGCAGGCGACCCGTGTCGCCATTCTCTCCGCCAACTATGTGGCAAGACGTCTCGACCCGTACTTTCCCGTTCTATACACCGGGTCAGGGGGTCGTGTCGCCCATGAGTGCATCCTCGACGTCCGACCGCTCACCAAGGCCACGGGGGTCACCGCCGAGGACGTGGCCAAACGGCTGGTCGACTACGGGTTCCATGCCCCCACCCTGGCCTTCCCGGTGGCCAACACCCTGATGGTCGAGCCCACCGAGTCGGAGAGCCTCGAAGAGCTGGATCGTTTCTGCGATGCGATGATCGCCATCCGCGCCGAGGCCGATCGGGTCGGCGACGGCGAGTGGCCACCGGACGACAACCCGCTGTCGAATGCGCCGCACACCGCCGAGGACGTGGTGGCCGAGGACTGGGACCGAGCATACGGGCGCGAGCTGGCCGCATTTCCCGCCGATTCGCTGCGAAAAGACAAGTATTGGCCCCCTGTTGGCCGCATCGACGGTGTGGGCGGTGACCGCAATCTGATGTGCTCTTGCCCCCCGCTCGATGCCTACGGGTGACCGCTCTTGACATTTCGAGATCTGGTGGGATCTTTATGCCCGTTACTCCGAGCCTTGCCAGGCAATAGTCGAGGATTTGTGCGTGAAGTTCAGCGGTGAGATCAAGTTCCCCGATATCGATCATCCCGGGGTTCCCGTCAGTTTCGTGATCGATGGCTCCCAGGTTGAGCTGGTCGTCGAGGACGAGTCGCTCGGCAGATGGTCTCTCTACGATGTCCATGCCCGCCGGCTCATCGCCAGTGCCTTCCTGCTCGATCTCGGCGGGATCGAGGTCACCTTCGTCGCCCACGACCCGATCGACTTCGCCTATCGAGGGGTGGAGCACATGGCCGAGACCTGGGCGACGTTGAAGTCCAAGCGCGTCGGCTCCCGCAATCTCGCCGTCCGCAAGTCACGCAAAGGGACCATCCCATCCCGTGTCGAGGAGCTGCGCGAGGCGATGTCGTCGAACCTCGAGGTGCAGACCTCTGGGCGACCTCTCGCCGGGGAGCACGCAATGCCCGAGCAGAGAGTGTCCGGGAGCCAGACGGGACCAGGCGACGATGACAGGGACCGTGCCGAGGCAACCCCGGTCGAGACCGACTCCATCGCCGAGCAGATACGGGTTCTCGACGAGGAGAGACGTCGGATCGCCGAGGAACGGGCCCGTCTCGAGGCTGAGCTGACCGCCGCCTCCGAGCGGGAGGCGGTCCGTCTCGAGGCCTACCGTCTCGAGATGCAGCGTCTCGAGGCCGAGCGTGCCGAGCTGAGACGTACCCTGGCCGCAGGCCAGGAGGCTGCGGCGGAGTCGACGGAGCCGGCAGTGGCGCCGGTCGCCGAGGTGGCCGAGGTGGTCCCCGAGCCGGAGCCGGTCGCCGAGGTGGCGGAGGTGGTCCCCGAGCCGGAGCCCGAAGCTGCTTCGGAGCCCGAGCCGACCACCGCGGAGAAGGTCGCGGCCAGCAGCGTGGTCGATCTGAGCGACCTCGAAGAGACCCCCGCTCCGATCCCCAGTCTCGAAACCGACGTCCCGGCCCCCGAGCCCGCCATGGCCGGAGCGGCCAAGGACAGGAGCGGGTTGATGGGGGCGGTCAGGGCGGCGTTCGCCCGGGGCGGGTCCCGCGACCACGACCATCAGTTCGTGGAGGCTCCGGGAGGCATCGGGATCACCAGATATGTCTGTGAGGAGTGCGCTTACGTGTCGATCGCGGTAGGCGACTGACCGAGAGCCCCGACCCATCACAGGGTTCACTGGCGCGTCCCGGTACCCTCGCCCGGTGATCAGTATCAGACCCGTGGTGCTCTCGGGCGGGTCCGGGACCCGGCTCTGGCCGTTGTCGACACCGGGGCGGCCCAAGCAATTCGTGCCGCTCTTCGGAGACGAGACCCTGTTCGACAGGACCCTGGGGCGTCTCGACGGCTTACCCGGCCTGGTCGACACGATCGTGGTGACCGGTGCCGGTCATCTCGGCCTGGCGCAGCGAGCCATCGCCGCCTCCACGGCCGGGGCTGGCGTGGTCCTGGTGGAGCCCGCCGGACGCAACACCGCGCCGGCGACGATCGCCGCCGCGCTCCTGGCCCACCCCGACGACGTCCTCGTGATCCTTCCCTCCGATCACCTCGTCGCCGACGTCGAGGCGTTCCGGGAGGCGGTGGTCACTGCTGCCGGGCTGGCGACGGTCGGGGCGATGGTCGCCTTCGGCATCGCCCCGTCGCGACCCGAGACCGGATACGGGTACATCGAGAAGGGTGAGCCCCAGGCGAGCGGTGCATTCACGGTGGCCAGTTTCAAGGAAAAGCCGGACTTGGCCGAGGCGACCAGACTCGTGTCCGGGGGGCGTCACCTCTGGAACTCGGGGATGTTCGTCGCCCGGGCGGAGACTTTTCTCGATGAGGCCTCGAAGTATTCCCCCGACTTGGTCGAAGGTGTCAGAGAGGCGACCGGGCAGACCGGGCCCGGGATCGTAGAGCTCGGCCCCTCCTTCGCCGATGTGGAGGCGATATCGATCGACTACGCCATCATGGAGAAGACCGACCGCGCCCTGGTCCTCCCCATCGACGTGGGGTGGGACGATGTCGGCTCATATCAATCTCTGCTCGATGCCAGCGACAGGGATGAGGACGGCAACCACATCGACGGTGAGGTGGTTCTCTCCGGGGTCACCGGCTCGCTGGTCAAGGCGACGTCGCGGGTGGTGGCCGTTGCCGGGTTGAGCGATGTCGTGGTCGTCGAGACCCCCGACGTCGTGCTCGTGGTGCCCCTCGAGAGGTCCCAGGAGGTACGCGACCTGGCGCGGCGGGCCGACCAGGGTTGAGACTGCCCGGCGCGCTCCTCGCGGTGGCGCTGATGCTGACGGCGTGCTCGCTCGGCAAGCCGGCCGAGGATGCGACCGGCGAGGAGTTGTACGCCCAGCTCTGCAGAAACTGTCACTCTGCCGATCTCAGCGGCGGGATCGGGCCCGACATCGGCCCCGGCTCGCCTTCTCAGAACGAACCGGATGAGTTCCTCGAGTTCACCATCATCAACGGCCGGGGCCGCATGCCCTCGTTCTCGTCGTCACTCGACGAGACCCAACTCGAGCGTCTCGTCGGCTACATACGAGAGGTCCAGGGCGGGTGAGAGAGGCCCTGGAGGCACTGGAATTGTATCCGGTCCGGATCCCGATGCGGCAGCGGTTCAGACGGGTCGACCATCGAGAGGCCGTGCTCGTCAAAGGGCCGCGGGGATGGGGAGAGTTCTCCCCCTTTCCCGACTACCCCCCGGAAGTCACCACGAGGTGGCTGGCCGCCGCCCTCGAGCTGGCCTGTGGCGACCTTCCCGACCCGGTGCGAACCGAGATCCCGGTGAATGTGACCATTCCCGCCACCGACCCCGAGACTGCGGCGGCGCTCACCGAGGAGTCGGGCGCCTCCACCGCCAAGGTGAAGATCGGGGACCCTGGTGACTCCGAGAGTGACGATTATCAGCGGGTCCGGGCGGTGCGTGACGCGTTGGGGCCGAAGGGGATGCTCCGGGTCGACGTGAATGCGTCATGGGACCTCGAAACCGCGGTGCGGCGCATCGGTCGTCTCGCCCAATTCGACCTGCAATACGTCGAACAGCCAGTGGCCACCGTGGCAGAGATGAGGGAGCTGAGGTCCCGGGTGCAGGTCCCGATCGCCGCCGACGAACTGGTCCGTCAGAACCCCCACCCGCTTCGGGTGATCGAGGAGGGTGCGGCAGACATCCTGATCCTCAAGGTCCAGCCGATGGGTGGGATCTCCCGGGTGCTCGACCTGGCCGACCGGTCGTCGATCCCGGTGGTGATCTCATCGGCGTTGGAGACCTCGATCGGGATGTACGGCGGTCTGCTCGCCGCCTCGCTGCTCCGCGACCTCCCCTATGCATGCGGCCTCGGCACCGTGGCGCTCATCGCCGGAGATCCGACCCTTCGGCCATTGATCCCGGCGCGGGGCCTCCTCGAGGTTCGAAGACCCGAGCCCGACCCGGCCCTGCTCGAGCGTTGGAGACCCGATCGTGATCGCGGCGCAGAGATGCTGCGCCGGCTTCGAGCCGCGGCCCAGGTGCTCACATGAGCCACCCCAACCCGAGCACCGCGTTGGCCCGGGTGGTGGTCGACGAGCTGGCCGCCCGCGGGGTCGAGCTGGTCGTGATCTCGCCGGGGTCGAGATCCGCTGCCCTGGCCATCGCGGCCACCGAGCATCCCCAGCTGGCGACACGGGTCTTCATCGACGAGCGCTCGGCCGCATTCCACGCCCTGGGGGCGGCTCGCGCCTCGCAGCGCCCGGCGGCAGTGGTGTCGACATCGGGCACCGCGGTGGCGAATCTCCTCCCGGCGGTGGTCGAAGCCGACATGTCGTGTGTCCCCCTGGTGGTCGTCTCCGCCGACCGGCCGGCCGAACTGCGGGGGGTCGGGGCGAATCAGGCCATCGATCAGGTCGGTCTGTTCGGTTCCAAGGTGAGGGCATTCGTCGACATCCCCGCGCCCAGCCCCGCCAACGACGCCAACACCGCGTGGCGCGGCCTGGTCGCCGACTCGATCGTGGCGGCCACCGGCCCCACTCCCGGCCCGGTGCACCTCAACGTCGGTTTTCGCGAGCCGACGGTCCCGGTCTCCGATGACGGGAGGACAACCTCGATCCCCTACCGGTTTGCCACTCCGAGGGTGACCCGGGACGTCGCGATGGCACCGGCCAACCGGCCGCTGCCGCTCCCTCGCCTGGAGCCCCGACAGGGGCTCGTCATCGCCGGTGACGGTGAGTACAGCCGCGATGCGCTGGCCGACCGCGCCGCCGAGCTGGGTTGGCCGGTGCTGGCAACCGCCATGTCGGGGATGAGGGGAGGGCGGGTGATCACGACGTATCACCACCTGTTGGGCGATGGCGTCCCGCCCGAGCTCGTCCCCGAGACGGTGGTGGCGGTCGGCGCCATCGGGCCCAGCCCGCGGCTCGAAGACCTGGTGGCGACGGCCCGCACCCGGCTCAGGGTCGACCGGTGGGGCAGGACCATCGACCCGAGACGCAATGCCTCCCACCTCGTCGACGGGGACGTAGTCGAGTTGCTCGGCAGGGTCGACGGCGAGGCTCCACCGGAATGGGAGGCGGCCTGGATGGACGCCGAGGGGGACCGGCGGGCGGAGCTGGATGCTCATCTCGGCAGTCTGGAGCAAATGTCGGGGCCGGGCATCGCAGCGGTGTTGAACGATGTCGATTGGAATGCCCTGGTAGTGGCGTCCTCGCTGCCCATTCGGGACGTCGATGCCCATCTGAGGAGATCGGGAGCGATCTATGCCAACCGGGGAGCCTCGGGGATCGACGGCTTCGTCTCCACGGCCCTCGGCGTCGCCTCGGTACAGCCGAGGACCCTGGCCTTCACCGGCGATCTCTCCTTGCTCCACGACTCCAACGGGTTTCTCCACGACGGGGAGATCGATCTGACCATCGTCGTCATGGACAACGAGGGTGGCGGTCTGTTCGACTCCCTTCCCCAGGCGGTGCACGCACCGGACTACGAGCGGCTGTTCGTCACCCCCCCGCTACGGGACCTGGCGGCATTGGCCGGATTCCACCATCTCCGTCATCATCGGGCCGACGATCTGGTGGCGCTGAGAGGGCTGGCCGACGCGGCCCTGGGATGCAACGGCATCGACCTGGTCGTCGCCAGGGTGGAACGCAGCTATGACCTCGGGGCCCGGGCTCAGCTCGACCGTTGACCGAGGGCGGCGAGCATCGGCGCCAGCTTCAGCTCGGTCTCGGCGAGCTCGGTCGCCTCCTCCGAGCCTTCCACCAGGCCACCCCCGGCGAACAGGGTCATGCGGTTCCCGTCGATCTGCCCGCAACGCAGGGCCAGGGCGAACACCCCGTCCCCGCTGGCGTCCATCCATCCCACGGGACCGGCATATCTCCCTCGTGACCTGGGCTCGATCTCCCGTATCAGGTCCATCGCCGCCTTGGTCGGGGTGCCCGCGACCGCCGCGGTCGGGTGGAGCTCGGCGAGGATCTCGGCCACGGTGGTACCGGGGCGGGCAGGGCCTTCGATCCGGGTGCCGGCGTGGGACATGGCGCCGTGTCGGACCACCACCTGCTGGGTCCTGTCGATTCCGGAGAGATGACGGCGAAGCACCTTCCTCACCGATTCGGCTGCATGCCGATGCTCCTCGGAGATCTTCACCGTCTCCAGGTCCTCGGGATCCGTCGCCGTCCCGGCGAGGGTCAGCGTGCGGACCCTCCCCTCCCTGAGGCTGACCAGCAACTCGGGGCTCGCCCCCACCAGTCCCTCGACCGAGAACAGGTAACAGTCGGGGTTCTCCGCCGCCAACCGGGCGACCAGCTGGTCGGCCCCCAGGCCCTCGGGTAGGTCGACGACGACTTGTCGGGCGAGGACCACCTTGGCCATACCCTCGGTGCCGATGGCTCTCATCGCGGAGGTGAACCCACGTCTCCACGCCGCGGTCCCGTCGTCGACGGTGTCGACTTGCGACCCCGGCGCGGTGATCGCCAGGTCGTCGCCCAGGGTGGTGGAGCGGGGTATGACGACGACCGAGCCCGGCTCGGTCTCGTCGAATGTGAAGGAAGCGAAGGCGATCGGTCTCCCCGACGAGCGCACCGCCTCGAGAGCCGTCCGATAGCGGTCCGGGCCGGCACCCGGGTCGAGAGTGGTGTGCGGGCCATGACCGAAGAGGGCACCATCCTCGTCGATCCAGATCGGGGTCATGGCGCAAAGGGTATGACTTCGGCCTCGATCGCGGCGAGCGACCGGGCGAGACGGGCGAACTCGGTGGTGTCACCGGAGGCGGCCAACTGGAGCCGGCCCTCACCGGAGGTGTCGGGGGCCACCCGCGCCGTCTGCGCCGCCACCGCCACCGCCGGGTCGATCACCTCCAGCCCGGAGACCGACTCGATCAGCGGCTTGAGGAAGGAGAAGTGGGTGCAGGCGAGGACGATCACGTCGGCCCCCGCCCCAACCACCGGCTCCACCACCTTCCTCACCACTCGATCGGCTTGGCCGCCAGACACGATGCCTTCCTCGACCAGCTGCACCCACTCGGGGCAGGCTCGGGTGAGCACCTCGACACCATCGGCGAAGCGGGTGAGCACCGACTCGAAGAGACGGCCCTGAAAGGTGGCCGCGGTGGCGAACACGGCCACCTTGCGCGACCGGGTGAGGCCGGCCGCGGGCTTGACCGCCGGCTCCATACCCACGATCGGGATGCCGGGATGGGTGGCCCGCAAAGAGTCGAGGGCGGCTGCCGACGCGGTGTTGCAAGCCACCACCAGACAGGTCGCCCCTCGGTCGATCAGCCACCCCGCCACCTCTCTCGAGATGGCCTCGACCTCGGTCAACGTCCTGGTTCCGTAGGGCGCCCGGACGCGGTCGGCGACATAGAAGAGATCTGCGTCAGGCATCAGGTCTCGCACTTCCCTGAGCACCGAGAGGCCACCGACCCCGGAGTCGAACATCCCGATCAATGTGTACCGTCTCCGGGGTCTCGCTGGAGGTTGGAGTTGCAGGTAGAAGATTCGGTCGCGCTGGTCACCGGCGGTGTCTCGGGGTTGGGGCTGGGGGCAGCCGGCCGCATCGTGGCGATGGGCGGGCAGATCGTGATGATGGACATCAACGAGGAGATGGGCAAGACGGCCCAGGCCGAGCTGGGGGATCGGTCACGGTTCATCGTATGTGACGTCACGGTGCCTGAGCAGGTCACGGCCGCGGTCGATGCCGCCGCGGAGACCTTTGATGGCATCGACATCTTGGTCAACGCCGCGGGTGTCGCTCCCGCCCAGCGAGTGCTCTCCAGGGACGGCACCATGTTCGATCTAGACCTGTTTCGCTTCACGATCGGGGTCAACCTCATCGGCATGTTCGACGTGATCCGCAACACGGCCCGGGTCATGGCGGCCAACACGCCAAACGAGGGTGGTGAACGTGGCGTCGTGATCAACGTCGCCTCGATCGCCGCGTTCGAGGGCCAGGTGGGCCAGGCCGCCTACTCGGCGTCGAAAGGGGGTGTGGTGGCGATGACCTTGCCGCTGGCCCGTGACCTGGCGAGCAGTGGCATCCGGGTCAACACCGTGGCCCCCGGGATCATGGACACTCCTCTGCTCGCCGACGCACCCCAAGAGCTGCGTGACTCGCTGGCGAAGCTCCATGTCTTCCCGCAGCGTCTCGGCACGCCTGAGGACTTCGCTCACCTGGTTACCTCGATCGTCGAGAACCCGCTGCTCAACGGGGAGGTGATCCGTCTCGACGCCGCCGCCCGGATGCCTCCCAGATGAGCACCGGCTAATGGCCCGCCGCGCCCTCGTCGAAGTGTTCCAGGCTCTCAGGGTTCTCCAGACTGGTGAGATCGCCCGGGTCATTCCCGAGGACGAGGGCCTTGACCACCCGACGCATGATCTTCTGTGACCGGGTCCGGGGCAGGTCGGCGACCCAGCTGACGCTGCGGGGGCGGAATGCCCTTCCCAGCCCGGACTCGCAGGCATCGACCACCCGGCGGGTGAGGGTGTCGTCGGGGACCACCCCCGGAGCCGGGACGAGGAAGAGGGCTATCGACTCGCCCTTGACCTCATCGGGTACTCCGATCGCGGCTGCCATCACCACCTCGTCGAGGGCAATGGCCACCGACTCCACCTCGGCGGGCCCGATCCGCTTTCCGGCGATGTTGAGGGTGTCGTCCGATCTGCCATGCAGATACCAAAAGCCGTCCTCATCCACCGACGCCCAATCACCGTGGACCCAGGTGTCCTCGAAATGGGACCAGTAGGTGGCGATGTACCGCTCGGGCTCACCCCAAAAGCCCCGGGTCATCCCCGGCCAGGATCCACGAACCACCAACTCGCCCACCTCGTCTCGCAAGGGTTTGCCCTGGTCGTCGTACACGTCTGCGTCCATGCCGAGGGCGGGTTTTCCCAAGGAGGTCGGCTTGATCCCCTGGAGGATGTTGGTGGAGAGGATGCACGCCCCCACCTCGGTGCCGCCGGAGATGTTCATGATCGGCCTGGTCCCCTCGCCCACCTCACCGAACAGCCACCACCAGGGCTCGGGGTTCCAGGGCTCGCCGGTCGAGCCGAACATCCGGAGGGCCGAGAGGTCGTGCTTTCTCGCCTCGGCGGCACCGTGGGGCTGGAGGGCGCGCACCAGGGTGGGGGAGAGCCCGAGGATGCTCAGCCCCAGCTCCGAGGTCACCTTCCAGATCCGGTCCGGGCCGGGGTAGTCGGGGGCACCGTCGTAGGTGGCGATGGCGGCGCCGTTGGCCAGCCCCGCGGTCACCATCCACGGCCCCATGATCCAGCCCATGTCGGTAGCCCACATAACGATGTCATCGCGCTTGATGTCGAACTGGAACGCACCCTCCTGTGCCAGCTTCACGGTGAGCCCGCCGTGGACGTGGACCGCGCCCTTCGGTCTCCCCGTGGTGCCCGAGGTGTAGGCGATGAGGACTGGGTCCTCCGCCCATGTCATCGATGCCGGGGCCCGGAGGGCGCCCGGTACCACCTCGTGCCACCAGACATCGCGGTCCCCGGTCATCGGGGTCTCCGACCGCTCGGTGTAGTCCACCACCATCACCGCCTCGATCCCGCCCGCGCTGTCGATGGCCGAGTCGGCGGTCTCCTTCATCGCCACCAGGTTTCCTCGCCTCTCGAATCCGTTGGCGCAGATCATCAGCTTTGGCAGGGGGTCTTCGAGCCGGGAGGCCACCGCCTCGGCGCCATAGCCGGAGAAGACTGGGATGAAGATCGCCCCGACCCGGGCCACGGCCAGCAGTGACACCACGGCGTCTGCCGACATCGGCAGGTAGACCGCCACCGCGTCGCCCTTCCCCACACCGAGGGCGATGATGGCCCCGGCAACCCTTTCCACCTGCTCGAGCAGCTGGCCAAAGCTCAGCTCGATGGTCTCCCCGGTCTCCTTCTGCGAGCGGAGCGCCAGCCGGTCCGGATCCTCGGCGGCCCATCGATCGACACAGGCCACCGACAGGTTGAAGCCCGAGCCGATGAACCAGGTCGCCCACGGATGGCCCCGGGATGTGTCGCGGACCGCATTCCATGGCGGATCGAAAGGGAGGCCGAGGAAGTCCACCACAGCCGACCAGAACCACTCGGGCTCGGTCGAGGAGCGTCTCGACAGCTCTTCGAAGGTGGCGATCTGGTGGGCGCGCATGAAGCGGGCGGTGTTGGTCGCCTCGGCGGTCCTGGGGTCGGGGGACCACGCAATGTCAAGGTTCTCCATCGTCCTCCTGGTCGGGGGCGAGGCTATCGGGAATGCCATCGATCCGCCTGCACCCTTTCCTACCCTTCCCAGCCATGACCGATCCGGCCCAGCCCAGCGATCAGCGGGTCTTCGTTCGCCGGACGCTGACGGTCATGCTGGTGCTGATCGCCGGGGCCGCATTGCTCTGGCTCATGTTCGAGTTGAGGGGCATCCTCGTCATGATCTTCGTATCGCTCTTCGTCGCGGTCGCCTTCGAGCCGCCGGTCCACTTCCTGGAGAAGAAGGGATGGCGTCGGGGGGTGGCCACCGGGGTCGTCTTCCTGGCGGGGCTCCTCCTCTCCTTGGGGTTCGTCGCCGCCCTGGCGCCGCTGTTCGTCAGCCAGATAGAGGAGCTGATCCAGTCGATACCCGGTCTCGTCGAGTCGTTGATCACGTTTCTTCGCGACACCTTTGGCTTCGAGCTCGCCGACGTCGATCCGCGGAGCCTCGGTGAAGACTTGCTCAACGCGGTACAAGGGGTCAGCTCGACCCTGGTCGGAGGGGTCATCGGTCTGACCGCCTCGGTGTTCGGGTTTCTCCTCTTCGCCACCACCGTGGCCCTGTTCTCCTTCTACATGATCGCCGAGCTGCCCCAGCTGCAGAGAACGGTGCTCTCGTTCATGAACGAGAAGAGACAGCGCCGTGCCCTCCGCATCTGGGACGTGGCCGTGGAGAAGATGGGTGGCTACATCTACTCGAGACTCATCCTCGCCGTGGTCTCAGCGGCGATCGCCACCGCCTTCCTCGGCCTCCTCGACGTCCCCTTCGCCCTCTCGCTCGGCATCTGGGTGGGCACCCTCAGCCAGTTCGTGCCGGTGGTCGGCACCTATCTGGCATCCATCCTCCCGGCACTGGTGGCGCTCACCTTCAACGACCTGGCCACCGCGATATGGGTGGTGATCTTCTTCATCGCCTACCAACAGCTGGAGAACTACCTGATCTCCCCCCGGATCACCAAGCGCACCATGGAGATCCACCCGGCGGTCTCCGTCGCCGCCATCCTTATCGGGGCTACCCTGATGGGGGGTCTCGGAGTCATCCTGGCGCTGCCCATGGCCGGGATAATCCAGGCCATCATCAATGAGTCGAGGAAGTCCTACGAGGTGATCCTCGATGACGAGGAGCGGGTGTCGGAGAGCTGACAGGGCCCCAGCAGTGACGAAAACTCGGCAGTGGTATATACCCGGGGGGAGGACTCTATTGTGTCAACCGGTGCTCCCAGCGGGGCCCAGTTGCCCCTAGTTCGGAGGAAACCAAGTGAAGGTGACCAAGCCCGTTGGGCTGAGGTTGCTCGCGCTCCTCGCCGCCCTCGCCATGATCGTGGCCTCCTGCACCGCAGACACCGCGGACACGACCGCGCCCACCGGGGGTGACGGAGAGGGGACGACCACCACCGCGGCTGGTGGTGGCGGGGGAGAAGGTACCGCAGGCGGCTCGTTGCGCATCGGCCTGATCGCCAACATCACTACCGACAACTGGTGGGCCTCCCTCGACACCGAGAGCGCGTCGCAGAACCAGGCATACCTGACCAACTCGAAGACGACGCTGTTCAGGCTGGCCCTTCCCGGCTTCGTGTACGTGCCGGCGATGGCTACGACCGAGGCTCCCGTCGAACCAGTCCAGGAAGGCGACGTCTGGGTGGTCGAACAGCCGATCCACGAAGACCGGACCTGGTCTGACGGCACTCCTATCACGGCGAACGACCTGGCGTTCTACTTCGACACCGTGAAGGAGTTCAATCTCGGGTCCGACCACGCGAGCAGCTTCAGCCCTGCCGTCCTCAGCATCACGGCCCCCGACGACCACACCGTCAGGGTCGAGTTCTCCGAGGCACCCGGGCTGAACGTGTGGAACAACGGTGTCGGCTTCGCCTCGTTCGTGCCCAGCCACTTCTGGCAGGAGCACGTCGATGCCGCCCGCGCCGCGGCCGAGTCGGTCACAGCCGGGATCACCTCGGAGGATGCCACTGCGGCCATCGTCGAGGCAGCTGCCGGCGACGATGACCCCGACAACGACATCGCAGCCGGGGACGTGACCCAGGAGCAGATCGATGAGTACATAACCGACGCCGGCTCCCAGGAGGCGGTCTCGGTGCTCTACACCGTCTCCGGGGTGGGTGAGCCCTCGGCTGGTCCCGTGATCGTGGACCAGTGGGAGGCCGGGGCGTTTGCCGCCACGGTCGCCAACCCGGGCTACGTGGCCAGCGGCACCGAGAACACCCTTTATTCCGACGGCTCGTTCCGCATCGCCAACGCCGAACGCGGCGAGGACGCCGTGTACGGCGGCGAAGGCCGGGGCGAAGTCGTCGCCCACTACATCGAGGGCCCCTTCGTCTCAGAGATTCTCTGGGTCGAGCACACCACCAAGGAATCCGCCTACGAGAAGCTCGCTGCTGGTGAGCTCGACTACGTGTACGACCCGACCGGCCTGACCAGCGGTCTCCACAGCGAGCTCGCGACCTTCCCCGATCTGCAGTTCTCCGTGAACCAGAGCGAGGGCTTCCGCTACATGGCGTTCAACATGCGCAAGGCTCCCATGTCCGACCTGGCATTCCGTCGAGCCACTGCGACGGTGATCAACAAGGAGCTGATCGCTGACACGGTCCTCGCCGACGCGGTGTTCCCCGGATACACCATCATCCATCCAGATCTCACAGCGCACTACAACGCCGACGTTGAGCGGGCCGGTTGGGCCGACGGTGAGCCGATGACTGAGGCTGATCGCTTCAACAGCGCGATCCAGATCCTGAGAGACGCCGGATACACCTGGACCACCGAGCCGGTGGTGGTTACCGACGCCGGCGGGAACTTTCTCGAGGTCGCTCCCAAGGGGGAAGGTCTGACGATGCCCAACGGTACGTCTGTCCCCGAGCTGACCATCCTGACCCCGGGCCCGGAGTACGACCCGTTCCGTGCAACCTTCTCCATCTACATCGAGGCATGGATGCAGGATCTGGGCATCCCGGTGACGGCCGAGGCCACCGATTTCGACGCGATCCGCATCGCCACCTTCCCCCCGCAGACCCCCGAGTCTGCGCTGGCGTGGGACATGTACGTTCTCGGTTGGGGTCCTAGCGAGCCGTCGCTGCCGGGCGCCGCGCTCCGTGCCTTCTTCCATTCGGACCAGGATGTGGTAACGGGTGGCGGCTTCAATGTGCCGGGTTACAGAAGCGCCGAGTTCGATGCCATCGCCAACGCGTTCGACGCCGCCGTCACCCTCGAGGAGGCAGCCGCGCTCACCAAGGAGATGGACGCCATAGTGGCGAGGGACCTCCCCTATGTGGTGCTCTTCCGCACCCCGATCATCGAGGCGTTCCGCAGCAACGTGCGGTTTCCTGTGGATCAGATCATGGGTGGCCAGTCGGGCTACCCCAACGCCTGGCCAAACGCGGTGGACGTCACCCAGTAGGAAACGACCCCACCATTTGACCCCGCTACATGTGCGACAAGATCGCGGTGGTGTACCTGGGCAAGATCGTCGAGATGGCCCCGACCGAGGAGCTGCTCACCAACCCGATGCACCCTTACACGCGGGCCCTGCTGTCGGCGGTCCCCGTGCCCGACCCCTCGTATCGTCGCCCGGAGGTCGAGATCGAGGGCGGGGTGTCCCGCGCCATCAACCCGCCTCCCCACTGCCGTTTCATCGCTCGCTGCCCGTTCGCCACCGACATCTGCCACCGCGAGCCCAACCCGACGCTCGACGACCGGGGCAACGACCACGTGGTCGCCTGCTATCTGGTCGGCGCCGATGGGAGCTGGTCGGGCGCGGAGCGGGCAGTCCTCGACCTCAAGTCCTGAGCGGGCCCTCAAATCCTTGCCATTTCGGTCCAGGGGCCGTTTCATCCAGCTGATGGGACGACCCCTCGTCATACGTGTCTCTCTGGTTGCCCTGGCGATCCTCGTCGCCTCATGTGACACGACGGTGAGCGGTCCCCGGCTGCCGAGGCCACAATCGGCCGGGGCCCACACCGTGCCCACGACGGTGCCGGCGACGACGACCACAATCGACGAGGGCACCGCACTGGCCACCGGGTGCCCGACACCATTCTGTTTGGTCTATCACATAGACCGCGACGCCTCCTGGTCCGACGGTGAGCCGGTTTCCTCTGCCGATTTCGCCAACACGGTCGGCCTGCACCACGACCGTGGCTTCGAGGACCCGGTACCCGGGTACGAGATGGTCAGCCGGGTCGACGTGATAGACGAGCGGACCTTCCGGGTGGTCTTCACCGAGCGATTCGGGGCCTGGCAGACGTTGTTCGACCGGGTGCTCCGCACCGGCTCCGGCGGCGACGTCACCGCCGGCGTCGGCACGACCGGGCCTTTCACCCTCGTCGAGTGGGTCCGTGGCGACCACATGGTCCTGCGACGCAACCCGGATTGGTGGTCACCGACCGATCCGTTGAGCGCCGGCGCGCTCGGCGACGTGGAGGAGCTGCGCATCGTCTTCATCCGGGACCTCGACGAGGCCGTCACCGCCCTTGAGGAGGGTGAGGTCGACGTGATCACCGCGAGACCCGACGACGCCTCCGTGGAACGTCTGGCAGGGATCGAAGGCATCACCTTCGCCACCATCCCCGGCCCGTTCTGGGAGCACATCGACTTTCATCACGATGACCCGTTTCTCTCCCAGCCCTGGGCGCGCGAGATGCTCTCTCTGGCGATCGATAGGGAGAAGATCCTCGATCGGACGATACGGCTCGTCGACCCGGGAGCCACCGCTCTGGACAACACCATCTGGATGGCGAACACCCATCACTACGAGCCTCACTACGTCGACGGCTTCGACCCGGCGGCCGCGGAGCAGATGCTGATCGACAATGGCTGTGTTCGTGACGAGGGCGGGATCTACGTCTGCCAGGGGAGGCGGATGTCGTTCTTGTGGGCGACCACCGGCGACGACCCTGACCGGCGCCAGATCTTCGAGTCGGCCCGGGAGGACCTGGCGGTGGTGGGAGTGGAGCTCGTGGCTGACTTCAGGACGCCTTCTGCCTTCGTCACCAGGGACTTCCTCTTCGGAGGGCCCGACGTCTGGCAGTTGATCAACTTCTCGTGGCGGGCGCGTTCGGACCCGGGTGCGACCAATGCCACCTACTACTGCGATGACGCCGGTGACTTGAACGTCAACCGCTACTGCTCGACCGAAGTCGAGGACCTCATCCGCTCCACCGAGGAGATCATCGAGCCGTCGGGGCGGGCCGCGGTCTACAACCGGGCCGACCGGCTCTACCTCCAGGACCACGCGGTCATCCCGTTGTACCAGAAACCAAGCCTGATGGCCTGGGGATCGGGCATCAGCGGCCCCGCCCCCAACTTCTCGTTCTCCTCCGATTTGTGGAACGTCGCCTCGTGGACGGGCAAGGAGTCGATCGTCGTCGCCCTCCCCGACGAGCCGTTGGACCTCGATCCCCGCTCCCAGGCGGACGACAACGCCAATGTCGTCCTGGGGGCGATTCTGTACGGTGCCTTCGGCATGGACCCCTCGCACCGGTACGTCCCGGTCCTCATCGAGTCGGTGGACGTGATCGAGGGGAGCGGCTGATGCCCGGCCCGTTGCAGGGTCTGCTGGTCATCGAGCTGGCCGGGCTGGGGCCGGCACCGTTCTGTGGAATGGTCCTGGCCGATCTCGGGGCGGAGGTCGTCAGGATCGAGAGGGTCGGCGGGGGCGGACTCCTCATGGCGTCGGCGGAGAACGACCTCCTCAACCGGGGAAAGATGTCGGTGGCCGTCGACTTGAAGAACGAGGAAGGAGTCGGGGTCGTCCTGGCTCTGGCTGCCGAGGCAAACGCCTTGATCGAGGGTTACCGGCCGGGGGTGACCGAGCGTCTGGGGCTCGGCCCGGCCCAGTGCCTGGCCCGAAATCCGGCCCTCGTATACGGCCGGATGACCGGTTGGGGCCAGGAGGGCCCCCTGGCCGCGACCGCGGGACATGACATCGACTACCTCGCCGTCTCCGGTGCCCTCCACTCGATAGGCCCGGAAGACCGGCCGATCCCGCCGCTCAACCTGGTCGCCGACTTCGGGGGTGGCGGAATGCTCCTCGCCCTCGGTGTCCTCGCCGGCATCTTCCATGCCCGGGAGACCGGTGAGGGCCAGATCGTCGATGCGGCGATGATCGACGGTGCGGCCCTCCTGATGGCGTCCCATCATGGTTACCTCGCCGACGGCTGGTGGCGGCCCGAGCGCGAGTCCAACCTGTTGGACGGGGCGGCTCCCTTCTACACCACCTACGAGACCAGCGAGGGGGCTCACGTGGCGGTCGGTGCGCTCGAACCGCAATTCTTCAGCGCCCTGCTCGACCGGCTCGACATCGATCCGGCCGAGGTCGGTCCACAGAACGATCGGGACGGCTGGCCCGCGATGCGCCAGAGGTTCGCCACCCGTTTCAAGCAGCGGACCCGTGAGGAGTGGGCGGCGCACTTCAACGGCTCCGACGCCTGTGTCGCGCCGGTCCTGTCCATGGCCGAGGCTCCCGCCCATGAGCACAATCGGCTGCGTTCGACGTTCGTCGAGATCCAAGGTGTCGTCCAACCAGGTCCCGCCCCTCGTTTCTCGGCCTCTCCCGCAAGCATCGGCTCGCCCCCACCGCTCCCCGGATCTGGAACCGATCAGGTTCTGGCAGCGGCCGGGTTTAGCCTCGAGGAGATCGGTAAGCTCCGAGAGGCCGGAGCCATAGCCTGATCCTGCGGAGGGAAAGTGACCGATACCGTCGTGCTCGCCGAGCGGGCCGAGATCGATGCCATCGTCGAGGGCAAGACGATCGTCGACGCCTTCAACCGCAACGCAGAGACATATCCCGATCAGCCCGCCATCCACTGGAAGGACGGGGACTGGCAGCACCTCACCTGGTCGGAGTACCGGCGCGCGGTGCACAAGGCAGCCGCCGGGTTGCAGACTCTCGGAGTGGGTCAGGGCCAGTTCGTCGCCATCATGGCGGGCAACCGCCCCGAGCACGTCATCGCCGACTTCGCGGCGGTGCATGCCGGAGCAACGCCGGTCACCATCTACTCGACCCTCGCCGCCAACCAAATCCAGTACATCGCGGACAACTCCAAGGCGACGGTGGCCATTCTCGAGGACCTCGACTTCATGAAGCGCTGGGATGAGATCAAGGCCGAGCTGCCCAATCTCAGATACATCGTCCTCATGTCGGGAGCCGAGAACTACGACACGGTCGACTGGGTGCTCTCTTGGGACGAGCTGAACGCCCGCGGCGAGCACCGGCTTGGCCAGGACCCCGACGCGGTGACCCGTTCGGCATCCGCGATCAACCCTGAGGCCCTGGCCACCCTCATCTACACGTCAGGGACCACGGGAACCCCCAAGGGCGTGATGATCAGCCACCGAAACGTCGTCTGGACCCTGGAGAGCCTGAGACGGGCCGCCGATCTCCAACCGGGGGTTCGCATGGTCTCCTACCTCCCTCTGGCTCACATCGCCGAGCGGTTGGCCACTCACTATCTCGGGACCTACCTCTCCGGGGAGGTGTGGTACTGCCCCAACCTGGCGGGTGTGTTGGAGTACATCCAGGAGGCACGGCCAACCGTTTTCGTCGGGGTGCCTCGGGTCTACGAGAAGTTCCACGCCCGGTTGATGGCGCGTTTCGACGAGGCCGAGGGGATCAAGAAGACCCTGCTCCACAAGGCTCTCGAGACGAACCGGTTGCGGGTCGAGGCCGAGGCCGAGGGCCGGCGGGGACCGGTCCTGGCGGGCATCCTCGACAAGGTCGTTCTCTCCAAGGTGAGGGACGGGCTCGGGATGGGAAGCGTCGACCTGGCCATCACCGCGGCCGCACCGATCAACCCCGACCTCGTCAAGTTCTTCCACACCATCGGCGTGCCGCTGTTCGAGGTCTACGGGATGTCCGAGAACACCGGGCCGGCCACGGCCACCCTCCCCGGCGCGCTCAAGATCGGTTCGGTCGGAAGGCCCCTTCCCGGGGTCGAGGTGGCCATCGAGGACGATGGCGAGCTCAAGATGAGAGGCGGCATCGTCACCAAGGGCTATTACCAGCTCGACCAGGCGACAAGGGAGACGTTCGACGACGAGGGGTGGCTCCACTCCGGCGACCTGGCCCGGATCGACGACGATGGTTTCGTCTGGATCGTGGGTCGCAAGAAGGAGATCATCATCACCGCGGCCGGCAAGAACATCGCACCGGCCAAGCTGGAGACGCTGTTGGGCAATCACCCTCTCGTCTCCAAGGCGTGCATGATCGGGGACCAACGCAAGTTCTTGAGCATGCTCATCGCTCTCGACGGTGAGGAGGCGCCGGCCTGGGCTGGGGCGAGGGGTCTCGAGTATCGAGATCTCGCCAGCTTCTCTGAGCTCCCCGAGGTCCAGGACGAGATCGCCCGGGCCGTCGACGAGGCGAATCAGACCGTTGCCAGGGTGGAGCAGGTCAAGAAGTGGGTCATCGTCCCCGACGAGTGGACACCCGACAGCGGTGAGGTCACGCCTTCGCTCAAGCTGAAGCGGCGTGTGGTCCTCGACAGGTACGCCGAGCAGATTGATTCGATGTACGCAGGAGTCTGACCGCGGCGATGAGCCGGGCCGTCTTCGTGTCGGACTGCTGACGGAGGATCATCACATGACTGACCCAATCACATTCGACGGTCGCGTGGCGATCGTCACCGGGGCGGGGGGAGGCCTCGGCAAGACCTATGCCGTCGAGTTGGCCCGTCGCGGAGCACGGGTGGTGGTCAACGACCTCGGTGGCGCGGTCGACGGGACCGGGGGGTCCTCCTCGGCTGCGGACCAGGTGGTCTCAGAGATCGTCGCCGCAGGGGGTGAGGCGGTGGCCAACTACGACACGGTCTCGACCGCCGAAGGTGGCGAGAGCATCGTCCAGACCGCCCTCGATGCCTTCGGGACTGTGGACATCCTGGTCAACAATGCCGGGATCCTCCGGGACAAGTCGTTCTCCAAGATGGCCATGGACGAGGTGGAGGCGGTCATCGACGTCCACCTCAAGGGGGCGTTCTATGTGTCCTCGCCCGCCTTCGAGGTGATGCGGGACAAGTCCTACGGGCGGTTGGTATTCACTTCGTCGGCCTCGGGTCTGTTCGGCAACTTCGGTCAGGCCAACTACGGGGCGGCCAAGGCCGGCCTGATCGGGCTGATGAACGTTTTGGCAATCGAGGGCGCCAAATACGGCATCAAGTCCAATGCGGTGGCACCGATCGCCAGGACGAGGATGACCGAGGACCTCCTCGGCCCGTTTGCCGAGATGGTGGCTCCCGAACAGGTCACCCCGATGGTGGTCTACCTATGCTCGGAGGCCAACGAGCACACCCACGAGGTCTTCACCGCAGGCGGGGGTCGGTACGGCCGGGTGTTCATCGCCACCAACCGGGGATGGTTCGCGGGCGCCGGCTCCGAGCCCTCCGCCGAGGACATCGCCGGTCATCTCATCGAGATTCGCGACATCTCCGACTATGTGGTCCCGCTCAGCAACAACGACGAGATCATGCTCCTCGGTGAGATGCTGGCCGGCTGATCCCGACAGATCGGCACGGCGCAGTTCGACAGCGCAGTGTTCACCCGTTGATGACAACCCGGGTCCCCAGCGGGACCATCTCGAAGAGACGGGAGATCATCTCGTTGGGGAGCCTGACACAGCCCAGTGAGATGTTCCCTCCTATGGAGCTGGGGTTGTTGGTGCCATGGATCCCGATGATCCCGTCCCCCCCGTTGAACTCGGTGATGGTCTCGGAGCGGGCAGACAGGCCGAGGGCGTGAGGCCCCCACGGGCCGTTGGGGTTGTCCAGGGAGACGCTGTCGGTCACGAAGAACTCGCCGGTGGGTGTCTGGTTGTACCTGCTTCCCACCCCGACCTCGGTGGACAGCACCTCCACCCCGTCGACGAAGTAGGTGAGTCGACGCTCGCCGAGGTCGACCACGATCTCTCCGTCTGCCACGTAGAACTCGACTTGGGAGACACGTAACCAGCCGGTGCTCCCATTGGGACGGGTCGGCAGCATCACCTCGACCCAGCCGTCGACCGGGCCGGTGACGACCCCGAGCACGGTGACGGTGCCCAGGATGGTCTCTTGGTCGAGGATCATCTTCGGCTGGGGCTCATCAGGCGCCCCGAAGACCTGCAGAGCGCGGCGGGCGTATGCAACCAGCTTCACCGGGCTGTTGCTGGTCGCTTCGAAGCCGTCCCAAACGGGGCGTTGCTCGACCAACGGCCGGGCCCCAGGGGGGTCATCGGCGAGCGGCGCCACCAGCGGGATCGGCTCGGCTGAGACCACAAATGTCGCCGCCTCCACGCCGGGGCCGCATGCCGCGACCACGAGTGTCGCCGCCATCATCGAAGAGAGCCCGAACCGCATCACGTTCGATGTATCGGCGGGTCGCGCCCCGCCGTTTAGCCTCGCTTCGTGGACCGCGTGTATGTGACCCGGCGTATCCCCGATGAGGAGTTGGCACGTCTCTCCTCGTACGACGTCGTTGTCTGGGCGGGGGAGGGCCCGGTCCCATACGAGATCCTCGCCGAGGAGATCGGCGGGGTGAGAGGTCTGTTGACCATGCTCACCGACACCATCGACGAGCGGCTGCTCCGAAGGAGCCGGGGTCTCGAGGTCGTCTCCCAGATGGCGGTGGGTCTGGACAACATCGACGTCGCGGCGTGTCTGGCGAGAGGGATATTGCTGGGTCACACTCCCGACGTGCTCACCGAGACCGTGGCCGACACCGCCTTCGCCCTGCTCGCCTCGATCGTGCGACGGCTGCCCGAGGGGGAGCGAGAGGTCAGGGCGGGGGAGTGGGGCCCTTGGGAGATGTTCCATCTGGCCGGGGGTGATCTCCACGGCACGGTGCTCGGCATCTTGGGGATGGGGCGAATCGGTAAGGCGGTGGCGAGACGCGCAACCGGGTTCGACATGGAGGTGATCTATTCCTCGCCGAGAGAGGTCGCCGTCGACAGCCGCAGGGTCGAGCTCGAAGAGCTGTTGGCAGAGGCCGACCATGTCGTGGTGTGCACTCCGCTCGACGACAAGACCCGCGGTCTCATCTCGGCTCGTGAGCTGGCCCTGATGAAGCCGACCTCATACCTGGTGAACGTGTCTCGGGGGCCGGTGATCGACACCGAAGCACTGGTGGGCGCCCTCGAGTCGGGGCAGATCGGTGGAGTCGCCCTCGACGTGACGGATCCCGAGCCCCTGCCTCCGGATCACCCTTTGCTGTCGTTCGAGAACTGTTTGGTGGTCCCTCACATCGCCAGCGCCTCGGTGCGCACCAGGATGGCGATGGCCCGTCTCGCCGTGGACAACCTAATCGCCGGGTTGGAAGGCCGGCCGATGCCGGCGGGGTATTGCCCGGGCGGATAGCCAGGGGGAACCGATTACGCTGCCCCCTCCATTCAGGGAGTACAGGAGTAGATGTTCGAACTGCCTGCCGCCCGTTCCGTCGAGCGCAATCCGAGCCCGGAGCGTCTGCGCGAGCTCGCCCTTGAGAAGACGCCCAGGGTGACCGAGACCGAGTTCGGCAACCTGAACTATCAGGCAGAGGTCACTGCCCGCTTGAAGAACTCCACGTTCTTCGTCTCCGACACCGAGATCCACCAGAATCGAATGTCCCGGGTGGAAGCCGAAGAGTGGGCCGCTCGCCAGGACGCGCACGTCGCGCAGTGCGACATGTTGTTGGTCGAGGGCTATATCGGCCCTGATGCCGAATTCAGGACCGGGTCCCGTCTCTACATCGAGGCGGTCCAGCCCAACATCGCCGCCATGCAGTCCCACCTCTACTTCCCGCCCGACGAGCATTGGACCCCCGAGTTCACCGTCATCTACACGCCGACCCTCCGGGCTCCCGACAAACCCGACGACCGCCTCATCATCGTCGATCTCGACAACTGGGTGACTCGTGTGCTCGGCTCCGACTACTTCGGCGAGTCCAAGATGGGGGGCCTGCGCATGTGGAACCGGCTCGTCTACGACCATGGGGGACTGGGATTGCACGCCGGTCTCAAGACCTATCCCGCCCAGTCGACCAGGAGCGGGGAAGAGGAGTCGATGCTGATCATCGGGCTGTCCGGCACCGGCAAGACCACCACCACCTTTCGTCAGCAGGCGGGCTCGCTGCCGGTCCAGGACGATTTCGTTGCCCTGATGCCCGAGGGGGAGATCCACACCACCGAAGCCGGCTGTTTCGCCAAGACCTACGGTCTCGACCCCGACGACGAGCCGACGATCTTTGGGGGCACCACCCGCCCCGACGCCTGGCTGGAGAGCGTCGCGGTGGCCGAGGACGGGACGGTCGACTTCTTCGACACCACCTACACCGCCAACGGTCGCTGCACCTTCCCTCTCGCCAACATCCGCCACCGTGATCCCAAGGACGTCCCTCCCGCCCGTTATCTCCTCATTCTCAACCGGTCCGATCACGTCATCCCCGCCGTGGCCCGTCTCGATCGAGATCAGATCCCCGCCTACTTCATGCTGGGAGAGACCAAGGGGACGTCGGCGGGCGGGGCCGCCGAGGCAGGCAAGAGCCTCAGGGTCCCCGGCACCAACCCGTTCTTCTTCGACGACGACTCGTTGCAGGGGAATCGTCTCCTCGAGCTGCTGGAGACGATGCCCGACCTCGAGGCCTATGTGCTCAATACCGGCCGGGTGGGCGGCGAAGGGGAGGACTCGAAGAAGGTGACGATCTCCGACTCCTCGGCAATCGTCGAGGCCATCGTCGAGGGGACGATCGTGTGGCGGACCGACGCCGACTTCGGGTATGACGTCGCTGCGGCGGTCCCTGGCGTCGAAGACCGCGAGCTTCTTGAGCCGCGTCACCTCTACGAACGGCAGGGACGGCTCGAGGAGTACGAGTCGACTGTGGCCCGTCTCAAGAAGGAGAGGGTGGAGTACCTGTCGGGGTACGCCGCATTGAGCCCTGCGGTGCTCGACGATCTGGGTGGCTGATCAGCCGGGGAGGACGGCGAGCAGACAACCCAGCTCGACCCGGATGTCGGCCACGGGCCCGGTGAACTCGTTGGACACCCCCCGGGTACTCCCATGGTGGAGGGTCTCCCCGGCGAGGTTCCACCTGAGCCCCCTGGTCGTCACACCATGTGCAGGCCCCCCCATGGGGATCAGGCTTATGACCGACCCCACGTCGGCGTGGAGGATGCGACGGCCCCTGATCACGTGTGCCCAGCCCCGGTCGGTCACCCAGTCGATCTCCTCGACATCGGCCCACTCATCCCCGGCCAGCAGCGCCGCGGTGGCCAACTCGTGGTCGACCCGGCCCCCGGCCCCTCCCACCACCACGATGCGTTGCGGCTTCTCGACCAAGACCCTGGACAAGGCGAGCTCGAGGTCGGTGGCGTTCTTGTTGGTGGGATGACGCTCCACGATCACATGCGTGGGGATCATCTCCGTCTCGATCGAGTCGAGATCACCGACCAGGACGTCGACGGCAAAGCCCTGGGCCACCGCCAGGTCGTACCCGGAGTCGGCGGCGACGATCAACTCGGCGGTGGGTAGCTCGTCGGCCAGCGAGTCGGTGGGGGAGTCTCCTCCGGCGAAGATGAGGACGGTTTCCATCTAAATGACAAAATCGTCTTACGCGCGATCCCGCGGGTAAGAGCTAACCCTCAAGTTGAACTTCAAGTGTCGCCATGGCCTTCCTCAACGCGGCTTCGACCAGTTCAGGCGTGGCGGCGCGGGCATAGACGAAACCGAGGTATCGCTCGCCCTCCGGTGGTGCCACCACCTGGTTCCCCGGCTGGATGGTGAGATCGATCCCGGTGACCCCGGGGATCTCCCGGGTCGCCTCGACACCTTCCACCACCGCCAGGGTCCCCGACTCTGGGGTGGGGATCATGAGCACCCCGCTGGCCACGGGCTCGAGACGCAGCCTCGGCTTGCCCAAGCCGATGGCGTTACGAAGGATCAGCGACTCGAGAGTGGTCCCCATCAGCCCGAAATTGAGGCTGCGCGAGCACAGGCCACCGATGGAGCGAGCCGCCAACTCGATCACCCGAGCCCGTGTCCCCTCGACTTTCAACTCGATGTGGACCGGACCGTGGGTCAACCCGAGAGCTCTCACCGCGGCTGACGCCACTCGCTCGGCTTCGGCGAGAGCGTCGGCGGGAAGACGAGACGGTGTGATGAAGAGAGTCTCGGGAAAGTAAGGGCCGGCGGGTGTGTCCGGTTTGTCGAAGACGGCGAGCACCATGAGGTCCCCGTCGCTGAGGATGCCCTCGACGGCGACCTCCGAACCGGGCACGAAGGACTCGAGGAGAAGGGTGGTGTCATCACCGACGAGGCGCCGGATGCGAGTGGCGGTGGCTTCGGCGTCCTTGGCGCGGTCGACCCTGATGACACCCTGGCTCGCCGACCGGTCCAGGGGCTTGATCACCAGGGGAAAGCCGACGGTCGCCGCCACCTGCTCGGCGCGGTCCTCGGGGCCCAGGGAGGCGTAACCCGGCTGGTCGATCTCGGCCTCGGCGAGTCGATCCCGCATCAAGAGCTTGTTTCTGGTGGCGGCGGCGGTCTCTGGTTGGTTTCCCGCCAGCCCGAGCATCGTGTTGGCATAGGCCGCCACCATCACCCCCTGGTCGTCGGCGGCGACCACTCCGTCTATCGCCACCGAGTCGCCCAGCCCGGCGATGGCCGCGGCGGCGCTGCGCGCATCGCTGCAGTCGATCTGCAGGTAGCGGTCGCCCATGTCGAAAGGTGGGGGCTGCTCGGAGGCGACGACCAGGTCGATACCCAGGGACTGCGCCGCATCCATGAAATCTGCGGCCCTATAGGTGTTCGAGGGGAGGATGACGACTGCTTTGGGCATCTGGGATTGAGGAAGGCTCCGACTACCATCCTGGCATATGTCTGATTCGACCGTGCTGACGATCGCACCCGACGCACTGGAGATGATCCGCCAGCTCCGGGACAACGAGCCGGGAGATGGCGAGTTTGCATTGGCGATCGAGGTGACCGGTTTCCGGGGCCCGCAATTCTCCTATGAGCTCGCCTTCGTGCCGCTGGCCGACAAGGCCGAGAGCTGGGTCGAAGAGCGTCATGACGACCTGGCCGTGATTTTCCCCAAGGCCGACACCGGCAAGCTCGACGGCGCCGCCCTCGAGCTGACTGAGCAGGGTCTGGCAATGAACAACCCCAACTCACCGGCTCCACCCACGATGTCGGCACCCGCCGGCGACCTGTCCGGGCCTCTTGTCGATCAGGTCCAGCAGGTGATAACCGAGCAGGTGAACCCGGCGATCGCAGCTCACGGCGGGGGCGCCGAGCTGGTCTCCGTCGACGGCACAATCGCCTACCTGCGTCTCTTCGGGGGATGCCAGGGGTGTGGTCTTGCCCAGGTGACCCTCAAACAAGGCATCGAGCGCATCCTGCTCGAGTCGATCCCCGAGTTGAGCCAGGTGGTGGATGTCACCGACCACGCCTCGGGAGAGGACCCCTACTACCAGAGTCAGAAGAAGTAGCACCCTGGGCTTCTCGAAAGAGCAGCTGGAGGCGTTCCGCGACGCATCCGTGCCCGACCTCATCGGCGACGAATGCCGGCTCCTCTTCGTCGGCATCAACCCCGGTCTGTGGACCGCGGCCACTCAGACCCACTTCTGTCACCCGTCGAATCGGTTCTACCCGGCGATGAGGGGAGCCGGTCTCATCGACTGGATGGTCGACACCGACGCCGGCATGACAGATCAGCAACGCCGGGACTTCAAGGAGAGGGGCATGGGGATCACCAATCTGGTCAATCGGGCCACGGTGCGCGCCTCGGAGCTCGACCGTGCCGAGCTGCGCGCGGGTGGCCGACGTCTCGCCGGCTTGGTCGAGAATCTCCGTCCCGAGGTGGTGGCCGTCGCCGGGGTCACCGCCCACCGGGCTGCCTTCGGCGACCGCACTGCCGGGCTGGGGCGTCAACCCGGGGACCTGGGGTCGGCCCAGCTCTGGGTGGTGCCCAACCCCAGCGGTCTCAACGCCCACGAGACCACCGCGAGCCTGGCCGCCCGGTACGGGGAGGTCGCCGGCGCGGCGGGGATCGTGTGAGCGGCCCGGCCCTCGATTGGCGTCGCCATCGGTCTCTTGGTGACCTGGATGATCCGAATACTCCTCGTCCGTCCCAGGGATGAGCCCTGAGCTAGGTGGTGTGGTCGAGGTAGAGACTCTGGGTGGATCGACCGATCCATCCCGAGGTGTCCCAGAGCGTCCCGGTGGCGACACCCCTTCCCCCGTTGCCGTAGGTGGACTCGGCGGACAGCCCGATCCACTCTCCCCGGGGATAGCGGGCGATGTGCACGGTCAGATCGGGGTTCATGAACACCCACGGTTCTGTGTCGGAAATTGGAGAAATAGGGGGGAATTAGCGACACAGAACAGATTCGAACACCCGGGCGTGAATCGTTTGGATCTTCTTGCCCTCGCGGACGATCTCGGTCTCTATTCGAAGCGGGACCAAGGGGATCACCCGGAAGATCTCCACCGTGAGCCGGCTCACCTGCATGGAGGTGAGGGTGGGCACCGAGTCCTCGATGTGCCCCACCACCAAGGCTGCGAACGCTCCTCCGTGTTGGCCCTCGTCATACCAACCCGCGTTGGCCAGATGTGTCGATTCATAGACGCTCGCCGTGTCTCCGGGGAGGTAAACGCCTTCGTGGTCGTGATTCATGGCGGCGAAACGGTAACGGAGACCCCTTTCGGCGAGCCGTTTCTCGTTTAGCATTCGCCTCCGTGACGACCGAAGCGACAACCGAAATGCCACACGTGCTGTCCCGGATCGGAACCCCCCTCGTGGTCGCTTCGGCTTTGGCCTCCACCCTGGGGATCGTCATCGCCCAGTTCCTCGACGATCTGGGCGATGGGCTGGCCGCCCACATCCTCGGGGGGGAGGCGGTCGTGTTCAACAACCGCGCCGAGCTCACCGGGGCCACCAACCTGGCCTGGGGCGGCGGCTTCGCCCTGTGTGTCATCATCGGGCTGTTCGCCCTCTTCGTCTACCCGACCCAGCGGGATCAGGGAGTGCCTCGGCTTGTGCTGCTGTGGACCCTGCTCCATGTGCTGCGGCAGGCCCTCACCCAGGCCGTGGTGCTCCCCTTCTCCGATGACAGCCAGTTGGCCCTGGCCTATGGCACCTTCGAGACGGCGCCGGGGTTGGAGGTCGTCATTGCCGCAGGCGGAGCGGTCGGGCTTCTCCTCGTCGCCCTGTCCGCAGCCTCGGCCTTCCTGGCATTCACTCCGCATCGGCGTCATATCTCCAACGGGCGCAAACGGTTGGTGTTCGCACTTTGGATCGCACTGATCCCTGCGGTGGCCTCAGCGTTCGCTGCGATCCCGTTCTTCCTGCCTGACAGCCAGAGCCTGGTGCTGCCCGGATTGCCTCTGGTGACGGTGATGTTCCTCGCCACTCTGGCCGCCGCCCCGGGGACGACAACCGTCGTCGGCCCCGAGGACGCCCGAGTCACTTCGTGGCCGTGGGGTCTCGCCGTGTTCCTCCTCTTGGCGCTGATCTTCTTCCTGGCAGTCCTGCAAGGTGGTGTATCGATCGACCCCAGAGCGTGGGGCACCGGGCAGTAGTCGTCACCGTCAGCGACGGAGTGTCGGCCGGCACCCGG
Organism: Acidimicrobiia bacterium; assembly: GCA_035512955.1. GTDB lineage: Bacteria > Actinomycetota > Acidimicrobiia > Spongiisociales > ZC4RG35 > JANQRA01. Next base: position 63,996 of record DATKCZ010000006.1, read on the forward strand.
GAGGATCTGTCCGGCCAGGCGCTCGAGTCGATGCTGGCCGAGAGGGGCTTCGATGTCACACGCGACCTGGTGCCCGACGACGCCGAGGAGATCGCGAACGCCATCCGAAACGGCTGCTCCCAGGCCGAGCTGGTGGTGACCACTGGTGGAACCGGGTTCGGGCTGAGAGATGTCACCCCGGAGGCCACCGCCGGGGTCCTCGAGCGGGAGGCGCCGGGTCTAGTCCTTCTCATGATCTCCAAGGGAATCGAATCGACCCCGATGGCGGCGCTCACACGGGCGCGGGCGGGCACGGTGGGCTCGAGCCTGGTGGTGAACCTGCCCGGTTCACCCCGGGGGGCAACCGAGAGCCTCGAGGCGATCATCGACCTGATACCCCACGCGCTTCAGTTGCTGGGTGGTGAGAACCGTCACCACCCGGATCCGGAGCCTCATTGAGATAACCGGCCCCGACCCACTACGGTTCGGACCTCCCCTTACCTCTGTGGAGGACGATGAAGATCTCACAGGAATTCGTGGTCGCCAGGCCTCCTGCCCACGTCTGGGCCTTCTTCCAGGACGTGCCGTCGGTGGCCCAATGCCTCCCCGGCGCACAACTCGAGGGTATGAGCGACGACGGCACATACGACGGCAGCCTCGCGGTCAAGCTGGGCCCGATGACTGCGGCCTTCGAGGGCAAGTGTGTCATCACCCCCGATGAATCCAACATGTCCGCCAAGATCGAGGGGAAAGGTGTCGACAAGAGAGGTGGGTCCCGCGGCCAGGTCTCGGTTGTGTACGACATCGACGAAGACCCCTCCGGCTGCCTCGTCAAGGTGGACGCCGACATCACCCTCTCCGGCCCGGCGGCCCAATTCGGGCGCACCGGGCTCATCAGCGAGATGTCGAAACGGCTGATCGGTGACTTCGTGTCCTGTCTCGAAGGCAAGCTCGCGGCGACCACGGAGGCAGAGGCCGAGGCGATCACGGCCAAGGAGGTCCGTGGGATCTCACTCTTCTTCTCCTCGCTGTGGTCCTGGATCAAGGGGCTGTTCGGGGGGCGCCTGGAGTGAAGCCGACACTCTTGGTGCTCGCCCTGGCGAGCATCCTCGTCTTCGCCGCGTGCGGAGATTCCGGTGGTCGGGACGGGGAGTCGATCGAGGGCCAGGATGTGGTGGTCGAGATGCACGACAACCGATTCCAGTACACCGAGATTCGGGTTCCGGTCGGGGGAACCGTCAACTGGGTCGGCGTCGGTCGCAACTCGCACAACGCCGTCGAGGCCGAGGGGCGATGGTCCACAGAGACGGTCTTCGGGAGTCTCGAGCAGTTCGAGGGAGACGAGGCGGCGCTGACCTATGACGAGCCTGGCACCTACACCTTCTTCTGTACCTTTCACGGCAATGCGGAGGGGGGCGGGATGGCCGGGGTACTGATCGTCGGAGAAGGCTGAGTTGGTCAAACCGGTAGCGTATTGGGTGATGGCGGGCGCCCTCGTCGGGGCGGGATGCGCCGGGCCCGAGCCGGGCACAGCGTCACCCGCCGCAGTCGGGGACCCCAGCACCCTGTCACCTGGTGAGTGGTCGGGGGAAACCAGAGACGTGCCGTCGCAGTACCCCACCATCCAGGCTGCCGTCGACTCCGCCGACCCCGGTGACCTGATCCTCATCGACCGGGGCACCTACCGGGAGGCGGTCGAGGTGAGCACGCCGGGACTCACCATCAGGGGGGTCGACCGCAACGAGGTGATCATCGACGGTGAGTTTGAGCGGGCCAACGGTGTCGAGGTCCTGTCCACCGATGGCGTCGTCGTCGAGAGCCTCACCACCATGAACCACACGCTAAACGGTCTCTACTGGAGCGGGGTGCGCGGGTACCGGGCCTCGTACGTGACCGCGATCAACAACGGCGACTATGGGATCTACGCCTTCGACTCCGGCGACGGTCTCTTCGAGCACTCCTACGCCACCGGTTCCCCCGACGCCGCCTACTACGTCGGCCAGTGCAACCCCTGTGACGCGGTGATCACCGACTCGGTCGGCGAGTACAGCGGGCTGGGGTACTCGGGGTCGAACGCCTCGACCAACATGTATCTGGTCAGGAATGTCTTCCGGTACAACGGGGCCGGCCTCTCGCCCAACGCATGGGACGGTGAGCTGTTGGCTCCGGTGGAGAACGTCACCATCGTGGGCAACCTCATCCACGACAACCCCCACGGCCCCTTTCCCTTCAAGAACGCACAGTGGATAACGAGGGGCAACGGGCTTCTCCTCACCGGCGCCCAGGACTCCGTTGCCAGCAAGAACCTGATCGTCAACCACGAGCTGAGTGGGATCTATCTCCACTCCAACATCGACAAGAACGTGTGGCAGCCGGGTGGCAACACGGTCACCGACAATGTGATCAGAGGCTCGGGGCTGGCCGACATCACCATGGCCGGACCGGTCCAATCGGGCAACTGCTTCGCGGGGAACGACTTCGCCACCACCATGCCGGGAGCACTCCAGCTCACCCAACCCTGCACGGGGACACGCTTCCCCGCCCTCTTCGAGATCGGGTCCTTCACCAGGCTGGCGGGCACCTCGGCCGAGGCCAACCTCGGGCTCACCGACGATGTGTTCTACGGCGACATGCCCCATCCCGAGCCTCAGCCGCAGATGCCCGGTGGCGCCGATGCCCCGGTGGTTCCCGCGGTCAACGTCTTCGCCGACGCCGAGCCGGACGTCGATTCCATCGATGTCCCTTCGATGCCTGCTGGTCTCGAAGTCACCCAAGAGAAAGGGTTCGACATCATGGGTGTGACCTTTGCCTCCGCAATCGGAGGCTTCCTCGGGCTGTACGCATATGTGCTGCCGCTGGTGCTCTACGCCGCGTGGGTGGTGATCGCGGTGTGGGAGATCATCACCAAGCGGGAGGATCTGAGCCGGGGTGCCGGTATCGGATGGATCTTGGCCATCCTCATCATCCCTTTCCTCGGAGTGATCGTCTACTACACATTCGGCAAGAGCCGGATACCGGCTGCCTACAGATGGGTGCTGCTCGCCGGTGGGATGGGGACATACATCCTTTTCCTCGCCCTCGGTGCGTTTGTCGCCGGCATCGTCTGAGCCGTGGGCGATCAGTTGGCTGGGTCTAGATCTTCTCGATCTTGTCACCGACGTTGAAGGAGCCGTCTTCGACGACGAAGGCATAGACCCCGCGGAAACGGTTCTCCCGACCGACGCCGACGTTGGCGAAGCGGAGCGCCTCGTTGCCAAACCGGCCCGCGAACTTGGAACAGCCGGTGTGCGGGATCTCGGAGATCTCGACCACGGCCTCCCCGATCTGGAGCCGTGACCCCGGTGGCAGGTTCTCCTTCGAGATGTCCATGTCGACGTAGATCTGATCTCCGGCGAGCGGCCACCGCTCCCGGGTGACCGCCACCGCCTCGGCGAACCGGGCGTTCATCAACGTGAGTTGGGACGCCCGATGGAGCTTGGGGTGCTCGGTCCGGTCGCCCCAGTTGTCACCGACCAGCCCGAGATTGGTGTCGAGCACGCCGGATTGGACGACTTCTCTCTGGTCCTCGGCAGGACGCCGAACGATCATCTCGATCGGTCCGGCGTCTGCGGGCGCGGCGAGTATTCCGTCGAGCAATGCTTCGAGTTGTTCAGTGGTCCGATGCATCGGGTCAGTATGGCGGTTGAAGGGGTGGTGGGGAAGGTGCCACCCCTAGGTTCGTGAGCGTCGGTGTCGTCGGTGTCGTTGTTTGAGGTGTTCGATGGTGTGGTGGAACCGGCAGAAGAGCTTGCCTTTTTCTACCGTGGTCTCTCCGCCGTCGGGCCAGTGGTCGAGGTGGTGGATGTCGCACCACTGTGGGGGTGGTTGACAGCCTGGTGCCTGGCAGTGGCGGTCGCGGGCGGTGATCGCCCGGCGTTGCGCGGTGGTCCAGATCCGGGTCCTGCGTCCCACATCCAACAGTTCTGAGTCGGGTCCCATGATGATGCGGCTCACCGAGCAGTCGCAGGCGAGCATGCGGAGGGTGTCGACGTCGACGATGTCGCCTCCGTGGAAGGGTTTGGTGGGTGCCTCCGGCGTGGCCTTCCAAGCCTGGGATGTCGGTGAGGACGATGAGGTGTGGTTTCTCACCGGCGACGGTTGGGGTGTCGGCATGGTCCAAC
>DATKCZ010000007.1:0-17809 GCA_035512955.1 Acidimicrobiia bacterium
AGTGCTCCCCGGTTTGAACAGGTTGGAATCGATAACCCTCCCTCGCAGGGCGTGAGGATCCGACCAGTCATAGCGCAGCCGCTCCCAGACGTATCCGATGGGCCACGGATTCCCCTCAGTCACCTCCGCATAGTTCTCACCAGTCTCATGTACCTGTAGGTACTCGACATGAACGTCCGGCCACATCTCAGCTCGCCGATCTGAGAAGTCTCGCGCTGCGACCAGAACGACGTCCGGAGACAGCTCGCTGTGTTCACGCACACGGACACTTGGCATCACATCGACAGTAGATCACTGCACCCCTCCTGCCGTGGCCAGCAGGTTACGCGGGCCGAGAAGTCCACTCGATACGTGCCGATAGCGGACGGTCGCAGATGTGAGCGGAACCGCTCGATATCAGTGATCTGGGACTGGTCTCTTCGTTTGTTCTTCCGCTGTTACTAGTGGAATCCCTTCTGTCGCATCCAACGCGGCAGAAGGACACAGACTTGGGTACTCCCTATAGATATGTGCGGGCCACTCTCTGGGTATTTGCCGGCGGAATGGGGGCTGTTGCGTTGTTCTTCGTGCTGACGCGAGGCAGTTCCGCTCTTGTGGGTTCCGTGCTCTTGCTGGCCGCTGCTTTCGGGACCGGGTTGTTGCTGGACCGACTGGATAATTCCCGCAGGCCACCTGAGAAACGACCGCCAGACTGGGACGCCCATCCTGAGGAGTACTGTGGTTTCCGGGGGCGTCCCGGCGAATAACCTAGCCGGGACTGCTGGTTCGGCCGGGCCACCGCGAGCAGGATGTGCCAGCTATGCCTTCGCCTCCGGGCTTGCTGTGATGGCGGGGAGTACTCTGTGGGCAAGGGGAGATCGTCTGGAGTTTGGGATGGCCGATGGCCAGCTGACACAAGTTGCTTATTCGGCGATTCTCGAACACTTTGTGCAAACTGGGCGAGCACCCCACTACACGGAGCTTGCGGGCGCTATTGATGTCGACATCGCTGAGGCTCGTGAACTTCAGCGTGCCACTGCGAGTGCCGCTCCTGCGGAGACCTGTTGGCTGGCTCATGACACTGATCACATCGAGTCGTGGGCACCGTTTAGCAATGTTCCCACCCACTACTTGATCAGCGTGGACGGCATTCAGAAGTGGTACGGCCAGTGAGGTATGGAGGTGCTAGCCGTGCGCTGGCTGTTCCCGGACCGCGAAGTGACGGTCGAGTCTCGCTGTCTCGATTGTGGAGAGCCGATCCGGATTCGTACACGCAACGGCGATGTCCTCGAGGTAGATCCCGAGTCTACGGTCGGGTACCAGCCTTCACCGTTCGCTCGTTCCCGAAGCGGGTCCGCTGCCTTCAACTGAAGTCGGATGAATCTCTTCCGGTCGGAAGAGCACGCGCGACTCTGGTCGCTATATGCCCGCTCTGGTGACGATTACATCATGCCGGTGAGCGACTGGGCGACTGTGTTCGCCTCTTCGCTGTTCAAGAAACGACTTGATGACGATTACTTGGCGCGTTCCGATGATTATCTGAGGGAGTACCGCCAGGCTCTGAAAGCCTTGGGCAGATCAGAACCTCCTCCTGACAGGGTCCTGTCAACGGTATTGATAACCGACATTGTGAACTCGACCGGCCTGTTGAGCGAGATGGGCGACAAGAAGTGGAACCGACTATTGGATCGCCACAACGAGGTCATCCGATCAGAAATCGAACGTTGGCGTGGACAGGAAATCAACACCGCAGGCGACAGCTTCTTCGTTACCTTCGACGGAACAGCGCGTGCTGTCCATGCAGCACATTCGATGATCGAAAATGTCGTTCCTCTCGGTATAGAAATCCGAGCCGGACTACATACCGGTGAGGTCGAAATTGTCGACAGCAAACCGGCTGGCACAACCGTACACATCTGTGCGCGCATCTCGTCTCTCGCCGGGCCCAGCGAAGTCCTCGTCTCAAGAACGGTTAGAGAAACCATGATCGGATCTGGCATCAGGTTCGAGGACCGAGGAGCTCACAAGCTCAAAGGGGTCCCAGACGAATGGCAGCTCTACCGCACAATCGCATAAGTCAATCGGCTCACCTACAGACGATCCTTCCTGTCCCGCCCACAACCGGTAGCTCCTAGCACCCGCCAGCTGAATATGTGCCGTTCGGTGCGGCTCGGGCCTGCGAGCGTTATGACGTCAGAACGATTGATCAGTTCGGCTTGCTTGAGAGCCAACTCGCGGTGCCAACGCGTTCCTCAGCCCAGGAAACGAAGTTCCATAACCAAGCCTCAGGTGCATGCAGCCACTAAATGAGGTGCGACATCGCCGCGCTGCCCACTCAATAGGTGCCGATACCGCTCGGTCTGAGATATGTGCGATTCCGATCGAGAATGTCGATCTGCGCCGCAAGGTGGACGCCGAGAGATGGCTTCGCGACGAGCTTCAGAAACAGGATCGGGGTCTGTGGGTCGACCCGAGCGCGGGTGCGGTTGGACTCGGGGCGTATGCCGAGGAATGATTCCGGGGATTGGTGTTGAAGCCGAAGACGGTGGCCGGATATCGGTCACTGCTCGACTCGCGGATTTTGCCCACCTTGGGGAGCGTCGAGCTGCGCAGGATCACACCGGACCTACTGCGCTCCTGGATCGCCGAGATGGCCGCCGAAGGTTTGTCGGCGTCAAGGATGGCCCAGGCGAAGCGTGTCGTCTCTGCGGTGCTGTCCCAGGCGCTCAGCGATGGTGTCATCGGTCGAAACTCCGCAGCGACGGTAAAGGTCCCGAAGACTCAGGAGCGGCAGCCCCGCTTCCTTTCTGCCGAACAGGTGACCGACCTGGCCGAAACCTGCGAACTGCGCATGGACGGTGCCGGCGTTCTGGTGAAGCTTCTCTCCTATGCCGGCCTACGGTGGGGAGAAGCCGTGGCATTGAGACCCGAGAAGGTCGATGCGATGCGACGTCGGGTGCACGTCAGGGAGTCGGCCACCCTGGTCAACGGGGAGCTGGTGTGGGGCACCCCGAAGTCTCACCGAGCGCGGACGATCGTCATCCCCCGGTTTCTGGTGGAGGAGCTGGCTCCGCTCCTCGATGGCGACGGGCTCATCTTCACATCTCCGACCGGGGCGGCACTTCGATCCCCGAACTTCCTCCGCCGGGTATGGCAGCCGGCAGCCTCAGAGTGTGGTCTCGCTGACCTGGTGCCCCACGACCTCAGACATACCGCGGCGAGCCTGGCAATCTCGGCGGGAGCGTCGGTCAAGGCGGTACAGCGGATGCTCGGTCACGGTTCGGCTCAGATCACCTTGGACCGATACTCACATCTGTTCGATGACGACCTTGAGACCTTGGCCGACAGCATGGATGCTCGTTACGGTGCGGCCCAGGTGCGGCCCAAACCCGAATCTCGCGACGTTCTAGAATTGGACGAGAAGCGGAAAAAGCCCACCTGACCAGGCAGTTCACAAGTTCACGCCCTCGTAGCTCAGGGGATAGAGCACCGGTTTCCTAAACCGGGTGTCCCAGGTTCGAATCCTGGCGAGGGCGCCGATCTCTACTTGCGTCTCCCCGGCGGGAGGAACGCGGCCAGGAACACCAGGATCCCGAACCCGAAGACCAACCCCGGGATCAGGTAGTTCCTCCCTTCGTTCCACCGCCGGGTCATGAAGGCCTCTGCCTCCGCCTCGGTGCCTTCGAACACGATGGTGGTGACAGCATGACCTTGTGCGTCGACCGAACTCTCGTCGATGTCGAACACACGGGTAACCCCTCCAGAGAGCTCCGATCCCCCGACTGCATTCCCTCCGTACTCGGTCTCGATCGACCAGGCGCCCATGCCGACCAGGACCAGCACCAGCCCCACGACTCCGACTGCTACCCGCTGTTTGACCGTTGGCTGCCACCGCACGACTCGCTCCTCTCTCATGAGACTCATGCGGTCATTGTCCGACCGCCCCAACCAGCCGTATATCGGGGTATACCCTCACCCCGGACTGGGACGAAGATCCGAATCTGTCCGGGTCGGGTCCTACGGTCCCGGCATGAGCGACTTGCCAATCGACGTGATCCGGAGCAAGAGACGCAAGCGGACCGTCTCGGGCTCCCTCACCCAAGGTCGCATACGGGTGCTGGTCCCCGATGGTCTCGACCCCGCAGAAGAGGCCAGGCTGGTCGAAGCGGTCACCACCCGGGTTGCCCGCAAGGCGACTTCGGCTGACGTGGACCTCACCGAGCGCGCCGCCCGGCTCGCCAGCCGATACGGCCTCCCGAGGCCGGTCGAGATCGTGTGGTCCCATCGACAGAAGCAGCGGTGGGGCTCCTGTACGCCAGGAGAGAGGCGGATCCGAATCTCGAGCCGCCTCGCCACTGTGCCGGGATGGGTCCTCGACTGGGTGGTCGTCCACGAGCTGGCCCATCTCGAGGCGGCCGGCCACGGTCCCCGATTCCAGGCGCTGGTGGGACGTTACGAGCTGGCGGAGCGGGCCGAGGGCTACCTCATCGCCAGGAGCGAAGGGCGGTCAGACAGTGGAGCCTACGCAGGCACTACTAGACGGACAGGGCTGTCAGTGAACTAGCCCAAAGGTCATCATCGAGCCGTCTCGGCTCGTCGATCGATGTAGGCCATGGCGGGTGTCGCGGTCACCCCGTGGACGACCACCGAGATCACCACGACCAGGGCGGTGATCGCCCATACCTGCTCGATCTGGATGAACTCCACCTGGTTGGAGGCATGGGCCAGGTAATAGAACGAGCCAACCCCCCGAATCCCGAAGAAGGCGATGGCGGCCTGTTCGCGGCCGGGCATGGGAGAGCGTGCCAGTCCCGCCATCCCGGCCAGAGGGCGGACGACGAGGACGATCGCCACCGCGACCAAAGCTCCCCGCCAGTCCAGGTAGCCGAGGATCCCGCTGGTGAGAGCCCCTCCGAACAGGATGAGGACGATGGCACTCAACAAGCGTTCGATCTGGTCGGAGAACTGGTGCATCATCTCGAGGTAGGAGTGTTTCCGTTCTTGATTGCGGATGACGACCGCAGCCACGAACACGGCCAGGAACCCGTAGCCGCCCACCATCTCGGTCCCGGCGTAGGCGATCAAAGTGGCGGCGAGGGCGATCATCCCGTCCCTGGTCCTGGGCAGGGGTGAGCGGCGGGCAAAAATCGCCAGCGCCAAGAGCCTTCCGACCACCAAACCCCCCAATAGCCCCACGGTGAGCTTGTAGACCAATTCGACGAAGAGAAAGTCGCCCAGCCAACCCGCAGGCGCCACCCCGTTGAGGGCGATGAGGATGGCGAGGTTGGTGAAAGGGAACGCCAGTCCGTCGTTGAGCCCAGCCTCGGAGGTGAGGGCGAAGCGCACCTCATCGCCGTCGTCGTCATCCCTGGCCGGCGCCGGGACCTGGACGTCGCTCGCCAGCACCGGGTCGGTGGGGGCGAGGACCGCGCCGAGGAGAACTGATGCCGCCGGAGTGAGCCCCAGAGCCCAGAGGCCCAATCCGGCGACTGCGGCGATGGTGAGCGGCATCGTGATCGCCAGCAATTTGACGGTCGATCCCCACGATCTCCGGCCCGGCACCCGGTTGATCGCCAGCCCGGCACCCATCAAGGCGGTGATGACTCCGATCTCGGTGAGCGTCTCGGTGGCGTCGGCAAATTCGATCGGGTCCGGACGGATGAGCCCGAGGGGAAGCGAGAAGAGAATTGCTCCACCCGCCACGAAGATGATCGGATAAGACAGCGGCCGCCGTCTGAGGACGTAGGGCAAGCCCACCACTCCGAAGGCGGCCAGGCCGAGAACCAGCAGTACCAGCTCGTATTCTTCGATGAGCTCGCTCACCGCCCCCCACCAGGGTGGCGGAACCAGGCAGGCCGCGAGCGATGCATCGGTTCATTCAACCAGGCTGCCGCCCCGGTGCCTGTTCAGGTGCACGAGGGTGCGGCGGGACCGACGGTGCCACGCGATTGGTTGGAGGACGACTCAGCTATCCGGGGATGGCTCCGGGTCGGCCAGGCTCCGCCGCCGCCACCTCAGCACGAGCCATCCCCCAAACCCGGAGAGCAGAATCACCGCCATCGCGATGTGCACCAACCCCGATGTGGACCGCCACCACTCGGCCGCGTAGAAGCCGATGGCGGTGAAGACCGAGGCCCACAACAGGGCTCCGATGCCATTGGCCACCGCGAACCTCAACCTGCCCATCTCGGCCATGCCGGCAAGAGCCGGCACGAGTGCCCGGGTTATCTGGTTGAACCGGGCCACCGGACCAGAGCTCCGGCTTCCGGGCCGGAGAGCATGGGACGCAGCTCAACCATCTTGGCGCCTAGCCGGCGGGAGATCGGCTCCCAACTCATCAGCCCCGGCCCGTAGCGACGCCCGATCCCATAACCGAACGCTCCCCCGGCGACCGAGCCGAGGGTGGCCACCGCTGCGAGCTCGATCGGGCCCACCCCGGCCGGTAGCCCGAGTGCGGCCGCGGCCACCAAGGCGATCTCCCCGGGGAAGACCAGACTGAGAAACGCCGCGGACTCACCGAAGGTCAGGGCTCCAACGACCAGATAAATGAGCCAGGGGTCGAGGGAGGCGAGAAGGGCTTCCATGCCCCAATCATGCTGAGAATGTGCCTCGCTGTCGATGGGGGATGACCCCGAACCACCCCTGCCTCGTGGTGGCTCTCCTGAGGAGCGGGCCTACTTCACCCAGGTTGGTAGGCGCGCCGGGCCCTTTCGATGGCAGCGTATGCCTCGGGTGCGTCCTGCCAGCCCTCGACATTGGTCTTCTTCCCCTCGAGCTCTTTGTAGATGGAGAAGAAGTGCTCGAGCTCGCGGAGGAGGTGCCCGGGGACATCTGCGAGCTCCTCGGCGTTCCTCCACACGGGGTCGCCTAGGGGGACCCCGAGCACCTTGAGGTCCTCTCTCCCCTGGTCCTCCATCACGAACAGCCCCACCGGTCTGATCGTTATCCAACAGCCGGGGAAGGTCGGCTCACTGACCAGGGCGAGGGCATCGAGAGGATCGTCGTCATCGGCCAGGGTCTCCGGGATGAACCCATAGTCGGCCGGGTATCTGGTGGCGGTGAAGAGCATCCGATCGAGGTAGATGCGGCCGGACTCGTGATCGTGCTCGTACTTGTTGCGGCTTCCCTTTGGAATCTCCACCTGCATATCGATCAGCATCGGCACGAAGTTACCCGGCGGCATGCCTGATAGCGTCGACATGGTCCATGACCGATTTCCACTACGAGCCCCTCAGCTACCTGGACGCCTCTTTTCTCGCTTTGGAGACGAGGACCTCGCACATGCATGTGACCGGCGTGGCCATCTTCGATGCCTCCCCGCTGAAGGCCGCTGACGGTGGCATCGAGATGGATTCCATCCGGGCCCACATCCGTTCGAAGCTGCAATACATCCCCCGTTACCGGCAGCGTCTCGAGTGGGTGCCTTATGACCGACGGCCGGTCTGGGTGGATGATGAGCACTTCAACTTCGACTACCACGTGCGGCACACCTCGCTGCCCCGGCCGGGGACCGACCAACAGCTGCGGGACCTCGCCGGTCGCATCGTCTCGACCAAGCTCGACCGGAACAAGCCGCTGTGGGAGCTTTGGGTGGCTGAGGGGCTCTCCGGCGACAGGTTCGCCATCATCGCCAAGATCCACCACTGCATGATCGACGGGCTCAGCGGAGTCGACCTCACCACCATCCTGCTCAACGTCTCCCCCGACTCGACGATCGAGCACCCCCCGGAGTGGGTGCCCCGCCCGGCGCCCACTCCGACACAGCTGGCCGTGGCCGAGGCGGCGCGTCTCACCCGGCGTCTCGTCGACGGGCTGACCAATGTCGGAGAGATGATCCGGGAGGGTCGGGCGGTCACCGATCGCGCCCTCGACAAGTCGGCCGCGGCGATCAGCTCACTGCGCTCGGGATGGCTCTCCCCCTCGGACAGGACACCGCTCAACCCGGACATCGGCTCCAACCGTCGCTTCAACTGGACAGAGATGGACCTGGCGGACGTCAAGGCGGTCAAGAACAGCCTCGGCGGATCGGTGAACGACGTCGTCCTCTCCGTCACCGCGGGCGCGGTTCGTCGATTTCTCATCGACAACCGCGGCTATCAGCCATCCGGGGTCGGGTTCCGGGCGATGAATCCGGTGTCGACCCGCAGCGCCGGTCAACAAGGCGAGATGGGCAACCAGGTCGCGATGTGGCTCGTCGACCTGCCCATCGGGGACCGCGATCCCAGCTCGAGGTACGAGGCGATCAAGGAGTCGACCAGAAACCTCAAGCAGACCAACCAGGCACTGGGCGCTGCCACCATCGTGGAGTTGAGCTCGGGGACCCCGATCACCTTGCTCGCCCTGGCCAGCAGGCTCGTCGGCCCGCGCATCCGCCCCTTCAACATGACGGTGACCAACATCCCCGGGCCCCAATTCCCCATGTATCTGCTGGAGTCGCAGATGCTGGCCAGCTATCCGATGGTTCCCCTCTGGGCCCAGCACGGCATCGGGGTGGCCCTGTTCTCATACAACGGGCGGCTGTTCTGGGGCGTCCAGGCCGACTACGACACCCTCCCCGACTCCGACGATTTCATCGGCGCCTTGCACGAGTCCTTCGACGAGTTGAGAAAGCTCGCCGAGTCTTGATGGCGCGGCCCGCTCCCGGACCGAGTCTTTGACCCTGCTCGCCGCCTTGGGTGGCGCGGTGTTGATCTCCTTCTCGGCGATCTTCTTCGCTTTGTCCGAGGTGTCTGCCCTCACCGGTGCCTTCTACCGGGCCGGCTATGCGTTACCGCTGCTCTTCTTGGTCTGGTGGCTGCGCAGGAGCGGGGATCGTCGGCCGGCGCAACGTCGATGGATCGCCGTAGGAGCAGGATTGTCGATGGGCGCCGACCTGTTCTCCTGGCACAGCTCTATCGACTACATCGGCGCCGGGCTGGCGACACTGCTCGCCAACACTTCGGTGATCTTCGTGGCTGTCGCGGCCTGGGTCCTCCTTGGCGAACGGCCCCGCAGGACGACGATGGTGGCCATCCCGGTCATCCTCCTCGGCGTGGCGCTGGTCTCGGGGCTGGGACAGGGCGATGCCTTCGGGGTCAACCCGGTCCGGGGCACGGTCCTCGCCCTCCTCGCCGCGATGTTCTACGCCATCTTCATCCTCGGATTTCGCCATTCGAACGACGAGCAGGCCCCCGCGGCGGGACCGCTCATGGAGGCGACGTTCGGTGCCCTCATCGCCATCCTGGCCATCGGTCTGGTCGGCCCGGGCATCGAATTCGGTTTCAGCTGGCCGTCGCACGGCTGGCTGCTCGCGCTGGCAACCGGCTCCCAGGTGGTCGGCTGGCTGGCCATCGGCTACGCCCTCCCCCGGCTACCTGCTGTGGAGACCGCCACCATCATCCTCCTTCAGCCCGCCCTGACCATGTTGTGGGGGACGCTGATCTTCGACGAGCGACCTTCGGCGCTGCAGATAGTGGGTGCGGTAATCGTGCTCACCGGAGTGGCCTTCGTGGCCGGCGTCAGGGCACGGCGGGTTCCCGCCGTGCCATGACCGGGGCTCAGCCTGCGAGGAGAATCACCACCAGCCTGCCGGTAGGCCCTTCGACGACCGCCACCCCGACCCGGTCGAAGCCGGGGGATTCGATCATCGAACGTCCACCCGCCGACTCGAAGATCCCCTCGTAGGCCGCCACCGCGGTCCCGGCCAACCCCACCCCGTTGTCACACTCGATCACCTGGTACGACCGCTGAGCGAGAGTGGTCGCACAATCCTGCAGCCTTTGGAGACGCCCCGACGTGTATTGCCCGACGGCATGGTCTTCGGCCAGGTCGGTCAGGGCCTCGACGACCTGCACCGCGCCGAGACCGACCCCGACACGGTGCTCGTTGAGACGCCCCACGAGCTTTTCGGCTTCACCCCTCACCTGACGGATCTCGTCGCTTCTCGCCGGAGGGATCTCGAGGACCTCGACCCCCTCGGGCACTGCCCGAGGTGACCCGAAGATCTCCCGGAGCGAGGCCATCGCCGACATGACGTTGTCACCGGCCAGAGACTCGAAGAGACGACGGGGCAACGCCTCCTCCCCGGCGATGAGTTGGGCGACATTCGACTCGTCGAAACGGTCACGCCAGTCGCTGGGCAGCGGGAGGGCCGAGATCAAGCTGAACACGATCAGCACCACGACCACACCCCAGCCGACGGCCACCGCAGCCCCGCCCACCCGGTTGACCATGGAGAGACCGGGGAGGTTCATCAATTTCGACAGATAGCTGGCGGCGATGCTGAGAAGGGCGCCGAAGAGCACGAAGAGCACGACTCCCGCCCCGATACGGGCCACCTCGGGGCCCACCCCGAAACTGTCGGTGAGGAAGTCGCCGAACGGTGCCGAGAGCCGAAAGGCAATCCAGATACCGACGACCAGACCCACCAGGTCGAGAATCTCCCGCACGAATCCTCGCATCCAGCCGCGCACCAGCATGGCGGCAAGAGCCAAACCCAGGATGAAGTCGATCATGAGGCGTCACCGGTAGTGGGTGTCAGGTACAAGGGCCCAGTATCGATCAATCCAGTCCCGGTACCTAGCACCTGCCAAGGCGGGGGGTCACAGATCCACTGGATCGGTGACCCGGATCCTCATTCGCTTGTTCGCCTTGCCCTTCGACTCGGTCTTGACCACTTCGACCCGCCCCACCTCGAGGGTCGAATTGACATGAGTGCCTCCATCGGCCTGTCGGTCGAGACCCTTGATGTCGACCACCCTGATCTCGGTGACGAACTCGGGTATCAGGTTGACCTTGGTCCGGATCAAGTCTGGGTCCTGGAGGGCGATCTCACGGGCCATCACGATGATCTCGGTCGGATAGCCCTTCACCAGCTCCTCGTTGAGCCTGCGCTCGACCTTGTTGCCGAACTCGACAGATATCGAGTCGAGCTCGAAGTCCATCCTCGCCTCACCGGGGGTCATGTTGCCCCCGGTCACCTTGGCCCCGAAGTCGCGGTAGATGACCCCGGAGAGCGCATGGAGGGCGGTGTGGGTGCGCATGGTGACATAGCGGCGATCCCAGTCGATGGCCCCCTCGACAGGCGTGCCGGGGTCAGGTAGCACCGAGTCGGCGGCCACGACGTGGAAGGGCTTGGCGTCCCTGCGGATGGTGTCGACCACCTCGACCGATCCGCCATCCCAGACGATCGCCCCGACATCTCCTGGCTGACCCCCGCCGCGGGCATAGAACACGGTGCGGTCGAGGAAGAGGCCATCCTGGGACACCTCGAGGACACGACCTTCCGCCCTGGATAGATACGAGTCCTTCGCCGCCAGTTCCTCTGTGGTCCCGTTTCCAGCCATCCGTCGACTCTAGGAAGCCGAGACGGGAAGTACGTCGGCGGCCACCACCGTGTGCCCGACCAGGATCCTGCTGGTCTCCCCCGAGTCGAGGTCGTGCACCACCACTCCGCTCGGGCCGGGAGCGATCACAAAGCGGGAATCGGACGACCACGCCACCCACGGCGAGGGCTGATTCGACGCCATGCTCACATCGGACTCGCCGGTGGTGTCCAACACCGCCACTCCAGCCGTGCCGCCCAACGCAACCCTTCGCCCATCGGGGGCAAACGAGGCGGTGAGAGCCCGGCCAACCGGAGCCGATGGCGAGTCGATACCCCGCACCCCCCCACCAGCCGACAGGAGCTTCAGACCATCGTCGTCAACGAGTATCCAGCCTGTGTGATGCGATGCCAAGGCAACTCCGGGCTCGACGTCCTTCAGCCTTCCGTCGGGTGTCAGCAACACCACCATGTCGCCTTCGGTCTGGATGGCAAATCCCCAGTCCCCCCAAGCCGCCACGGATCCGCCGTCGATCGCTTCTGTGGTGACGGGCCTCGGGGTCAGATTCGCCGAGACACGAAAGAGCGCCCATACCCCGTCGGTCTCCGTGGTGAACGACAACTCTGCCGACACCGAGTCGTGCCAGGCGAAGCTGGTGACAGCGGAGATGACGGGTCGGATGCCGTTGAACCGGCCCATCGACAACAGGAGACCATCCAGATCCGGCACCTGCTCGGACATCGCCAGGAACTGACCCGTGGCATCGAAGCGGACATTCGAACCCCCCGTCATGGAATGTACGACCAGAGGTCCTCTCAGCGGCCATAGGAGATGGTCGAGACCACTTCCGACTCCGTCGCCGACTCCGACCAACGCATCCGGGAATCCGGAGACGGCGCCTGAGATCCCGACATTGGACCGGTCCTCCGGTGGGGTCACGTCTTGGTCGATTGCCGGCTCGGTGACCACCCCCACCTCGCTCGGGACGTCGGCGGGATAGGTCACCACCACCCCCACACCCAGGCCGAACACAAAGCCGACTGCTGCGAGGATCCAGCCGGATTTGGGCCTGGGAACCGACCTCGATCCATCGACACCGTCCTCGATCACCATGGACTCGCGTGCCATGCCCCGAACCGTAGGCCAAGAAGGAGATTGGGTTTCAACGTCGTGTCGGGGATCTTCCGGCCCGACTCGGGCCAGGTCGTCTTCGATGGCCTGAATCTGGCGGGTCACACCCCGTCTCAAATCTTCGAGCTCTTCCCCAGGTGAAGGAGCGGTTCGGTCAGAAGGCCGGGACGCTCTCCGGCGGCGAGCAGCAGATGGACGCGATGGGCAGAGCACTCATGGCACGCCCCAAGATCCTGCTGATGGACGAGCCGTCGATGGGGCTGGCACCGGTCCTGGTCGCCCAGAACTTCGACATCATCGACCAGATCAACAAAACCGGGACGAACGTGTTCGTCGTGGAGCAGAACGCCAACATGGCGCTCTCCATCGCCGACCGGGGATATGTCCTGCAACCCGGTCAGATCGTGCTCGCCGACACTGCACGGGGGCTGTTGGACAACCCCCAGATGCGTCAGGCGTATCTCGGCGAGGTCTAGACCTTCTCCTCCTCGGGCTGTCCCTCCTCGGAGAGCTCTGTCAGTTCCTGGGTATCGAAGAGACGGGTCTGATCGGGGTTCTTCCGACTGATCCGGGCGAGCCGCTCCGGAGGCTCGGTCACCTCGATCATGGCCTCGCTCGCCTCCTGCCACGATTGGCCCAGGACACGGGTTCGCCAGAGGTGGCCGACCAGGATCCGGACCGCAGCCGTCAGCGGCACGGCCACCAGGACCCCGAGCAGACCGGCCAGGGCACCACCGATGATCAGGGCGAGGACGATCACCAGCGGTGAGAGATTGACACGAGCTCTCTGGATCATCGGGGTGATGAGGTGGTTGTCGACTTGTTGCACCGCGATCATGATCAGGACGGCCCAGAACGCCTGCCAGGGGTCGCCGTTCAACAGGGCTACCAGGGCCGCCAGAGCGCCTCCCACCACCGGTCCCAGGAAGGGGATCAGGTTCAGGAAACCGGCGATGATCCCGATCAGCAGCCAGAAGGGAAGGTCGATTAACCACATGCCTGCACTGGAGGCGATCCCGACCACCAGTGACACCAGCAACTGGCCGCGGACGAAAGAACCCAGGGCAGTCCCCACCTCGCGACTCACGTATGCCACCTCGGCGCGGTGCTTGGGTGGGGTCAACTCGAGCGAGCGGGCCTTGAAGCGATTCAGGTCGATGAGCAGGTAGATGGCCAGGACCGGGGCGAGTCCGATGACGGCGATGGTCTCGGTGACCCCCCGAATGACCACCCCGGCTCCCACCCCGAACCCGAAGAGGAGGTTCTGAATCGTCTCCTGATTGGCCGGGTCGCGCAACCAGGCCTCGATCGCCTCCTGGGACAGCAGCTCGTCGATGTTGAGATCGAACCGGGCAGCCACCTCTCGCAGCCAGTCGACCACCGAGACATATAGGTCGGGGAGTTGCTCGATCAGCTCGACACCCTGGGCCTGCACCGTTGGCCAAACCAGGGCGCTGATGGCGACGATCACCGCCACCATCACCAGGAAGGCCAGTATCGCCCCGACGAAGCGGGGCAGATGGAGACGTTCGAACACCTTGACCGCCGGCTCGAGGAGGAAGACGATCCCTGCAGCGAACGCGATCGGCAGCCAGATGATCCTTATCGACTCGGCCACCCTGAGGAACACCCAACCGAGGGCAACCGCCCCGACGGCGGTCCAGACGACGATCGCGGTTTGCCGGAGCCGGTCGCTTAACACGATTCGGCGATTGTAACTGGTGGTGTCGGGTGGCCCCCTACCCCTCGACCACCCTCAGCGTGGCGCCGGGCATCACCGAGATCACCCAGCCCTCGCCCCCACCGGGCGAAGAGGCGCCATCGATGGTCAGTGTCCACGTGTCCGGCACCGAGGCCTGGCCAACCACCCGGGCGGCCGCCCCCTGGGGTACGACGAGGCGAAACGAGCCGGTGACCGTCACCGGCGTCTCGGCATCGGCCTCCCCCAGAGTGACCACGCCGCTGCCCCCGATCTCGAGACTCTCCACAGTGAGGTCCGAGAGCTCTGCATCCAGGTCACCACCCAGTGTCAGCGACCAGCGGGGTATGGGGGAAAGGGTCAGGGCCCACCCGGCGTAGCTGTACAGCCCGGGGTCTGGCGGAGGGTGGAGGGCGACGGACACGAAGCTGTCGACCACTTGCTCAGCTGCGTCGGGGATCCCGACACGGCCACCCCGTTTGATCGGTTCCACCCCATAGAGGAACTCGGATCCGCCTGAGACCACGACCACACCGTCTATCTCGGCCTCGATCGATGCATCCTGGAAGCCGGTCGGGTCGGGGCCCACCAGACGGTGCGCGGCCGAGGGCATGATCGACCATCCGGCGACATGGCCCCAGGCGAAGAGCCCGACCAGCGCCAGCGCGGCGATCGGGACGAGACCGGAGACCCGCAGCTGGCCAACCTTTCGGTCCCTCACCAGGTAGGCCGTGACGGAGAGACCCAGCCACACCGGCCACCAGGCGATGAGGTCCGCGGCGATCGATCTGCTCAACCGTCCGGTGGCGGCCACCCCGAGCAGCACCGTGAGCGCGCCGATCGGAACCAGCCAGGCACGGGGGAACCGACGCCCGAAACCGACCCTACGAAGGGTCATTCGCTGTATCCGGTACCCAGCACCAATACGACGTCAGCTCCCTCCTCGACCGACTCGTCGGGCAGAGGCTCGATCGTCGCCCCCGGCACGAAGTCGACGAGCACCGCCGCCTCGGCGGCGAACCCCTCCCGGTACCAGATCCGCGATGGATCCAGCTCCGGGGTGTAGTTGTCCGGCGTGATGGTCTGATAACCAGCCGACGCCAGCTCCGAGGTGAGCCGTCCCGCCGCCCCATCGAGGCCCATCGAGTTGAAGACGACCACCGTGACCTCGGCGGGGGGTCTCACCGCCACCGTGGTGCTGGTGGAGGCGAGGGTGGACGTGGTAGTGGCACCGTCCTCGGTCGTGGTGGTGACGCTCTGTGCGGTGGTGGTCGTCTCAGGGATGGTGGTTGTGGTCGTGGTGGGACCGGTGGCCGGCGCGTCGGCGAACAGATAGAGCAGGAAGAAGACCGCGGCACCCACGAGGAGGATCCCGAGGATCATGATGGCCAGGTCCCGATAGAAGGTTCCGGGGGTCTGCGAGGCGTGTTTTCCCTTGTTGGTCATCAGATGGCGAGCCCTGTCGCCCTGGGTTCCTCGATGAGTGACAAGACACGTTTAGTGGTCAGTGGGTCGTAAGCCAACGCCTGCGCGGTGCCCACCAGCAGCCGGAGCCGCTCGTAATAGATCTCGGCGGTGAGGCCGAGACGCATCTCGATTGCCTGGTCTTTGGGGCCGGGCTCGCGCCAATAGGCGCGTTCGAAGTCGAGGATCGCCCTGCCCTCATCACTCAACATCAGCGAAAGGGTAAGACTCCCCCGTCCCCGGAAGCAGTATTTGGGAGAGAGCCGCGTACCGGAGTCGAACCGATGACTTGCTGATTACAAGGTAGGTACGGCTAACCGGTGTGCTCAGAGGGCGAATCCCCAGGTCAGAACACACCGAACAGCGGAAAGTTATCCGTTGTTCGCGCATCTTTGGAGGGAACCATCACACAGAGACACTCATCATTCCACCGCGGCGACTACGACCGCGTTCGACGCTGAGTCACCGTCGCCATGGTCGAGCTGGAATCGCTCGAGCCGCGAATGCAGCTCGCCTACAAGCTCGACCAGATCCCGGCGTCACTGGTCGCTGATATCTCGCTTGCCCGTCTGATGGCCGTTGAGCTGGACGGCTTGCTGCGCCGGGCTCTCGATATCGCCATCGGTGACACGGAGAAGTTCTACAACGTGTACGCCAACGCCAAACACGACCGACGAAAGTTGGTGACCCAGGAAGGAGACGGGATGACCGACGAGAGCCGAGCATCGTGAGGACCGCGCCCTTCATCGACACGTGGAGCATGCACAACCTGCGGTATGACAGCGAGGACGAGTCGATCGAACGCGGCATCGCCAAGGCGCGGCCGGCCGCGCCGATCACCGGGCTGGACCGCCAAGGGCTCCACGAGATGGTCTCGGTGATAGGTGACCTGGCATCGGACATCGTCACCAAGGGTGTGACCGCCGAGGCGTTTCAATAGGAGGTCGCTGCCTGGCTGGCCGGCGACCTACTCCCGCGGATGGCGGGCATTCATGTCCTCGACGGCATGGCCCGCGAGACGACCCGAGCCGGGAACGCCCACCACGGCGAGATCCTCGCCGACCTGGACGCCATCATCGAGAGGTACCGGAGGATGATCCGAGCCGACGACGAGCTCGTCGACTTGTTCGATCCTGCGTTTCTCGACCGCCTCGGCATCTAGACCTAGCGTCGCCGTCCCTTGACATGCGTCGACGTCACACCCGGGATGACTGAACTCCTCGAGGTACTGCGCGGCTGGCCCGACATCGAAGTGGTGAGCCTGAGGGATCGATCCGAGTGGGCTCAGGCGAGAGCGTGGGGCTGGGTGATGGAATCCGGTGAGTTGACCGGGACCGGCCTCGCGCACCCGGCGAACTACCGCAGGGGATGGTGTCCGAATAAGCGAACCCCCCGTCGACCGCCTGCTCAGGTGGACTTCGGGGGGTTGCTCTTTGTGTGTCTAGAACGGCAGGAGGATCGGATCGTCCGAGCAGTTCACCTTCACGAACCTAATGAACTCTTTGACCGACACGGACTCTCCGAAGAACTCCTCGACGAGCGCGACCTCTTCAGGTGAGCCACCACCACCGAGGATGAAGTCGACCACCTCCTGCAAAGCAGCGACACGTTCCCCCGGCGTCAACCCGTGTCCTTCGTGGGCATTGAAAGACGCTGACCCATGACTTATCCGCATCCCGAAGCACACCGGCTCCCCGAACTGGCTCACTGGGTGAGCGTTGGCAACGGCTGGTCCTAGGAGCATCCCCGCCACCAGGGCGAGCGTCAGCACGAGCGAACGCGTACGTAGTCTCTGACGCATTCTCCAATCCCTCTCTCTCTTCCTTGTCTCCCCATTGGAGACGCGCACTACGAGCATACGCACATCGGGAAGGCGGCCGCATGGCTAGGGATTCTCCGTCTCCTAGAGCCGCGTACCGGAGTCGAACCGATGACCTGCTGATTACAAAGTAGGTACGGCTAACCGGTGTGCTCAGAGGGTGAAACCCCAGGTCACGAAACACCGAACAGGCGAAGTTATCGACTGTTCACACCGAGGAGGAAGACAATGGCCAACGCAATTCAGGACTTCATCGGAGACAACGACACCCTCCGCGAAGCATGGTTGAAGACCGACAAGGACACGTGGGCGTACGTAGGCGGACTCTCCATCACCGGGGAGATGAAGGAGCGGGACATCGGCGCCACCTTCGCCACTCTGGTCGCCGATCTCGACGAGACAGAGCTCCTCGAC
>DATKCZ010000008.1:0-47747 GCA_035512955.1 Acidimicrobiia bacterium
ATCCGCGTGGCGATGGGCGATCTTCCAGCCGCCGTCTTCTCGCCGCCATATCGTGGTCGCACGAAGGGAAAACGGCCTCGAGTGCTCGGCTCCGGCCAATTTTACGCCAGGGCAGTGCTCAATCTCGTGGATGTACGCCAAATCGTCGCTCGCGTACTCGGCGATCCGTTCAAAGTGTTGAGGCTCGCCCTCCCTGAGCTGAGAGGCCACCCCGTCGAGCTGTCGCTCGACCGCCTGGCGACCTACTACTGCCGGACCTAGAGGGTTAGCGAGGCTGACGTCATCGTGGCGAGAAAACATCTTCTTCTTCGGCTCTGGGTCGCCCTGCAGTAGTGCATCCAATGCGGCGTGATCTTCGTCAATCGTCTGATTGAGGTCTGGTGGAAAAATCGCATGCCTCCGCTGTCGTTGGCCACAATCATAAGACCGCGGACTGGGACCGATTCCGAACGAGCTTCACAAGGTGATCTGATAAGAACACCCCTGGGAACACAGACGAGTGCACACCTGCGGTCTCGGTAACTAGTAGACCGGGCGGTCCCACCTTCACACAGGTTGCAAACACGTTGCGTCGCACCAATGCATCACCGGATCCGCGCGCCTGATCTATGACCTGGAGAGGCGGACCACGTTGTCGCCCCTGCCCGGGCCGTAGCGCTCCTGCATCCGGTCCGCGAGGTCTTCGAGGTCCTCATCGAACAGTGACCCGTAAGTGTCGAGCGTCATCGCCGCGGACGCATGGCCGAGCATCCGCTGTACGGCCTTGATCGAGGCGCCCGCGGAGATGGCGAGGGATGCCGCCGTGTCCCTCAAATCGTGGATTAGGAGCCCCTCAGGGACGCTCTCAGCGGCTTTCACCGCGGGCAGCCACACGCCCTTTGTGAAGTTGGAGTGGCGAAGCGGCCCACCGCGCGGGGCGGTGAACACCAGGCCCTCAGGTGTTGAATTCTCTACACCTGCCACCAGCCCGTCGGCCACGAACCGGGGAACAATCACCATCCGGACCTCATGGGTCTTCGGCGCTCCCCATTCCAGCTTGCCGCTGATCTCGGTGGCCGACTCCCTCACCCTCACCCGGCGCCGTTCTGCGTCTACCGCGTCCCATCTGAGAGCCACGGCTTCCCCCCAGCGCAGCCCGGAGTACCCGAGAAACCGGATCAGGGCACCAGCGCCCTCCTGCAGCCCCTCCGCGGCGTCGGCCAGAGCGTCGAGCTGGTCGGCGGTGAGGAAGAGCTGACGACGTTTCCGGACCGGAGGAGGTTTCACCCGGTCGGTCGGGTTCCGGGCGAGCAGACCGTCATCGACGGCAACGTCGAGCGAAGCGTGCAGCACTTGGAGAGCCTGTCGTGTCCTCGCCGGGCTCAACCCCTCGTCCACCATCGCGGCCACCCATTCCCTTACCGCGGTCGTGGTGATCCGCCGTAGTTCGGTCCCGGCAAAGACGGGCAGCACCCGGGAGCGGAGCAGCGACTCGTACCCGGCGAGAGTCTTCGGCTTCACCGAGTGGAGACCGGACAGCCACCGATCCGACCACTCCCGGTATGTGACCTTCCCCGCGGTCGGGTCCACCCACTCGCCCCGGTCGGCATTTCCCTCCTCCGATCTCAGCCACTTCTCGGCGTCCACCTTGCGGGTGAAACTGCGCGAGTGCTGACGGCCGTCCGGCGCTCGATACCGCGCCCGCCACGGTTTCGGTCTCTCGATCCTCTGAATGCTGCCCATTGTCTCCGTCCGTCGTCGGTCCGCTGGTAGTTCTGTGTCACGTCTGTGTCACGCGACAAGCGAAATGTAGCAGAATGACGCGAAATGACGCGAGACCACGGGAAAATGACGAGAAACGGCGTTCCGACAGGTCAGAGGCGGTTTTTGACCGTTCTTCCTGGTAGATGATTTGTGGGCCCGGCAGGATTTGAACCTGCAACCGACGGATTATGAGTCCGCTGCTCTGACCAGGTTGAGCTACGGGCCCTCCAGTCGAGGATACAGGGCGGTACTCGGACTTCACCATGCTGGGCGTGGGCAGCTCGGGCCGCTCTCATGTGGGGAGAATCTCGAACCTCACCAACGACAGATTCTGGTTTCACCGTCAGAGCAACATCTCGACTACTAGCTTTCTGAGGAATGGGCGAGGGAGCGACGGCCGAATTCACACGCGCGGTGGAGCGTGTCGCCTCAGGCGAGTCGGTCGTCGTCATCGCAGAAGCCGAGGACGGTTCAGCGTCTCAGCTTGTCGACCTGATTCCAGGAGAGGTCGAGGTGCACTCACGGCTGGTGTGCGCCCCGGTCTGCTGGGCCACGGTGGGCGGGGTGGCCGAGGAACTCGAGATCGAGGAGTTCCGGGGTGGTGCTGTCATCCTCGAAGATGCCCAGTGGGCCGATCCCACCTCTCTCGGTCGACTGCAGTGGAAGGACCCGAGCGGGTCGGTGAGAAGCTCCGCAGGCTGGTGAAGACCGTCCAGCAAGCGGGGGACGCCGAGGGGATCACATTCCTCGCCTCGGACATCGATGCCGATCGAGGGAAGATCATCATCGCCGCCGGTATCCCCGTGAGTCAGCACGACGACGAGGGACGTTTCCTGCGAGCGGCGCAACAGATCCTGGACTCGGACCTGGAGCTGGACACGAAGATCGGGGTGAATCGCGGGCACGTGTTCGCCGGCAACGTCGGGACGGATTTTCGCCGCACATACCCCTCACCGTCTTCGATTCGCCCACATGGCTCACCTGAGCCGTCATTTGGGCCCTGGACGCCGAGACCGTCCTTCACCTCGCCGAGCTGGCCCCCAATGGGCGACACGACGAGCAGCTCGGGGCTGTCGGCGAATTCCACCGCCCGACAGTCGTTCCGTCGAGTGGTGATTCCCTGGGTACTCTCCTCCCAGGTGACCTTGTCCTGTCTTCCCAGAGTCAGTAGCACTACCGATGGATCGCCTGTCACCGCATCCCGTCCGCACCTGCCGCCAGCCCTGCGGGCACCATCACGGCAGCCAAATCGGCGAGCGCAGCGAATATCGCCACACGCGTTTGAATCCTCCCGGTCATGGGTCCCAACCCCTTTCGCCCCGCACTGAGGCAGATAACAACTAGTGACCACGGAAGAAAGCAGGTCGCCACAATGTCGATGCTGCGCCATCGACCGGATCTCGCCTAAATTCGTTCAGTGTTTATGCCAAAGAGTCGCGGCCACGGGTAGTTTGACCCGATGCGCTCTCAGCAGCCGGTGGAGATGATCCTGCTCCGCCAGGTGGCCAGCTATCTGACAATTCCGATGTGGCTGATGGACGGGCACGGCAACCTGATCTATTACAACGAGCCGGCCGAAGGTCTGCTCGGGATACAGTTCGACGACGCCGGGCCGATCCACGCGGACCAACTCAGCGAGATGTTCCGGGTCACGACCCTCGACGGAGGCCCACTCGCCGAGCACGACTTCCCGATCGTTTCGGCCTTGAACAAGAGATCGCCGTCCCACGACTCGGTCAGGTACTGCGGGATGGACGGCATATGGAGGGACGTCGCGGTGTCTGCGATCCCGGTCGAGGGTCAGGGCGGGAGATTCCTCGGTGTCTTCGCCACCTTCTGGGAGATCGGGGATTGAGGTTCCGATTGTGGGGGACGCGCGGCTCGATAGCCGTCGCCGGGCCCGACACAGTCCGCTACGGCGGTGACACCTCCGCGGTGGAGGTGGAATGCGCCGGTGACCGTCTCGTCATCCTCGATGGCGGCAGCGGGCTGCGCCCGTTGCAGGCGGACACCGGTCCCGCCGATCGTGTCGACATCCTGTTGAGCCATTTGCACATGGATCACGTTCAGGGTCTTCCGTTCTTCCCCCCGTTGCTCGATCCCGATGTCGAGGTACACGTCTGGGGACCGATCTCGACGACGAGGACCCTCCGCGAGCGAATCTCCCGTTATCTCTCTCCACCGCTCTTCCCGATCCGCGTGCGCGACCTGGCCAACGTGATGTTCCACGACGTGGTGCCCGGTGAGTTCCAACTCGGTTCGATACACGTGACCGCCGACTTGATCACACACCCGGGCTCGACTCTCGGTTACCGCTTGGTGGAGGACGATTCAGCGCTGGTCTACATGCCCGACCACGAGCCAGCCCTCGGTCATCGTGACTTTCCCAATGGACCCGACTGGACGTCGGGATTCGGACTGGCGCAAGGCGCCGACGTCCTCATCCATGATGCCCAGTACACCGACGAGGAATACCGAGAACGGGTCGGCTGGGGCCACACGGGGGTCTCACACCTGGCGGCCTTCGCCGAGATGACTGGTGTGGAGAAGTTGGTGACGTTCCACCACGACCCGAGTCACCGCGACGTCGACCTCGACGAGTTCCATGCCCATCTCGAGTCCCTGGTCGATGGTCCCGAGGTGATCCGCGGCACCCCGGGTCTCAGGGTCGAGGTCTGACCCGGCTCAGACTTCCCGTTCGCGGCGAGACCGCTCCACCCTATCCGTCATCTCCCGATCGACGATCTCCTCGTATTCGGGGTGCCTCCGCAAGTAGGCCGCGAAGAACGGGCAGATGGGCACGACCAAACCGCCCTTGGCTCGCACGTCGTCCAGTGCAAACTGGACCAGCTTCGTTCCGATGCCCGTGCCCTCGTATTCGTCATCGACTTCGGTGTGGACGAACCAATGCCGTCCTCCACGCATGCGGTACTCGGCCTTGCCCACCTGCGAGCCATCCACCTCGACGAGGTACGCGCCCGATTCGGGGTCGTCCCAAATCTCGATCGATCTCGCGTCGTTGTCTGCGGTCATGTGCTCGCCCTCATCACCCCGACGTCATCGGACAATGAAGCACTCATGTCGGCGACCAGCTCGGCAACACAGATCCCGAATACCCCGAGCCCCACCCACGCAGGCTCGAGGGCAGAGAGAAAACCGATCACTATCAGAAACGGGATCCCGATCAGGCGGCTCATCACCACGGTCCGGCTTTGCGGAGACCCTCTTGCCGCACCGGCAAACTGGATCAATGCCAGGCAAGCGAAAACCGTCGCCACGGAGCCCACGAGGAGCCATCTGTCTGCTCCGCGCATCGGCCCGTGGCCGGCTTCGGCCACGGCGCGCTCCATCGCCACCCCGGATGCAGCCACGGCGGCGGCCAGAGGGAGATGGGTGTAAATCCACCCGGTGGGCCTCCAGGTGCGTCGGATAGATCGGTCCCGGCGGACGATCGAGCCACGTGCGTTGTCGAAATAGAGCCACCAAAGTGCGGTTGCAGTGCCTATGCCCAGGGCTGCCGTCATGGTCGGCTGCCACGCCCAGACCGTGTGCCCCAGTCCCGCCACCACGGCGGCTATCGACTCGCCGAGCACGAGGATGGTGAACAGGCCGAATCTCTCCGGCAGATGCGACACATCCAGGGGGACACGCGCCTGTTCCTCCCTCATCACCCATGGAGTCGCCAGGTCGACGGTGAGGGCGACAGCCCACAGCATGATTCGCCAGCGGTCGGGCACCACGGCCGAAGCACCCCATGCCAATGCGGCCGATCCAAACCCCACCAGATAACCCTTGACCAGGTTTCTGGTCTCGGTCACATGTCGATGTGCCCTCCAGTACATGAGCAGCAGCAACACCCGAGACGCGGCATACCCAAATGCGAACACTCTCGTCGAACTTGCCTCGCCCGGTGAGAGAGAAGCCGCGATCACCACGACGGCAGTCATCTGGCCCGCTGCCAGCAGCCGGTAGACGAGGTCATCGGTGTCATACCGATCGGCGTAATACGTATGGCTGGCCCACAACCACCACAGCAGTGCGAAGTATCCGAAGTAGGAGGCGAGCCCCGTGAGGGACACATCGTCGAGCAGACGCCCGGCGAGGACCGCCACCGCAACCACGAACGCCAGGTCGTAGAACAGTTCCAGCCAGGTCGCCGACCTGCCGCCTTCTTCTTCCTTGGTGCGAAGTTGAGGCGGCGAAATTCTGATGACACCCATCGGTCCGTCCACCATCCCGTTCCGCCAGAGTGGGCCACGATAAGCGCCCGTGGGCACTTCGGGTACCCAAACCCCCTTACTGCGCAGCGTGCTTCTGCAGGCGCCCACGGCGCGGCTTGTTCGTCATGGACATATGATGCGGGTTGAGACCCGCGGGCGGCGGGGGCCAAAGACAACCTCGAGAAAGATCAAATGACCACGCCTTTGTGTCCTCACCTGGAAGAGCTCACCTCGGTCATCGAGGCCGGCTCGGATGTGTGCGATCAGTGTGTGGCAGCCGGCGACACCTGGGTTCATCTCCGCTCTTGCCTCCAGTGCGGTTCCGTTGGATGCTGTGACAACTCGGTCAATAGACATGCCAGGAAACACTGGGAGGAACACGGTCACCCATTGATCAGGTCCATCGAACCCGGTGAGACCTGGCGGTTCTGCTTTCCCGATCACTTCTTCGTCAGATGAACGGTCAAAGCCCGGTCATCCTCGCCGTGGACGACGAGCCCGAGGTCCTGCGCGCCGTGCAACGAGACCTCCGCCGACGATATGCCGATGACTTCAGGATCGTCGGTGCGACCAGCGGTCGAGAGGCGATCGAGGCGATCAAGGAATTGGCGATGCGCGGCACACCACTCGCACTGATCGTCGCCGACCAGCGCATGCCGCAGGTGACCGGCGTCGACGTCCTGCGCGCTTCTCTCACCCCGTTCCCTGGTGCGAAGAAGACCCTGCTCACCGCTTATGCCGACACCGACGCGGCGATAAGCGCAATCAACGACGTCAACCTCGACTACTACATCATGAAACCGTGGGACCCGCCCGAAGACCGACTCTTCCCCATCCTCGACGACCTGCTCGAGGATTGGCGCGCCTCCTATCGACCCACCTTCGAGGGAATCAGAGTCCTGGGCACCGAGTGGTCGAAGGAGGCATTCGAGTTGAAGGCGTTCCTCGCCATGAACCAGGTGCCCTACCGCTCGGTGACACTCGGAGTCGACCCCGAGGCGGAGGGCCTGATGGAGACGGTCGGGGCCGAGGCGACCGACCTTCCTCTCCTCCTCTTCCCGGAAGGGGAGCCGCTCATGCACCCCACACCCAACCAACTCGCCGACCGGGTCGGCCTGCGGAGCCGCGCCCAGTCCCCCGCCTACGATCTGGTCATCGTCGGTGCGGGCCCGGCCGGGCTCGCGGCGGCCGTCTACGGCGCCTCTGAGGGTCTCAAGACACTCCTCATCGAGGCCGCCGCCCCCGGGGGTCAGGCCGCGCAGTCGTCTCTGATCGAGAACTATCTCGGGTTCCCCCGGGGCATCAGCGGGGCCGACCTCGCCCGGCGGGCCGCGGCACAAGCGACACGTTTTGGAGTCGAGATACTGATTCCCGCGCGGGTGGAGGGAATCGAGCGCAAAGACCCGTTCAAAATCGTCCACCTCAACAATGGATCGACCGTGACCGCCAAGGCCATGGTGGTCACCAGCGGTGTGGACTATCGGCGGCTCGAAGCCGATGGGATCGATGAATTCGTAGGCGCCGGCGTGTACTACGGCACTTCCCGGATCGAGGCGGACAATCACCGCGGCCAACCTCTCTTCGTGGTGGGAGGCGGCAACTCGGCCGGCCAAGCCGCCCTCTTCCTGACGAGGTTCTCCGACTCCGTGACGATCGTCATCCGAAGCACGGACCTCACTGCGACGATGTCGCAGTATCTGATCGACAACATCGAGGCGATCGACGCCGTCTCGGTCCGTCCCCGCACGAGGATCGTGGCGGCCGGGGGCGACACCCACCTCCAGTCCCTCACCTTCGAAGACCTGGACACGGAGGCGAGACACGAGATTGCCGCCGGGGCGTTGTTCATCTTCATCGGCCAACGCGCCCAGACCGACTGGTTGAGGGATCTGGTCCAACTCGACGAGCGCGGTTTTGTCCTCACCGGGTTGGACCTGGGGCCTTTGACCGATTGGAACACAGATCGCGACCCCCTGCCCCTCGAGTCGTCGGTGCCCGGGATCTTCGTGGCGGGAGATGTTCGCCACGGGTCGATAAGACGAGTCGCCGGAGCAACCGGCGAGGGTGCCACCGCGATTCGCTTCGTTCATCAGCATCTCGGATCGCTTTGAGCTCGATCGCCGAGATACTCAGAGGGCTCCCCTACTTCGCCGACTTGCCCGGGCAACTTCTCGAGAAAGTGTGCGACTCCTCAGAGCAGATCAACATCCCCAAGGGCCGCGTCATCATCGAGGAGGGCAGTGACTCCGAAGAGATGTATGTGGTCGTCGAGGGAGAGCTGGCGGTCACCAAGCACAGCGGGGGCAAGGATGTCGAGCTCGGACGGATCGGGCCCGGCGATGTGGTCGGCGAGATCGCTCTGCTGGACCAGGCGCCTCGCACCGCCACGGTCTCCGCTCTGACCGACACCCACGCCATCCGGGTCCCGGTCGCGGCTTTCGAAGACCTCCTCAGCGACTCGAGGGTGGTGCGTCGCATGTTCCGGACCGTCACTTCACGGCTGCGGGGCATCGAAGACACTCTCCGCTACGAAGAGCGCATGGCGGCTCTGGGGAAGATGGCGGCCCAGTTGATGCACGAGTTGAACAATCCGGCCGCCGCCGTGGCCCGCACCACCCAGGAGTTGGCACGGCTGCAGTCAGATCTGGGACGCGAGACCAGCATCCTCGCCGGTGCAATCCGCGAAAAGGTGGCTGGGATCTCTACTCCTGATGGGCCCCTGCATTTGACCGCGTTGGAGCGGGGAGATGCTGAGACCGCGATCGTGGGCCTCCTCTCCGAGCTCGGTGTCGAAGATCCATGGGACATAGCCCCGGCCATGGTCGACGCCGGATGGACCCACTCGAGTCTCAGCGACGCCGTCGCGGAGGCCCCCGGAGACCTCAAACCGCACCTTGCCCGGTGGATCGGATTGAGCGCGGCCACCGATCAGGTGGTCGACGAGCTAGCCATCGGCGCCAGGCGGATCTCCGAGTTGGTTCGGGTAGTGAAGGAGTACTCGTTCCTCGATCGCGCCCCGATCCAGGAGATACTCCCCACCGCCGGCATCCAGGACACTTTGATCCTCCTCAAGCACAAGCTGCGCAATGTCGACCTGGTGCTCGACTTCGCCGACGACCTGCACCTGGTCGAAGCACCGGGCCGCGACCTCAACCAGGTGTGGACCAACCTCATCGACAACGCGGCCGACGCCATGCCGGAGGGCGGGACCCTCCATGTCGCGGCCCGCAACGAGAACGACCACGTCGTGGTGGAGGTGACCGATAGCGGCATTGGGATTCCCGACGATGTGGCGAAGCGGATCTTCGACCCTTTCTACACCACCAAAGAACCCGGAAAAGGCACCGGTCTCGGGCTCCACACCGTGCACACCATCATCGGCCGGGTCGGGGGCGAGATCAGTGTGACCAGCGACTCGTCTGGCACGACGTTCACCGTGCGGCTCCCGGTGGCGGCCGGGACGGGGAGCCGGGACGGGGGCTGAGATGCCGTCGGGGCAAAATACGCCTTCTCCCGTCACCTGGTGCGCCCGAGGTTGATAGCTTTCACCCATCCGGCTAGCGAAAGGGGCTTCACATGGAAGTGTCAATGACGGTCAACGGGCGGGAAGTGACCGGCGACGTCGAGCCCCGCACCCTCCTCGTTCACTTCATCCGCGAGAATCTCCGGCTGACCGGCACCCATGTCGGCTGTGAGACCGGCTACTGCGGCGCGTGCACCGTTCACCTCGACGGCAAGCCGGTCAAGTCGTGCACGATCTTCGCCGTCCAGGTCGAGGGTGCCGCCATCACGACCATCGAAGGAATGGCCAGCAACGGCGAACTGCATCCGGTCCAGGAGGGCTTCTGGGAGCGCCACGGCCTCCAGTGCGGTTTCTGCACCCCCGGCATGATCATGTCGGCGGCGGCGCTCCTCGAGGAGAACAACAACCCTTCCGAGGACGAGATCCGTCATGGAATCGAAGGGAATCTCTGCCGCTGCACCGGTTATCACAACATCGTCAGGGCAGTCGAGTACGCCGGGGCCAAGATCCGGGGCGACGAGCCGGCACCACCAGATTGGGAGGGAGGCGAGTAATGGCTACCACCAGTGTCATGGGGGGTTCTGTCAGACGACGTGAGGACCCCGCCCTGATCCAGGGAACGGGGATCTTTGTCGACGACCTCCAGCCGACGGGACTGCTCCAGGTCGCCTTTCTCCGCTCACCCATGGCGAGAGCGAAGATCACCACGCTCGACGCTTCTTCCGCCAGGGATATGGACGGCGTGATTGCGATATACACCCACGAGGACGTCGAGCACCTGGGGCCGCTCCTCGCCCAGGTGCCGATCGGAAAGTTGAGACCTCTGCTCGCCGATGGGGAGGTGAATCACGTCGGCGAGGCGGTGGCCATGGTGGTCGCCGAGACGCGTCATCATGCCCAAGACGCCGCCGACGCCATCGACGTCGAATACGACGTGCTGCCCGCCGTCATCGACCTCAAGAAGGCCGCGAGCGACGAGGTGAAGGTCCACGAGGAGCTCGAATCCAACGTGATTCACACGTGGACCTACTACGGCTATTGGGATGCCCTCGGTCTCGAGGACCAGACACCTCTCGTCGACGCGGCGATGGGGCGAGATGACGCCGTCGTCGTCTCTCTGGAGATGATCAACCAGCGGCTGATCCCGGTGGCGATCGAGCCCAGGTCGGTGATGGCCGAGTACAACCCTGGCTACAACCGATTCACGGTCCACAGCTCCACACAGGTCCCTCATGCGCTGGGCGGCGCGATCTCCAAGACCTTCGGGATGGTGGCCAGCGACGTGAGGGTGATTGCACCCGAGGTCGGTGGCGGCTTCGGCTCCAAGTTGAACGTCTACAACGACGAGGTGCTCGTCGCCTTCGCTGCGAAGGATCTCGGGCGCACCGTCAAGTGGACCGAGACACGTCGTGAGGCTCCGGGGTCGACCATCCACGGTCGCGGCTGGATCGGCACTGCGACACTGGTGGGGACCAAGGACGGTGAGTTCCTCGGATACAAGCTCGAAGCGCTCGCCGACATGGGCGCCTACTCCCAGAACTTCACCGTGGCCATACCTCTCCTGGGTCTGTGGATCGGGTCGGGTCAATACAAGATGCCGGTGTCGTGGACCGTGGACTGTGTCGTGACCAACACCATGACCACAGACGCGTACCGGGGCGCGGGCCGACCGGAGGCGATCTATTACCTGGAGAGGGTGATCGATGCCTATGCCCGTGAGATCGGGATGGACCCCTTCGACGTGAGGAAGAGGAACTTCTGGCAACCCGATGAGTTCCCGGCGACGATGGGTTGTGGGTTCGCACTCGACTCGGGCGACTACGCGGCCAACGTCGACAAGCTGATGGAGGTCGCCGACTATGCGGGACTTCTCGAAATGCGCGACAAGGCGCGAGAGGAGGGCCGCTATGTCGGGGTCGGGGTCGGTTCGTATGTCGAGGTCTGTGGCTTCGGGCCGGCCGTGCTGGCCGAGATCGGGTTCTCGTGGAGCAACTACGGGCTTCCCGCCTCGTTCAACGGATCCGGGCTGGTCCGGGTCAACCCGGATGCCACGGCAACCGTCGTAATCGGGACCGGGCCCACGGGACAGGGTCACGAGACGACATGGGCGCAGATCGTGGGCGACGGGCTCGGGATCCCGGTCGAGAACATCAGGGTGCTGCATGGCGACACCCGTGAGCATCCGATGGGGATCGGGACCTTCGGAAGCCGGTCCGTCGCCGTCGACGGCGCGGCGACGTTCGAGGCTACGAAGAGGGTGAAGGAGAAGGCGGCGAAGATCGCAGCTCACCTCCTCGAGGCTGCTCCCGAAGACATCGAGTTCGCCGACAATGGAGCACACGTCGTCGGTTCGGAGGACCAGCGGGTGGAGTGGGCATCCATAGCCAAGGCCGCCTATCAGGCCCACACGTCCCCGGACGATGTCGAAAGCGGATTGGAGGCTCACACCGCCTTCAGCCCGGGGAACGCCACGTGGCCTTTCGGCAGTCACATCGCCGTCGTCGAGGTCGACCCGGACACGGGTGACGTGAAACTGCTCAGGTACATCGGTGTCGATGACTGCGGCGTTGAGATCAACCCGATGATCGTGAATGGGCAGATCCACGGCGGGATAGCGCAAGGAATTGGCCAGGCGATGTTCGAAGCCGCCGTCTACGACGCCTCAGGCAACCTGCTGACGGGCTCGTTGCTCGACTACCCAATCCCGACAGCGGCCGATCTGCCGTCGTTCGAGCTCGACCGTACCGTCACACCCACGGACGTGAACCCGATGGGGGTCAAGGGTGTGGGAGAGGCCGGAACCATCGGAACTGCACACACCATCGTCAACGCAGTGGTCGATGCCCTAAGCCCGCTCGGGGTCAAGCACATCGACATGCCACTCAGACCCCAACGGGTCTGGGCTGCTATCCAGGAAGCGAGGGGCTGACGCCATGTATCCACGTTCATTCGACTACGTAGCACCGTCCTCACTGGAGGAGGCATTCGGAGCCCTGAGTGACGACGCCAAGGTGATGGCCGGGGGCATGAGCCTGATCCCGTTGATGAAGATGCGTCTTCTCTCCCCCGGGGTCATCGTCGACATCGGTCGTATCGGCGGTCTCGATGGAATCGAGGACACGGGTGATCACATCGAGATCGGTGCGCTGGTGCGACACGCCCAGACCGCGTCGAGCGATCTGGTCAAGTCCCATGCTGCGGCCCTCTCTACTGCGGCTTCGCTCACCGGCGACGTCCAGGTGCGCAACCGGGGCACCACCTGTGGCGCCCTCGCCCACGCCGATGTGGCCGCCGACCAACCGGCGGGGGTGATCGCCTGTGGCGGGGTGATGGTCGCCCAGTCCGCTACGGGGACACGGGAGATCCCCGCCGCGGACTTCTTCGTCGACTCGTTGACCTCCGCCCTACGACCCGACGAGATCCTGACCGCGATCCGCATCCCCAAGGCGGGGGCCGGCGAGCGATCGGCATACGACAAGCTGGGCCGCCGCGGTGGGCACTCGGACTATGCGGTGGCGGCTGCCGGGGCATGGGTCAAGAAGTCCAATGGGAGCGTCGAGGCCGCCCGGGTAGCGCTGACCGGAGTGGGCACCAAGCCCCATTTGGCCGAAGGAGTCGCCGAGGCGCTCGTGGGCACCGACGGCTCGGACGAGGCGGTCGATGCTGCCGCGCAGCGTGCCTTGGAAGGTGTCACCGTCCTCGAGGACCTCTACGGCTCGGAGGAGTACAAGAGCCACCTCGCCAAGCTCTACGTTGCCCGAGCCCTAAAACAGGTCCTGGCCGCCACCTGACCTACCAAAACCCGTTCTGTGAGGGTTAGTGACGCGTCACGCGTCGTAGACCCGCACAGAACGGTTTAGGGGCGCCGGAAGCTGGCAGGCGACCGGGCGATCATGACGTCGCATGGGGCATTGTCGATGAGGCCCGCAGCGACGTTGCCGAGGAGAACCATCTGGGTGGCAGTGGCCCCCCGGCTGCCCGCCACCAGCAGGTCGGCGCTGCGGCGGCGGACCACCTCGTCGATGGTCGCCGGAGGTGGTCCGTCGGTGACCATGGTGCTCACCTGCCCGTTCCACTCCTGACAGAATTCGAGCATCCTGTCTTTGGCGGCTTCGAGCCGTTCCCCCCGAGAGGCGTCGATCTCTTCGGGAAAGAGACCGGCATCGACGAGCAACGGGTCGAAGCGGGATGGCAGGGAGTAGAGCACGGTCACTTCGGCTTCGGGTCCCATCCCGAGGGCTCGTCGCACTGCGACACGCGACGGCTCGGAAAAGTCCACCGCGGCGATGATGCGACGGTAGGGAACCCGGGGCTGTCTCCTGACGATGAGGACGTCACTCATCGCCATGTGCGCCACCCTCCGCGTGGTGGGACCGGCCGTGAATGCGTCCTCGGTCGAAGAGCCGAGGACGACGAGGTCTGCCTTCTTCGCCCTCGAGACCAGCTCCCACGCCGGTGAGCCCCTGACGATGTCGAGCGTGACGTCTGCGTGTGTGCGGGTCCTGATCCAGTCGGCGGTCTTCTCTGCCTCCCTGACCTGATGACCACGCATCAGCTTGGCGAGTCCCGGATCGATCATCGCCTCACCCACGGGCTCGAGAACGTGGACCAAATGGATCCCGGAATCAGCCGCTTCTGCCAGGATCCTCGTCCGATCCGCCACCCGACGACCCATCGAGGTGAGGTCGATTCCCGCCACCAGGGCTTGCCTCATCCTGTTCCCAGATGCACGGCGGCGACTCTAACCAACGTCCATCTCGAACGGCCCGGGAACGGAGAGGGCCTGGGGCAGCCGTCTCAGATACTCGTCACGACCAATGGCCACCGCCCCCAACGACTCGAGATGGGGGGTCTGCCACTGGACGTCCAACAGAGAACCACCCTGGT
Organism: Acidimicrobiia bacterium; assembly: GCA_035512955.1. Lineage (GTDB taxonomy): Bacteria > Actinomycetota > Acidimicrobiia > Spongiisociales > ZC4RG35 > JANQRA01. The sequence goes on from DATKCZ010000008.1 coordinate 14,374, forward strand.
TCATCACCACGACCAGGTGCACCAGCGCGACCTTCGAGGCATCCCTGGCGAGATGAAACATCGACTCGCCGGCGAACAGGCCCCCGATGGCCACCCCGTAGAGACCCCCGACCAGCTCACGGTGGTGGTCCCAGACCTCGATCGAATGGACCCACCCCAACCGGTGCAGCTCGCGATAGGCGTCGACGAACTCGTCGGTGATCCACCCATCGGGACGGTCCGCCTCGACGCAGCCTCGGATCACCGCATCGAAATCCTCGTCGACCGATAACAGATAACGCCGGGTGGACTGTCGGAGCGACCTCGAGACCCTGAGACCGGCGAGGGGGATGATGGCTCTCTCCACCGGAGACCACCAGCCGAGGTGGCCGTCGGGCAGTCCCATGGGGAACATCCCCCTGCGGTAGGCCTGGAGGATCGTGCCCGGCTCGAGGTCGCCGCCCACGGCGACGACGTCGCCATCGGCGGTCCTGGGGTCGGGAAGGTCGAACCGGGAAGGGGCTGGCTCCAAGGGCACGTCGACGATTGTGTCAGAAGCGCGCATCGTCGCGTCAGGCATAGGCTGGCTGGATGAGAGCTCTGATATGTGACGACTACTCCGGCATCGGGTCGCTGCGGGTCGGTGAGCTGGCCGATCCCGATCCCGGGCCGGGGTCTGTCCTGGTGAAAGTGGAGGCAGTGGCGGTCAGCTTCGCCGACACGCTGATCGTGAAAGGCCAGTATCAGATCCGCCCCGAGCCGCCGTTCGCTCCCGGGTACGAGATCGCCGGGACGGTGATCGAGGCCAATCGAGCCGATGGGCTCTCCCACGTCGACAGGGTGGCCGGCTTCGCCTTCCACGGCGGTCTCGCCGAGCTGGCGGTCATCCAAGTTGAGAACGCGGCGCGACTGCCCGACTCGGTCGACGCCGATGTCGGCTGCACCCTACCCGGAGGCTATGGGACCTCGTATCACGCTCTGGTGGACCGTGGCCGTCTCCAACCCGGGGAGACACTGCTCGTGCTCGGCGCCTCTGGAGGTGTGGGCATGGCCGCCGTCCAGATCGGTCGGGCCCTCGGCGCCACCGTGGTCGCCGCGGTCTCCTCCAAGGCGAAGGCGGCGGCCGCCAGCTCCGCAGGCGCCCATGAGGTCATCCGCTACGACCAGGTGCCCATCCGTGAGGGCATTGCCGAGGCCACCGGGGGCAAGGGTGTCGACGTGGTCTACGACCCGGTCGGTGGCGAGACCACCGAGCATGCGCTCCGCTCCGTCAACTGGAACGGCCGCATGCTCATAGTCGGCTTCGCCGCCGGTGACATCCCCGCCATCCCGCTCAACCTCCCCCTCCTCAAAGGGAACTCCCTGGTCGGTGTCTTCTGGGGCCGGTTCACCCAGGAGGAGCCGGAGAAGCACAAGGCCAACTTCGCCAAGATCATCGAGTGGGCAGCCCAGGGCACCATCGATCCGATCATCCAGAAGCGATACCCTCTCGACCAAGGAGCCGACGCCCTGCAATGGGTGGCCGACCGCAAGGCGGTCGGCCGGGTCATCGTCAACCCATGACAGACTTCGTGGTGATCGGTGGGGGCATAGCCGGGGTGTCGGCTGCAGCCCATCTGGCCCCGTTTGGTTCATTGACGCTGCTGGAGGCGGAATCGAGCCTGGCGTATCACACCTCGGGCCGATCGGCGGCGATGCTCGTCGAGAACTATGGCTCAGCCGGGGCGAGGCCGCTGGTCAAGGCGGCCCGGCCCTTCTTGGAGAACCCGCCCGAAGGGTCGGTCGACTCCTCGTTGCTCTCCGACCGGGCGGTGGTGTGGGTCTCGACCGGGACCACCATGGGCCGACTGGAGGAGAGGGCAGCCGCTGCTCGCGCCAATGGCGCCAGGTGTGAACTGCTCACCCCGGCCGAGGTCATCGATCTGGTACCCGCGATGCGGCTCGATTGGCTCGCTGGCGGCCTGCACGAGCCCTCGGGAGCCGACATCGACGTTGCCGGCCTGCATCAGGCATTCGTCCGCATCACCCGGAGCCACGGGGCCGAGATCCTCACCAGATCCCCGGTGACCCGAATCGAACGCGACGGCAGCGGCTGGCTGGTGACAGCCGGGGACCATCACCTCCGCTGCGCCGTAGTGGTGAACGCCTCTGGTGCCTGGGGGGACCGTGTCGCCCGGATCGCGGGAGTTGCTCCACTGGGGCTGCGACCGATGCGACGCACCGCGTTCATGGTCCCGGGGAGTGAGGCATCGACGGACTGGCCCATGGTCGTCGAGACCGACGAGCGGTTCTACTTCCGGCCTGACGGTGTCCAGTTCCTCTGCTCGCTCGCCGAAGAGGTGCCTTCCGACCCGGTCGACGCCCGTCCCCGCATGGAGGACGTGGCCCTCGCCATCGAGCGGATCAACGCCGCCACCACCTTCGACATCAGGACGGTCAACTCCCAATGGACCGGTCTGCGCACTTTTGCACCCGATCGTGACCTGGTGATCGGGGAGGACCCCACCGCCCCGGGGTTCTACTGGCTGGTGGGGCAGGGTGGCATCGGTATCCAGACCTCGCCTGCCTACGGCCGGCTGTTGGGGTGCCTCGTCACCGGGGATGCCCTGCCCGACGGCTTCTCCGTGGCGGGGGTCGACCCCGTGCGCACCGATCCGGCCCGCTTCCGCTGACCGTCGCCTCCAAGTAAGCGCCGCGGCCCGAGGTCCTGCTGTCTGATGGATCGTGTCGTGGCTACCCGGTGACGGCGCCCTTGGAGGCCGAACCCACCAGCCGGGAGTACTTGGCCAAGGCTCCGGTGGGGTAACGGGCCGGCAGGGGGCTCCAACCAATCCGGCGCTGCTCGAGTGTCGGCTCGTCGATGAGGACGTCGAGCCTCCTCGCCGGGATGTCGACACGAATCCGATCCCCGTCTTCGACGAGACCGATGGGACCGCCTACCTCCGACTCGGGGGCGACATGGCCGATGCACATGCCGGTGGTGCCCCCGGAGAAGCGGCCATCGGTGATGAGCAGCACGTCCTTGCCGAGACCGGCGCCCTTGATCCCGGCGGTTATCTGCAGCATCTCTCGCATTCCCGGGCCGCCTCTCGGTCCCTCGGTCCTGATCACGATCACGTCGCCTGGATTGATCTGATGGGAGAACAGCGCCTGGAGGGCGGCCTGCTCCCCTTCGAATACTCGGGCAGGGCCCTCCATCGCCACCAGCTCGATGCCGGCCAGTTTGACCACGGCACCCTCCGGCGCCAGGTTTCCGCGCAGAATCGCTATCCCGCCCTCCGCGGCCAGGGGATCGCTCAAGGGGCGGATGACTTCGTCGTCGCGCGGGGCCCTGGTGTCGGCCAGGTTCTCCGCCATCGTCTTCCCGGTCACGGTGAGGGTGTCACCGTGGAGCAAGCCCTCGTCCAATAGGGCCTTGAGAACGGCGGGAATTCCCCCGATCCGGTCCACGTCGACCATGTGATATCGGCCGAACGGTTTGAGATCGCCGACGTGGGGGGTCTTCCTCGAGATGCGATCGAAGTCCTCCAGCTCCAGGTCGACCCCCGCCTCGTGGGCGATTGCCATGAGATGAAGCACCGCATTGGTCGACCCTCCCAGCGCCATGACAGTGGTGATGGCGTTCTCGAACGCGGCACGGGTCATGATTTGCCGCGGGGTGAGCCCGGTGTCGACAAGCGACATCACCGCCTCACCGGATCTGCGGGCGAACTCGCGGAGTCGCGGGTCGACGGCAGGCACCGTGGCCGACCCGGGCAAGGAGATGCCGAGCGCCTCGCCCACAGAGGCCATGGTGTTGGCGGTGAACATGCCGGCGCAGGACCCGGCCCCTGGGCAGGCCGACCTCTCGAGTTCGTCGAGGTCCTGGCGGCTGATGCGGCCCTCGGATTCTGCACCGATCCCCTCGAACACGTCGACTATCGAGATGTCCCTGCCTCGATACCGGCCCGGGAGGCTGGACCCGCCGTAGAGGAACACCGAGGGCAGGTCGAGACGGGCTGCCGCCATCATCATCCCCGGCAGCGACTTGTCGCAGCCGGCGATGGAGACCACCGCATCGAAACGCTCGGCATGCATCACCAGTTCGACTGAGTCGGCGATCACCTCACGGGAGACCAGTGAGGCGCGCATCCCCTCGTGACCCATCGAGATCCCGTCGGAGACAGCGATCGTCGAGAACACCAGGCCCACGCCTCCCGCCTGGACGACCCCGGCCTTGGCATGCTGGGACAACTCCGGGCCGGTCACATTGCAGGGGGTCACCTCGTTGCCGGCGGAGACGACCCCGACCTGAGGCTTGTCGAAATCGTCATCTCCCAGACCCACCGCCCTGAGCATGGCGCGGGCCCCCGCCTTGGCCGGGCCGTCGGTGACGTCTCTCGATCTGGTCTTGTTAGACATCGGCGTGATCCTAAGTCCTGGTCTTGTTAGACATCGGCGTGATCCTAAGTCCCATTTGGTGGCGTTCGCCCCAACCGACAACAATCCCGCCATGGCAACCATCTACTACGACCGGGACTGCGATCCCGAGCTGATCAGGAAGGGCAAAGTCGCAGTGATCGGCTACGGGAGCCAGGGGCACGCCCACGCCCGCAACCTCGCCGACTCAGGGGTCGACGTGGTGGTGGGTCTCCGCCCCGGATCGGCCAGCGCCGCCGCGGCGGAACAGGCCGGTATCGCCGTGCTCCCCGTCGACGAGGCGGCCGCTGGCGCCAACGTGGTGATGATGCTGGTGCCCGACCAGGTGATGGCCGCCACATACCGGGAGGGTGTCGCTCCCGGTCTCGACGAGGGCGACACCCTCATGTTCGCCCATGGGTTCAACATCCACTACGGCGAGATAGTGGCCCCCGAGGGTCTAGACGTCTCGATGGTGGCCCCCAAGGGGCCAGGACACCTGGTCCGTCGCACCTTTGAGGAGGGATCGGGCATTCCCTGTCTGGTCGCCGTCCACCAGGACATCAGCGGCCATGCCATCGATCTCGCTCTCTCCTATGCCGCCGCAATAGGGGGCGGGCGGGCCGGGATCCTCGAGACCACTTTCAAGGAGGAGACCGAGACCGACCTGTTCGGGGAACAGGTGATCCTGTGCGGTGGGGTCGCCGAATTGGTGAAGGCCTCCTTCGAGACGCTCGTCGAAGCCGGTTATCAGCCGGAGTCTGCCTATTTCGAGACTCTCCATGAGTTGAAGCTCATCGTCGACCTCCTCTACGAGGGGGGGCTCTCGTGGATGAGATACTCGGTATCGGACACCGCCGAGTACGGCGACTACACCAGAGGTGCCCGCATCGTCACCGGGGAGACGCGAGAGGCGATGAAAGCGATCCTCTCGGAGATCCAATCCGGTGCGTTTGCCAACGAGTGGCTCGCCCAGGCCCGGGAGGGGGCGCCATTCCTCCACGAGCAGAGGGCGGCGAACCGGGCCCATCAGATCGAGAAGGTCGGTGCCGAGCTGCGCGATCTGATGCCCTTCCTCGACACCAAGAAGGCGCCGTGAGAGACTTCTGTGTCGCTTATTCCCCCCTATCTCTCCAATTAGCGACACAGAACGGGTCAATGTCTTGACATAGGGCGCCGATAACGGCAATACTCAGCGCTTCGACATGAAGAAGAATCACACCGCAGACCGCATCGAGCTCGTCGTACTCCTTATTGAGTAGCGCGCGCAGATAGACCCCTGCGTGCGCTGAACCCTCCGCCCCCGGAGGGTTTTTTAGTACCCGAAGAACATGACACACAAACCATTCACCGGATCACATTCATTGCTCCAGAGCCTCGAGCACGAGGGCGTGGAGACGATCTTCGGTATTCCGGGCGGGGCGATTCTCCCCGCCTACGACCCTCTGCTCGACAGCCCGATACGTCACGTGTTGGCCCGTCATGAGCAGGGTGCCGGCCATATGGCCGAGGGCTACGCGATGGCGACCGGCGGGGTGGGTGTGGCTATGGCCACCTCCGGGCCAGGGGCAACCAACCTCATCACACCCCTCCAGAACGCAAAGATGGACTCGACTCCGCTGGTCGCCATCACGGGCCAGGTGGGCACCTCCGCCATCGGCAGTGACGCCTTTCAGGAGGCGTACACCACCGGGCTCGCCATGCACTGCACCAAGCACTCCTACCTGGTGACCGATGCCGACGAAATCCCTGCGGTGGTTCACCAGGCGTTTCACATCGCCTCCACCGGTCGTCCCGGCCCGGTGCTGGTCGATATCCCCAAGGATGTCCTCAATCAGACGACGTCGTGGGCCCAGCCGACCCTCGACGGCCTCCCCGGCTACAAGCCGCCTTCATCGAGCGGTCATCCCGGTCAGGTCAAAGCCGCCGTTGCCATGATCGAGACGGCGCAGCGGCCGGTCCTCTATGTGGGAGGGGGTGTCATCCGCGCAGCCGCCGCCGCAGAGCTGGCCGCCTTCGCCGAGACGGCCAACGTGCCCGTGGTGACCACCCTGATGGCTCGTGGCGCCTTCCCCGACGATCACCCTCTTGCGCTGGGAATGCCCGGGATGCATGGGACCTACACCGCCACCACCGCGATCCAGAGATCCGACGTGTTGGTGTGCCTCGGGGCGCGTTTCGATGACCGGGTCACCGGAGCGGTCGATTCGTTCGCCCCTGGAGCCAAGGTCATCCATGTCGACGTCGACCCCGCCGAGATCGGCAAGGTCCGCAACGCTGACATTCCGATAGTCGGTGACGCTCGTCTGGTGATCGCCGCCCTCCTCGACCGTCTCGTCTCGATGAGGGGCGGGGCGCCGGCGCCGGCCCGTGAGCAGTGGTTTCGCCAACTCGAGGAGTGGAAGACGACGAAGCCGCTCAGCTACCACCAGGCCGACGAGGGACCGATCAAGACCCAATACTTCGTTGAGCGGTTGCATGCCCTCACCGGTGGCGAGGCGGTTGTCGTGGCCGGGGTCGGCCAGCACCAGATGTGGGCCTCACAGTTCTGGGGGTTCAGCCGGCCTGGCACCTGGATCAACTCGGGAGGTCTCGGCACGATGGGGTTCGCCGTCCCCGCCGCTATCGGCGCCAAGACGGCCAAGCCGGACGAGCTCGTCTTTGCCCTCGACGGCGATGGCTGCTTCCAGATGACGTTCCAGGAGCTGATCACCGCAGCGACCGAGCAGATCCCCATCAAGGTGGCGGTGTTCAACAACGGTGGCTACGGCATGGTCAAGCAGTGGCAGAACCTGTTCTATGGTGGCCGGCTCTCAGCAGTCGAACTGGGCGCCTCGGTCCCCGACTACCCCAAGCTGGCCGAGGCCATGGGCTGTGTTGGCCTACGGGTGGATCATCCCACCGAGGTCGATGTCGCCATCGACAAGGCATTGGCCGTTGATGACCGGCCGGTTGTGCTCGAAGTGGTCTCGGATCCTGAGGAGATGTGCTTCCCCATGGTCCCGGCCGGGGGGTCGAACGACCACATCGTCATGGGCCCGGACGACCTGTGAGCCAGCACACCTTGTCGGTGATCGTCGAGGACAAGCCGGGTGTCCTCGCCCGAGTCTCGGCGATGTTCTCCAACCGCGGCTTCAACATCCACTCCCTGGCGGTGGGCCCGACCCACGTCCCCGGCCGCTCCCACATCACCGTGGTGGTGGACGCACCCGAGCTCGAGCAACTCAAGAAGCAGCTGCACAAGCTGGTGAACGTCATCAGGGTCACCGAGCTCGACCAGACCGAGGCCCTGGAGAGCGAGGTCATGATCGCCCGGGTCGCTGCCGACCCGGTGAGTCGTGGCGAGATCAGCGATACCGCGGGACTGTTCGGGGCGAGGATGATCGACTTGGCCGCCGATTCCATCACCTTCGAGGTGGTGGGGTCACCGGCGCATCTCGCCTCGTTCCTCGATCATCTGCGGCCATACGGGATCGTTGATCTCGTCAAGTCGGGCCGGGTCGCCATGAAGAGGCTTTCGGACGTCCCACGAGCGGTGGTAGGCCAATCGTGAGGCCGAGGACTGACCGAAGAACCAGGAGAAGAGAAAGACAATGACCCCCAAGGCGATAACCATGGACATGACATTGAGAGACGGCGAGCAGCGCGCCGCCTTCAAGGAGGCCCTCGACCAGATGGGGGTGACCCTCACCTCCTCCTCGTCGTTCGAGACGGCCTTCACTCGAATGAAGGAGGCCGCCGACCGTTACGGCCAGGTACCGGGACATCGCATCCGCGCAATAGTCGACGAGGTCGAGTCGGGGATGGAGATCCTCAAGGGTGTGTCCGACTCGTTTCGATGAGGCGACACCGGATCGCGGTCGTCGGCGGCGATGGCACCGGGCCCGAGGTGGTCGCCGAAGCAGTCAAGGTGATTGGAGAGGCCGCCCAGGCCTTTGGGTTCGAGCTCGAGCTGACCCACTCGGACATCGGCGGGGAGCGTTACCTGCGTACGGGTGAGACTCTGCCCGGGGAGGTTCTCAGCGAGTTTCGCGACTCCGACGCCATTCTGTTCGGCGCCGTCGGCCATCCCGACGTTGCACCGGGCATCCTTGAACGGGAGATATTGCTCCGGCTGCGCCGCGAGCTCGACCAATACATAAACCTGAGGCCGGTCAAGCTGCACCCGGGAGTGTCGAGCCCCATCACCGGGGTGGGGCCCGACGACGTCGACTTCGTCGTTGTCAGGGAGAACAGCGAAGGCCTGTATGTGGGAAAAGGAAGCTTCACCGCCAAAGGCTCCCCATTCGAGGTGGCGGTGCAGGAGTCGGTGAACACCCGGTTCGCGGTGGAACGTTGCATCCGTTACGCGTTCGAGCTCGCCGGGGACAGACCTCGAAAGCACCTCACACTGTGCGGCAAGACCAACGTGCTCAGGTACTCATGGGACCTCTGGGAGAGGGTGTTCAACGAAGTCGCCTCCGAGTATCCGGATGTCGAGACCTCCTACACCCACGTCGACGCGACTTGTCTCTGGATGGTGGAAGACCCTGCCCGCTTCGATGTGATCGTGACCGACAACATGTTCGGAGACATCATCACCGATCTCGCCGCGGCCATCCAGGGTGGGCTCGGCATCGCCGCCGGGGCCAATGTCAACCCTGCCGGGGTCTCTATGTTCGAGCCCATCGGCGGCACCGCCCCGGGGTTCGAGGGAACCGGGAGGATCAACCCGCTGGCGGCCATCGGAGCAGCCGCCATGATGCTGCACCAGCTCGGCGAGCTCGATGCCGCCCTCGCCATTGAGAATGCAGTGGCCGCCGTGGCTGGCCGCCTCCCCTCGCTGCGCGCCGGTGAGATGGGCGCAACGACCACTGAGGTGGGCGACCAGGTGGCCCGTCTCGTTCGTGACTCGGTCGAAGCAACGGCATGACCGCCCGCACCCTCTTCGACAAGGTGTGGGACGCCCATGTGGTGACCGGCGACGATCCGGCCCTGCTCTATGTCGACCTGCACCTGGTCCACGAGGTGACCTCGCCTCAGGCGTTCGCCGGGCTCGAAGCCGCGGGGAGGAGGGTGCGGAGACCCGATTTGACCTTCGCCACAGTCGATCACGCCATTCCCACAACAGGCCGGTCCCTCGGCATCCGGGACCCTCGGTCGAAGAAACAGGTGGACACCTTGCGCCGGAACACCGAGCGGCACGGGATCACTTTCTTCGGTCTCGACCACCCTGGCCAGGGCATCGTGCACGTGGTCGGCCCGGAGAACGGTTACACCCAGCCCGGCAAGGTCATCGTGTGTGGCGACAGCCACACCTCGACCCACGGCGCCTTTGGTGCGCTCGCCTTCGGGATCGGCACCTCGGAGGTAGAGCATGTCCTCGCCACCCAAACCCTGTGGCAGAGAAAGCCCAAGAACATGGCGGTGGAATTTGATGGCGGCCTCCCCAAGGGAGTGACCGCCAAGGACCTGATCCTCGGGATGATCGCCCGACTCGGGGTAGGGGGCGGTCAGGGCCACGTCATCGAGTACCGGGGCGAGGCGATCCTTGCCTTATCGATGGAAGAGCGGATGACGGTGTGCAACATGTCCATCGAAGGAGGAGCCCGTGCGGGGATGATCGCACCGGATGCGACCACGTTGGCTTATCTGAAGGGACGACCCCAATCCCCTGCCGGCGATGATTGGGACGAAGCCGTCGAGCACTGGTCGCAGCTTGCCACCGACCCGGGGGCCCGTTTCGACACGACTCACCACATCGACGCCACGGGTCTCGAGCCCCACGTGAGCTGGGGCATCAACCCGGGGCAGACCGCCCCGATCACCGCTTCGGTGCCCGACCCCGCCGCCATCTCCGATCCGGCGGAGAGGGAAACCGCGGTGAGGGCACTGAAGTACATGGCCCTCCTGCCGGGCACGCCCTTCACCGACATCCCGATCGAGCACGTGTTCGTCGGCTCATGCACCAATGGGCGGATCGAAGACCTGCGGATGGCGGCCAAGGTCGTTGCGGGTAGACAGGTGGCCAAGGGGGTTAGCGCCGTCGTGGTGCCCGGGTCGATGCAGGTGAAGGCCCAGGCAGAGGCCGAAGGCCTCGCCGAGGTCTTCGAGTCGGCGGGTTTCTCCTGGCGGGAGGCGGGCTGTTCCAGTTGTCTGGCGATGAACGACGACGTGATCCCCGCCGGTGAGCGTTGCGCCTCTACCTCCAACCGCAACTTCGAAGGGAGACAGGGCCGTGGCGCCCGCACCCATCTCATGAGCCCGGCGATGGCTGCCGCCGCCGCAGTCGCGGGGCACCTCGTCGACGTGAGGGACTGGTGATGAAACCCGTTTCGGTGGTGAGCGGGACCATGGTGCCACTGCCCCTGGCCGACGTCGACACCGATCAGATCATCCCCAAGCAGTTCCTCACCCGCACCGAGCGGACCGGCTACGGAGATTTCCTGTTCTTCGACTGGGCCACCACTGCGGACGGGAGCCCGAGCTCGGACTTCTTCACCAACGACCCGGCCCGAGCGGGTTCCCGTGTCCTCGTCACCGGTCGCAACTTCGGGTGCGGGTCATCTCGGGAGCATGCGGTCTGGGCGATCCAAGACTGGGGTTTCGATGCGGTCATCGCCCCCTCCTTCGGCGACATCTTCCGCAACAACGCGGTGAACGTCGGGCTGCTCACGGTGGAGTTGCCAGAGGAGATCGTGGCCCGTCTCTTGGAGCTCGCCCAGGATCCCGCAGCCGTGGTGACCATCGACCTGAGGGAGCAGACCGTCGAGTTCGGCGACGTTGTGGCAGAGTTCGAGATCGATCGAGCAGCCAAGGAACAGCTCATGGCCGGTCTCGATCCGATCGGCCTCACCCTCCAGCGCGACGTTGCCATCTCTGCGCACGAGGCACGTCGCCCCGATTGGATGTCACCGGCCGCTCAGTAGGCATGAGGGTCGTCGAAGGGCTCCTCGGTCTCGGCCAGCCGATCGGTGATCCATTGATCGATCTCAGCCCACACGTCGAACATCCAGGTCTCCCGGTCTTCTGCCCGGGGGATCTCCTCAGCGGGGAAGTGCCATACCCTGACCGCAACGTTGGTGTCGGTTGGGAGACCCCGCCAGATGTCTCCTGGGGTGACGAAAGTCTCCAGACCGGCGTGCCCCACGAAGAACACGTCGGTGTGTGCAGGCGCCGCGGCCAGTGCCGCCATCACCCCCTTCGATCGGGGCGGAAGGGTGTTCTTCAGCTCAGCGGCCCTCTCGGCCAGATCGGGCCGACCAATCTCCCGGAGCTTCTCGATCGACCGCCGGGCACGTTTCTCGCTGTAGTTCGCCCCTTCCGGGAAGATCACGAAGGCGTCATCATCGTCCATCGACCCCGCGATCTCCGATATCACCTCGATCACCAAGTCTCGTTCGCCGCTGACCGACGGCACGAAGGCGGAGGGGAGACGGTTGAGCATCACATCGACCATGGGGTCCCATTGCAGGAACTCCTTCATGACGATGCGTGGTCTGCGCCGGAAACGGTTGGCCAGCGCGTCCATGAGCAGCAGTGAGTCACCGGGGCCGGCGTGACGGCTCAGGACCATTATGGGGCGGGGGCCACCCTGGCCCGCGGTGCGTGGCGGGGACGCCTCCCTTACGATGTTTAGCCTGAAGGTGAACTTCGCCGAGGCGACCACCCTTCGCACCATCCACGCCAGTAGCCCGTAGTGAGCGTCGATGAATGTTGGAGATTTGATCTTCCAGCCGAACCCGGAGAGCAGCCAGAGCGAGAACAGCATCGTCAGCGACGCCGCCTCCACCAGGAGATAGAGAAACAGAAACCACACGATTCGCAGCGGTCGCCACTTTCCCGGGACATATCTGGACAGGAATGCCGCCACCACCACGATCAACGGCAAGGTGGTGGCCGCGGCGACTACGCCGAGGACCACACCTGGCGCGATGAGAAGACGCCGCACGGGCTTGGCGGGTGGTCTCACCTGTCACCCTGCTCTCCGAGATAATCGATGCTGGCCCGGTACGCGGTCTTCATCCGCTCCTCGATCCCATCGGTGTCCTTCCACTTGAGCTGGCGCCGGTCGTCCCATGCGACCGGGCTTCCAGTGGGCAATAGATGCACTTCGACACCCTCGGGGAGATTGTGCATCGTGGTGACGAAGCGGTGGCGTCTGGCGATCTCGAACGATATGAGCGCCGCCTCGTACAACCGCTGGGGCGGGCGGAGTGGGGACTCGATTCGACCTACTTGGAGGACGTAGACCACGTCGGCCCCGAGCTCGACGGCTCTGCCCAGCGGCACCGAATCGACCAGACCCCCGTCGTAGAAATGCTCGCCGTCTATCTCCACCGGGGGGAAGAGGGCAGGGACCGCTGATGAAGCGAGCACCGCGTCGACCAGAGGCCCGCGGTCGAACCAGTGCTCGGCGAATGCCTCGATCGAGGCAGCGACACACTGGAACGGGACATGGAGGTCTTCGATCTGGGTGTCGGGATGGATGGCGTGCTCCACCACCCTCCTCAGCTCGTCGGTGTCATGGATGGCCGGCTTGAGGGTGGCGACGCGGCGCGCTCTGTTGAAAAAGGCTGTGCGGAACAGGTCGGCCCCGGTCGCCTCCTCCCAGAAGCCGGTGAGCCGCTCGACACCTTCCCGCCCCGGGTAGTCGGCGATCACCGCACCGTTGAATGCACCGATAGAGGTGCCCAGGATGAGGTCGGGCACCACACCGGTCTCGTCGAGAGCCTGGATCATCCCCACCTCCACCGCTCCCCATCGACCACCGCCCCCGAGCACGAAGGCCGTGGTCATCCGGTGTCTTCCTCTATGTACCACTCGGTGAAGTCGTAACAACGCCCGTCTTCGGTGAAACGAATGACGAATAGATTGCGGTATGACGTCTCCGGCTCGAAGTACCGGGTCCGACCGGTCACCACGGCGATGTCGTCTGTCTCGACCAAGGGCAGCCACTCGAAGTCCCAATTGTCCTCCGAGTCGTCGATCTCTTGCCAGCGGGACACGATCTCGTCGATTCCATCCCACTCCCCTCCTGCAGTCTGCGGGTCGTAGACGGCGTCTTCGGTGAACAGGCTCTTGATCTGCTCGGTCTCGTTGCTGCTCCAGGCGAGGACGTATCCGTCCATCCACTGGTCGAGTCGCTCACTCATCGCCGCATCGAAGTTAGCTGCTGCATTAACCCCGAATCCCGGCCAACATCGTGGATATGGCCGGTAGACGGGTCAACCTGGCTCTGCTGTGGGCGACGGTGCTCGCCCTCGTCACGGGGGTGGGCGCCTTTCTCGTCGGCTCACCGTCGGGAACCTGGCTGGTTGTCGGGCACGGGGTCGTCGCCCTCGCCATCATCGTCCTCACTCCCGGGAAGTCGGCCGTGGTGGCCCGGGGCGTTCAACGAAGACGACCGGGACGGGTCCTGTCGGTCGCCCTGATCTTCGCCACCGTCGCTGCCCTGGTCACGGGGGTTCTCCTCATCACCGGATCGGTGCAGTCGATCGGGCCCTTCACGACCATGCAGCTCCACGTGTCGCTCGGGTTGCTCACCGTGTCCTTGACCCTGATCCACACCCTGCAGCGCCCAACGAGCCATCGCCGCAGCGACTTCTCCCGCCGCAACGCAATCCGCGCCGGCGGGGTGTTGGCCGCGGCCGGTGCGCTGTGGATTGCGCTCGAAGGTGCCCTCGATATCGTCGGTGCCCGCGGTGAACAGCGTCGCTTCACCGGTTCTCACGAGATCGTCGACGCCGCACAGGTGCCGGTCACACAGTGGCTCAACGATCGGGTGCAGCGTCTCGATGCCGGGACACATCAGGTCCTGGTCGGCGACACGGCATATTCGATCGCGGACATCGCCGCTCCTGGCGATACGATCGAGGCCACTCTCGACTGCACCGGGGGGTGGTACACCACCCAACGGTGGGCCGGCGCCCGTCTCGACCGTCTCCTCCCCGTCTCCGATGCGCCGAGCGTCGTGATCCGGTCGACAACGGGCTACTGGCGGCGCTTCCCGCTCGAGCAGGCGGGGTCATTGCTCCTGGCCACTCACATGGCCGGAGAGCCTTTGCGTGACGGCAACGGCGGGCCGGTGCGGCTGGTAGCACCGGGGAGACGCGGCTACTGGTGGGTGAAGTGGGTCGAATCGGTCGAGGTCGACGATCTCCCGCCTTGGTGGCAACCGCCGCTTCCCACGGCCTGACCGGTGCCACGTAGTATCCCGGCGATGACCGACGTACCGATCGCATCCCACTCGTTCTGTGTTGTGCCCGGCTGCAGCTCACCGACCACCACCACGCGCTGGGTCCGGATGGGTGATGAGGAGCCGCGTGAGGTCGAGGTCTGCTCGAAGCACGCCGAGGGGGAGCTCAGTGCGGAGGACCTCGACCCGTCACACTCGGGCGGATAGCGCTCGAACCGACGACTTTGTGAGGCGCAGGCCGTTGGCGGCACAGATCGTCCCTGCCCGTAGGATGACGGCCATTCGATGACCGCAGACGATCGTGCCCCCAAGTCGACGACCGAGCCGCGAGTCCGTCTCTACCGAGCCGCCGGCCCGAATTTGAGGCTCTCCGTCGTCGTTGGTTGGCTGAAGGCACTTCTCGGCGCCGGTGCCGCGGTGGTGATCGGGATCCTCATCGATCGGATGATCGCCGGTCAGCAACCGGGCACGCCCCTGATCTGGCTGTCCTTCTTCCTTCTCGGCAGGGCCGCGCTGACGGTCATCCCTCCTCTCACGGCCACAGCCGCCGCGACACGGGTGGAGACCGACCTCAGGCGTCGGGTACTCGACGCCGTCTTGCGCACTGGCCCATGGTCGGGGAGTCGCACCGGGCAAACCGTTGCCAGAGCCACCGAGGGCATCGAAGCAGTGGGAGCTCTGGCCGGTACCTTCCTCCCCCAGCTCGTCGCGGGGATGTCGATTCCCGTCCTACTTGCAGTCGTGGTGGCGGGCATCGACTGGCCGACCGCGCTGGTCCTCATCCTGGTGCTGCCCCTCATCCCGTTGCTGCTCCGTCTGCTGGAGAAGCGTTTTGCCTCGGTGAGCTCCCGGTACCGGGAGACCGCCGACCAGCTCGCGGCTCGGTTCCTCGATGGGATTCAGGGTCTGCGGACATTGAACACACTCGACCGAGCCGAGGCATATGGGGACGCTCTCGCGGGCGAAGCAGAACGACTGAGGGCAGAAACGATGGGTCTGCTCAAGATCAACCAACTGGCCCTGCTCGCGGTCGACACCCTCTTCACCATGGGAACCGTGGTGGCCGCCGCGGTGATGGCAGCCATCCGGCTGTCAGCCGGAGCCATCAGCCCCGGGCAATCGGTGGCCATCGTCCTGCTCGGCGTAATGCTGATCGAGCCACTCGGCCAGATAGGGCGCTATTTCTACGTCGGGGCGATTGGCCGGGCCTCAGCCAGCCAGATCGAGGAGCTGTTGAGCCTCGGCGGGGAGAGCACTCCGCACCAGGCGCACGGCACACGTCTCGACGAGGGTGCGATCGAGCTCGACTCGGTCAGCTTCACCTATCCGGACGGTACCCGGGCGATCGAGCAGCTCTCCTTCACCATCTCCCCCGGTGAGCGGGTCGCTCTGGTCGGGCGATCCGGGGCGGGGAAGACCACCATCGCCCACCTCGTACTCGGGCTCCTCCAGCCCGATCAGGGCTCGGTTCGCGTCGGCGGGCGTGCGGTCTTGGTGCCGCAGCGACCGTTTCTCTTCCACGGCTCGATCGCCGACAACCTGAGGATCTCCAAACCCGATGCCACGGAGGAGGAGCTGGGAGCATCTCTCGCCGCCGCCGATCTGTCGGCGCTGGTGCGGGGACGCGCAGGACTCGAGACCCAGGTCGGTGAGCGGGGCCTCCAGCTCAGTGGCGGGGAGGTGCAGCGGCTGGCCATCGCCCGGGTCCTGCTGGTGGATGCCCCAGTGGTGGTCTTCGACGAGCCGACCTCGAGTGTGGACCTGGAGAGCGAGGCCCGTCTCCGCGAAGCCATACGGCGGCTGACTGCAGACCGCACCGTGCTCATCATCGCCCATCGCCGCTCCACGATCTCCGGGGTCGATCGGACCCTGATCGTGGCCGATGGGCGGGTGATCAGAGACGTGCCGGGAGCCGAGACGGAGGATATCCTCGCCGCGAGCGGTGGAGCCCACCACTGGACTGTCCCATGACCCGGGCTCAGATCGTAAGGCGCCTCGTCGGCGTTCTCCGTCCCTTGGCTCCGCTGATGGCGGTGTCGGTGGCGGCCCGAATCGTCAACCAGGGACTGGGAGTGGCGATTCCCGGCGTGGCAGCCGGGTTGGTCGTCGGGTACGTGACCCGCTCCGGTGTCGGCGGGCTCCTGGCATTGCTGGCAGTCATGGCCGCACTCAAAGGCACCTTCCGTTATGTGGAGCAGTTCACCGGCCATGCGGTTGCGTTCCGACTCCTCGCCGAGCTGAGGATCGACACCTTCCGCAAGATCGTCCCGCTGGCCCCGGCGGGCCTCGAAGAGGAGCGCACCGGCGATCTCGTCACCCGTGTGGTCGGAGACATCGACCGGGTGGAGCCGTTCTTCGCCCACACCATCGCTCCGCTCGCCGGTGCGGTCGTGGTTCCGATCCTTGCCTTCCTGGGGATGGCCATATGGGTCGACCCGGTGGTGGCGGCTGTCTTCCTGCCCTTTCCAGCGTTGATGTTGCTGGCTGCCCCATGGGTGAGTGCCGGGCGTGTGGCGAAACTGTCCGCGCGGGCCCGGGAACAGCTTGGCGAAACCGCGGCACTTTTCACCGATGCGGTTCAAGGCGCTCGAGAAGTCGCCGTCTTCGAGGCGGGCGACACCATGGCAGCCAGAGTCGAGAGACAATCCGATGCGGGAGCCTCGACCCGCAAGGCCCTGGCCCGCATCTCGGCCCTCAGGTCCGGTGTCGGCGACCTTCTCGCCGCTGCCGCCGTCGTCGCCGTCGCTGCGATAGCCGCGGATCGGTTCGACGCAGACGTGATCGATCTCGCCTCTTTGGCCGCTGCCGTCGTGGTGGCTTGGGCGGGGACCACTCCTGTCCGTGCCCTGGAAGGAATCGTCCCCGACCTCGAGCAGGCCATCGCCGCCGCGGCGAGGATTTTCGCCCTCTCCGACCGGGAGCCGCCAGTCAGCTCCGACTCGCCTGCGGACACCGGGCCGAGCACGGGCTCCGTCAGGTTCCGGAAGGTGACGGTGGAGTTCGAAGGGGCGACGTCCCCGGCTCTGGTCGAGGTCGACGCCGACATCGCGGAGAACAGCTATGTCGCCGTTGTCGGGCCCTCGGGGTCGGGAAAGTCCACTCTCGTAGAGCTGTTGGTGCGATTTCGTGACCCAATCGGGGGGACCGTGGAGATAGGTGGGATGGACATCAGGCAAATCAACCGGTCCCGCTTGCGCAGCGAGGTCATGGTGGTGCCCCAGCGTCCTGAGATCTTCTACGGGACGATCGCCGAGAACTTGTTGATGGCTCGTCCCGGCGCGACCGAAGCTGAGCTGTGGGAGGCTCTCGACCGGGTAGAGCTCGGGTCATGGGCGCGGTCGTTGGACAACCGGCTGGAGACAATCGTCGGAGAGCTGGGCGAGACCCTGAGCGGCGGCCAGCGCCAGCGGCTCGCCTTGGCCCGCGCCTTCCTCCGCGATCCGAGGATCCTCGTGCTCGACGAGGCCACCTCCGAGTTGGATCGCGAGACCGAGCGCGTGGTGCTGGACGAGTTACGACGGGAGCAAGGGCGCCGTACGTTGGTGGTGGTGGCCCACCGCATCGAGTCGGTGGTCGATGCCGACGAGACCCTGGTACTCGATAGGGGCGTTCTGGTCGAACGGGGATCGCACCGCGACCTGATCGATTCAGGTGGCGTGTATGCCGGGTTGTGGCGCCAACACCTCGACGTCCTTGCATTCGAGTGATCAGAGGGCCGGCGGTCGAACAACCCCGGCGGGCGGGTTAACGTCGGCGCTGATGGACAGGGCGGTCACCGAGCAAACCGAGTTCACCGAGGCGCCGGCGGGCACCATCTCCGCTGGCAGGGCCAGGCGCGCTTTCAGCATCTCGATGATCGTGTCGGGGATTCGCTGCGCCCTCGCCTATGTGATCCTTCCATTCGTGACCCCCTTTCTGGGACTGGCCCCCGCGGTGGGCCCCGGGCTGGGCATTGCCATCGGTGTGGTGGCCATCGCAGCCAATGTCTTCAGCATGCGCCGCTTTTGGAGGATCCATCACCCGTGGAGGAAATGGATTTCCGCCCTCCACCTGGGGGTCATCGCATTCCTGGCCCTGTTGATGGTGCTCGACTCCCTGGCTCTCGCCGGCCAGCTCTCCTGAGCAGGTTCAGGCCGCCTACTCCCCGTCGCTGACGGCGCGCGCCACCATCGCGGCTTCGGATGCCAGATGGGTCAGCCCCACACCCCGATAGCCCCAACCGGTCAGATACAGCCCCGGCCGATCCAACAATGTCCGTTTCAACCGGGCCAGCCAGGCGATGTGGCCCACCTCATACTGGGGGATTCCCGGGATATGACGCACGATCTCGGCGAATGTCGGGGCGATGTCCGCCCCAAGGACGCGCCCAGTCTGTTCGGTGATCGCCTCCAGGATCTCATCGTCGTCCCAGTCGGCCACATCGGGCCGGGTGGCGCCGCCGGCGACCACCTTGGCCAAGGCATGCCCCTCGGGAGCGCGTCCTGGGGCATAGGAGGATTCGAACAGGATCCCCCGGATCAACCCCGGGACATCCCGGCCGGTGATGACACCGAATCCCTGGGGAATGGGGAGATCGGCCGACGGGCCACCGATCCCTGCGACCACCACCGGTGCCGAAACCGACCCGGCCAGGGCGGCTGCCAGGTCGTCATCCACCAGACTGGCAGCTACATGGGGCGGCACCGCGAGCACGACCTGTTCTGCGTGAATCGCCTCGGTGCTCTCCACTATCCATCCTTGGCGGGCCCGGTTCACCGA
Organism: Acidimicrobiia bacterium; assembly: GCA_035512955.1. Lineage (GTDB taxonomy): Bacteria > Actinomycetota > Acidimicrobiia > Spongiisociales > ZC4RG35 > JANQRA01. Next base: position 33,686 of record DATKCZ010000008.1, read on the forward strand.
CCCCACCTCGGAGCACGCCAAGAACCTCTCACCCAGCGATGCTGCGATCGACGCGGCAAAGTCGGACATGCCTCCCACCGGCAAGTGGCTGCTCGGGCGGTGGGCCACCCACCCCCGAGCCCGGAGACGGCGCAGCCCAGCCCCGAGGATGGAGCCCCCCTCGAGGGTCGCCAGGGCAGGGAACGAGCCGGGAGCGGAGAGCCGGGCAGGGTCGCCGGCAAAGACACCCGATGCGGCGAGCCAGGCGAGCATTCCTCCGAGCCGATCGCCGAAGCGTCGACGCATCAGTGAGTCGAGTGACTCTTCCTCCGATCCGGCCCGATTCCGAATGAGCAGCTCCATGGCCCCTCGCAGCTTCGAGCTGAGTGGGACGAGTGGAGCCAACAAAGCCTTGGGAGACGAAGGGAGACCCACCAGCCGGTCCCCGGTGTACACATAGCGAAGCGCGGACTCCGGCTCCGCCCGCTGTACCCGCGCCCCCGAACGCTCGACGATCGGGCTGAGGTGGGGATGGGGCAGCATCAGTGTCCCGGCTGCTGGCTCCAGGGCATACCCGTGGCGGTGGATCGTCCGAGCCACCCCTCCCGGCACGGTGGCCCGGTCGAGCACGAGTAGGTCTCCGATTCCCAGGCCGACGAGCTCGGATGCGGCGAACAGCCCGGCCAATCCGCCACCGACCACCACTACCCGGGCACTCGTCTCAGCCATCGACTCAGCTCGCCGGCGGAGCCGCCGGGCCGGCGATGCCGTCGGTGCTCTCGCAGCTCAGCGATGGCGCGGTCATGACCGGACCGCCTCTACGAACGCCGCCACGTTCTCGGGCGAGGTGCGACGATCGATCCCGTGACCGAGGTTCATGATGTGGCCCGGCCGGCCACCGACCCGACTCAGCAGCCGGCCGACCTCCTCGGCGATGGTCGCCGGATCGGTCAGCAAGACCGCGGGGTCGAGGTTCCCCTGCACGGGGTAGCCGTCGAGAAGGTGAAAGGCATCAGTGATGGGCACCCTCCAGTCGACCCCGTATCCGGTCGCCCCAACTCCTTGCTGGACCCCCAGCGTGTGACCGGCACCGGGCGCGAAATAGATGGTTGGTATGCCGAGCCCCTCGAGACACGACCTGGCGGCAGGCATGGCGAACCGCTCGTAGGCGGCCGCGTCGAGCAAACCGGCCCAGGTGTCGAACAGTTGAACGACGTCCGCTCCCGCTTCCTCCTGGACCGACAGGTAAATGCTCATCGAATCTGACAGGTGGGCGAGGGCCTCGATGGCCAGGACAGGCTCGGAGCGGAGCGCGGCCCGCATGGCGATGAAGTCCTTCGAGCCGCCACCCTCCAAGAGGTACGAGAGGAGGGTCACCGGCGCCCCGGCAAATCCGATCACCGCGGTCTCCTCCGGAACCTCCGCCTTGACCCGGCGAATCGTCTCGGCAACATGGGCCACCTCGTCCGGAACCAGCGGGGACAACCCGGCCACCTCCTTCAGGGTGAGCGGGCTCAACCTGGGCCCGGGATCGAAGGTGAGCGCGACACCCATCGCCTCGAGCGGAGTCATGATGTCGGCGAAGATCACCGCTCCGTCCATGGCGAAGCGGCGAATCGGTTGCAGGGTGATCTCGGCTGCCAACTCGGGTGTGGACACCGCTTCCTGGAACGAATGCTGCTCGCGTAGCCGCCGATACTCGGGCAGATAGCGGCCCGCCTGACGCATGACCCACACCGGTGGCCGGGGCACCGGCCTCAGCGACAGTGCCTCCAGGAGGGTTTTGGTCACGCTGCGGCCCTTATCGCCCCGACCAACGTCGCAACCGCCTCATCGATCACATCGCGGTGGGCCCGCATGAGGAACATGGCCTCGAACGGTGACGGGGGGACGAGAACCCCACCGTCATACGCCGCATGGAAGAAACGGTTGAACCTGTCCTTGTCGACCGTGTCTGCCTCTTCCCAGTTGCGCACCTGGCTGGGCCCGAAGAAGACGGTCATCATGGCGCCGACTCGTTGGACACAACCGTCGACCCCGTTGTCCTCCAGTGCCTTGTCGAGCTCCCCCTCCAGACGAGCGCCGAGAGCCTCGAGCTCGTCGTAGAGGCCGGGGTTGCCTGAGATGTAGTTGAGGGTGGCCAACCCGGCGGCGACGGCCAGAGGATTGCCGGAGAGCGTCCCCGCCTGGTACACCGGGCCGTCGGGAGCGATCATTCTCATCAGGTCTTCGCTCCCCCCGTAAGCGGCCGATGGGGTGCCACCGGAGAAGACCTTGCCGAGGCATGTGAGGTCGGGCCTCACCTGGTAGCGCTCCTGGGCTCCTCCCCGGGCCACCCTGAACCCGGTCATCACCTCGTCGAAGATCAGAAGCGCCCCATGTTGGTCACACAGCGATCGCAGCCCCTGGAGGAACCCGGGCTCGGGGGGGACGACGCCCATGTTCCCCGCCACCGGCTCGACGATCACTGCGGCGATGTCACCCGAGTCGAAGGCAGTGGCAACAGACTCCTGATCGTTGAACCGGGCACTCCGGGTGTCACCCACCGTGGCGGAGGGGACGCCGGGGCTGTCGGGCTGCCCGAGTGTGGCGGCCCCACTTCCCGCCTTGACGAGAAACGGGTCGGCGTGCCCGTGGTAACAGCCTTCGAACTTGACGATCCCCGGCCTCCCGGTGGCGGCTCTTGCAAGACGCACCGCTGAAGCGGTGGCCTCGGTGCCGGAGTTGACCATTCTCATCACCTCGATGGACGGGACCAGGCGGGTGACCATCTCGGCCAGTTCGACCTCATGGCTGGTCGGCATCCCGAATGAGGTTCCTCTTCTCGCCGCCTCTTCCACGGCGGCGACGATCGAGGGCTCGGCGTGGCCGAGGATCAGCGCTCCCCAGGACGAGACGAAATCGATCAGGCTCTCCTCGTCGGCCGTCGTCAACCGGGCGCCTGACGCCGATACCACGAAGGGCGGGCTCCCCCCAACCGCCCGGAACGCTCGAACCGGCGAGTTGACCCCGCCGGGCATCACCGCGACTGCCCGGTCATACCAGGCCGCCGACCGACTCCTGGGCCCGCCCCCCATCCGGCTCAACTCTCTTGGAGAGCGCGGGCGGCGCGGGTGGCGAAGTAGGTCAGCGTTATCGAAGCCCCGGCCCGGGCGATGGAGGTGAGCGATTCCAGCATGATGCTGGCCCCGTCGACCCAGCCCCTCTCCGCGGCGGCCTCGATCATGGAGAACTCACCAGACACCTGAAAGGCGACGACCGGGACGTCGGTTTGGCGGCGCACCGTAGCAACGACGTCGAGGTACGGCCCTGCCGGTTTGACCATCACCATGTCGGCGCCTTCTGCCAGGTCGAGGGTCACCTCGACCAGCGCCTCCCGCAGGTTGGGAGGGTCCATCTGATGGGTGCGCCGGTCCCCGAAAGCCGGCGCCGACCCGGCAGCCTCGCGGAAAGGGCCGTAGTAGGCGCTGGCGTATTTGGCCGAGTATGAGCAGATGGCGAGCTCGGTGTGCCCGGATGCATCCAACGCCCCCCGGATAGCGGCCACCCGGCCATCCATCATGTCCGAGGGAGCGATCACGTCGGCCCCGGCCTCGGCGTAGACGGTGGCCGCCTGGGCCAGGAGCGGCAGGGTGCGGTCGTTGTCGACGATCTCCCCGTCGAGAACCCCGCAATGCCCGTGGCTGGTGTACTCGCAGAGACACACGTCGGCCCAGACGTTGATCTCGCCCACCTGGTCCTTGATCGCTCTTGTCGCCGTCGGCACCGGGCCCGAAGGGTCCCATGCCCCCGACCCGGTCTCATCCTTCGCCGCGGGGATGCCGAAGAGGATCACCCCTCCCACGCCTGTAGTGGCCGCCTCTTTGACCACCGGGATCAACTCGTCGACCGAGAGCTGGGAATGGCCCGGCATCGAAGCAATGGGGTTGGATACCCCGCGTCCCGGCACCACGAACAAAGGGAGGACGAAGGACACGGGGTGGAGACGGGTCTCGGCGACCTGACGACGCAGGGCCTCGGTCCGGCGGAGGCGACGGCTCCGGTTGGTCGGGTACCCACTCATGCAAAGCTCCTCTCATGCAGATATTCGGCCAGAAGCGGAATGAGCGTGTCGTAGTGGGGACGTGACGTGATCACTTCCGGTCGATAGCCGCGGCCGATCAGCTCTTCCGAGGTCGTTTCCCCTATTGCGGCCAGCACCAATTCGTCGAGTGCCCTCGACCGGCACCAGCCGGAGACGGCCGAGGGGGATCCAAAGATCGCCGCGTCGACCTGATCCCGCCCCGGCGGTATCGGGCGTGCCTCGTAGACTGGGAAGGCCCTCACCTTGGCGCCCAGCCTCTCCAGTGTCCCGACTGTGGAAGGATCTGCCCCCGTGGCGTGGGGGAAGAACACCGACCTGTCAGCCAACAGACCTGATGTCTCCTCGATCAGGCTCCCGACCCCGCCCGAGCCGGTCGCGACGACCCGACCCCCCGCACGCTCGACCGCTTCGGCAGAGACGGGCCCCACGGCGACGGAAGGCACTCTTGGCATCCCACCCTCGGGCCACAGCGTGCTGACTGCCCGCGACGAGGTGACCAGGATCAGGTCGGCGCGGCCGGCTCGAGATCTCGCGCTGTCCAACTCATCTTCTCCCGCAGCGACAATCGCTATGCAGGGAAGCGCCACCGGCTCCAGACCATGTCGACGGGCGATGCCGGCCAGGCGCGAGATCCGATCTCCGGCAGTGGTGAGGCCAACACGTGACATGCTCACAGTCCCAGGACCGCCTGCAACTCACGTGCTGCCAGCCCGGGGGACGGTCCCTTCGCCACACCGGATCGGGCCCCCTCCTCGTCCTCGACGAAGCCGGTGAGGTGAATGCCATGAGGGCCTACGATTCCCAGCGCACCCAGCGCCGCCCGGCAGCCCGCTCCGGTATGGGCGAGCAGGGCCCTCTCGGCTTCCACCGCGCTTCTGGTGTCGGCATCATCGATCGCCGCGACCATCTCGACGATTGGATCGTCTTCTCGCACCTCGACGGCCAGCGCGGCTTGGGCCGGGGCGGGGACCATCTCGTCGATGGTGAAGCGGTGACCGATCTCGGCGACGAGCCCCAGCCGGCGCAGCCCCGCCTCGGCCAGCACCAACGCGTCATATTCGCCGGAGTGCATCTTCTCAAGTCTCGTTTCGACGTTCCCACGGATATCGCATATCTCGACGTCGGGGCGCAAGGCCTTCAGTTGGGCGGCGCGGCGCGGGCTTCCGGTGCCCACCGCGGCCCGGTGGGGAAGGGTGCTCAGTTCGTGACCGCAGAGGACGTCCCAGGGCTGGGCGCGCTTGGGGTAGAAACCGGTGAGGCCTCCCGGGCCCTCCACCGGGAGGTCCTTGCATGAGTGCACTGCCAGGTCGGCTCGACCCTCGATGACTGCCTGCTGAACGGCGCGCACGAATGCCCCCACCTCGGTCAATGTCGTCACCGAGGTCGTCCGGTCACGGTCGCCCGTGGTGGTCACCTCCATAATGGAGATCTCCAGATCGGGGTGGGCGGCGGACAGCTGTGCGACCACCTCACGGGTCTGAGTGATCGCCAGCCGCGATCCTCGGGTGGCAATCGTCAGCTCACTCATCGTCTACGCCGAAGGCGTCGGCAATGACATCGATCGCCTCGGGAGACCTTTGCTCCTGTCTCAGATATGAGACCGGGCCGGCGAGCAGCTTTCGCGCCACCGTGTGAGCGGTCTGGCGGAGGACTACTTCGTCGCGGCCCTCTGCGAGTCTCCGCGCGAACCTGTGAACCACCTCGTCCACGATCTCGTCTGCGTTGTCGATCAGGCCGCCGATGAGCGGGCCGATTTCGTGATGGTCGCGGTACTGCCGGTAGGCGTCCGCCGCGGCCCGCTCCACCAGGGCGTCCGCCTCCTCGGACCGCGAGCGGCGACCGGCCATGCGGGCCAGGTCGTCGATGCTGAGATAGGAGATGTTGCTTCCGGTAGGCGGCTTGAAGTCGGGAGGCATCGCCATGTCGATGAGAACCAGGGGTGTGACCCTCTCGGCCACCATCCCGGCAATGTCGACGTCATCGACGAGCCGGTGCTTGGCCGACGTTGCCGAGATCACGGCAGGGAACTCTGCCAACACGACGGATGCCCGAGCAAAGGGCAACACTTCTACGCCCGCCCTCTCCGCCACCTTTTCGGGATTGCGGGCCACGACGGTCACCTCTGGGGGCGCGGGTAGTTGCTGGAGACCGTCGACCACGGCCGTGGCCATGATCCCCGAGCCGAGCACCGCAACACGTTCGGCGGTCCCCACCGCCTGTGCGGCCACCGCCGCCATGGAGTTGTGCGGGGAAGCGGGCAACAGCTCACGCGCCTGGCGTCCCACGCCCACGGCCGACTCGAGCAGGCGGGCGAAGACCCCGTCCACCTGTGCGGATTCCTCCGATTCGATGAGACTCTGACGAAACTGGGCCAGGATCTCCTGCTCCCCGAGAATGGGAGACTCGAGCCCGGCTGCGATCCGGTACAAATGGGTGACCGCCCGCTCCCCGCGCCGTATCTGCGGTGTAGCCCCGGGGACTTCACCGAAGAGCGAGCTCAGCGCCTCATCGAGATGTTCGACCGGTCCGGGAACGACCACTTCGATTCGAAGACAGGTCGATAGCAAGAATCCTTCTTCGACTCTGTTGGCCCCGAGCAGCCGCTGGGCCAGCTCGGCGCGGATGGCGCCGTCGTGTTGTGGATAGGCGAAGCTGGCTGACGATAGCTCCAGGCTTTTCTCCTCCGTCCGGACGAAGGCCGAGGGTAACTTCAACTCGATCCGACGCTGAGTCGACAAAAGTGCCCCCCATCACCCCAGGTGTCAAGATGACCCGGACTCGGAGGTGCCTTCAGACCCAGTCTCGCGGCGGGGAGCGCAGCACCTCCAACAGGGCCCGCTCGGGTGAGCCCGGCTCAGGCTGGTGGAGGTACTCCCAGCGGGCGGTTGGTGGAAGTGAAGCGAGGATGGACTCCGTCCGCCCCGCCGTCTCCAATCCGAACCGGGTTCCCCGGTCCCACACCAAGTTGAACTCGGCGTAGCGGCCGCGGCGGATCTCATGCCAGCGTCTCTCGGCCTCCCCAAAGGCCGTCTCGACGCGGCGCTCCAAGATGGGGAGATAGGCCTCGATCAGGTTGTCCCCCAACTCCACCTGACAGGCCCAGACCGCTTCGAGGTCATCGGTCAGATGATCGAAGAACACGCCACCTACTCCCCTCGCCTCCCCCCGATGTGGAAGATAGAAATACTCGTCGCAGGCTCTCTTCCATGCCCGATAGTCGGCAACCTCGTGGGCGTCGCACGATCTCTTGATGACTCCGTGGAAGTGTCGGGCGTCCTCCTCGTAGAGGTAGTAGGGGGTGAGGTCGGTCCCACCGCCAAACCAGGCCGTGCCGGTGTCGGTCTCGAAGTAGCGCAGGTTGGCGTGAAAGGTCGGCGCGTGCGGATTGCGGGGATGGACGATGATCGAGACGCCGGTGGCATAGAAGTCTCCGCTCTCCACCGCCAGCCGCTCGGTGAGGTGCGGAGGGGTTTCTCCCGCCACGGCTGAAAAGTTCACCGCCGCCTTCTCCAGGGGCCCCTCGCCGGTGAGGACCCGGGTGAGGCCGCCCCCGCCCCCCGTCCGCTCCCACTCATCGAATCCGAACGTGGACTGGCTGTCGAGGCTCTCCATGGCGGAGCAGAACCGTTGCTGGATCTCTCGATACGAGCTCTCGACCTCAGCCCTGTTCAACCGATCACCCCTGGGTCGCCGTGGTGAACTGGCTGGATTTGGGGGTGAGCAAAGCCATCGGCAGTCAGGCTGCTCTTCGGATCATGTCGGCGACCGCGGCCACCCAACTCGGCTCGGCGTTGACGCAAGGCACGACGAGGAGCTGTTCACCACCCAAGCGCTCCCATTGTGCTCGCAGCCGGATCCCGATCTCCTCGAGGGTTTCCAGACAATCTGCGGTGAAGGACGGTGTGAGGACAGCGAGCCGCCTCACTCCGGATTCGTACAGCCCGGATAGCGCGACGTCGGTGTAGGGCTCGATCCACTTTTGGCCGGCGAGACGAGATTGAAACGTCGTGGAGTACGAGCCCTCGGCGAGGTCGAGGTCGAGGTCTGAGGCGATGGCCCTCGTAGTGGCGAAGCATTGCGCCCGGTAGCAGAAGCGGTTGGCCTCCACGATCCGCTCACAGCAGTCATCACGCTGCAGACACCACTGTCCGGTGGGGTCGCTCTTCTCCACCTGTCGCTCGGGCAATCCGTGATAGCTCAGGATGACATGATCGCCGCCGAACCCCTCGAGCGCCGGCCGGGCGACTTCACAGACGGCCCTGATGAAGCCGGCCTCGTCGTAGAAGTCTCCGACCGTGACGACGTCGAGGACGTTCCACCGCTCACCGATGATCCGCAGAGTCTCCTCCAATGCCGATCCCGTCGATGCCGATGCGTATTGGGGGAACAGGGGAAGCACCACGACACGATCGCACCCGGCTGCGACCAACCGCTCCACGGCTTCGGCGATGGGAGGGTTCCGATAGCGCATCCCGAACTCGACGCGGTATCCGTCACCGAGCGCCGCCTGGACACCCCGGGTGAGAGCTTCGGTGTGAATCGTCAGCGGGGAGCCCTCCTCGGTCCAGATCTTCTCATACTGCTCGGCGGATCGCCGCGGTCGAAAGGGGAGGATCACCCCGTTGAGGAGGAGCGCTCGGGCCGGGGCGGGGATGTCGAGGACGCGGGGGTCGGAGAGGAACTCCCGAAGGTAGGTCCTGACATCGGACACCTGGGTCGAGTCCGGTGTTCCGAGCTGAACGAGCAAAACGCCGGTTGGACGGGTGGCGGGGCTCATTCTGGGGAAGGTAGAAGAATCCTCCGTCGATCGCCCAATCGTCGGGCGGACACCGTTCTGTGAGGGTTAGTGACGCGACACGCCATAGACCCTCACAGAACGGTGGAAGCGCCCCTTTTCGGCCGCCTCCTCCCGCTCGGGAGTCCCGTTCTCATCGCGGGAGGTTCCCAATGTGAGCATCGTTCGATCGCCGGTGGTTTCAGGCGGAACCGCCAGGGGTATTCGTGCCCGGCAACGCCAGACACAAAGGAGTGCACCATGAGCGAGGTCGTTGGGTTGTTCCCTAGCCGAAGAGAGGCCGAACAGGCGATCGACGAGTTGTCGCTACGCGGCTACGCCGCCGACGATATCGGATACCTCGATCGTCATCGCGACGAGCATGGCGAGATCGTCGCCGATGAGGACTGGGTCGATGAAGAGTGGGTCGATGACGGAATGGAGAGCGAAGCGAGCAAAGGCGCGGCAGGTGGCGCCATCGGGGGAGCGGCAGTGGGGGTCGGGGCCGGTTTGCTGGGGTCCGCCGGTTTGCTCCTGGTCCCTGGGATCGGCCCGTTCCTTGCCGCTGGCACCCTGGGCGCCACGCTGGGTGCAACCGCGGTGGGCGCTGCCGGAGGCGCGGTGGTGGGCGGTGCCGCCGGGGCGATCATCGGCGCCAGCGATGAGGACGAGGACGACCACCACGAGACATCGCGCTACTACCGCGAAGGGATCGCCGGTGGTCGCACTCTCGTCTCAGTGGAGGTGGGAGACGCCAAGACGTCTGAGGTCTCCGACGTGCTGGCCCGAATCGGAGCCGAAAGAGTCGACGTCTACAGCGACGGGGGCTGGCTGGAGTGAACCGACTCTGAGCACTGAACGCGAAGGCGCCCTCCCCAGGAGGGCGCTTTTCGGTTACCGGAGTGGGACCGACAGCTCGCCGGGTCCTGCGGCGGCGAAGACCTGACGCTAGGTTGGCACCGGTACGGTGCGAATACTCGATTCTCTTCGATACCTGACGCGGCTCCTGCCCGTGGTCGCGGCATTGATCGCGGGTGCAGTGGTGCTCGCCGCGCCTGCCGGCGCCGACGGCGAGGATGTCGCCGACGAGATGTTCTTCTACCGCGAGGATGGGCTCTTCCGCTACTACGACATCCGACCGGACGGGAGCCTTCCCAGCCCGATGCTGGCCGGGGACGGGTACACCGAGGGTTGGGACTCGATCACGGCCATCGACCTCGACGGCCGCGGACAGGACGAGATGTTCTTCTACCGCGACGACGGCCTCTTCCGCTACTACAACATCCGACCGGACGGGAGCCTCCCCAGCCCGATGCTGGCCGGCGACGGGTACACCGAGGGTTGGGACGTCATCACGGCCATCGACCTCGACGGCGACGGACAGGACGAGATGTTCTTCTACCGCGCCGACGGCCTCTACCGGTTCTACAACATCCGCCCCGACGGCAGCCTCCCGAGCCCGATGCTGGCCGGCGACGGGTACACCGAGGGTTGGGACGTCATCACCGCCATCGACCTCGACGGCGACGGACAGGACGAGATGTTCTTCTACCGCGACGACGGCCTCTTCCGCTTCTACAACGTCAGCGCCAGCGGCAGTCTCGGCTCCCCGATCCTCGCCGGTGACGGGTACACCCCCGGATGGTCCGCCATCACCGCCATCAACCTCGACGGCGACCTCCAAGACGAGATGTTCTTCTACCGTGACGATGGCCTCTTCCGCTTCTACGACGTCGACGCCAACGGCAACGTCGGCTCCCCGATCCTCGCCGGCGACGGGTACACACCGGGATGGTCCTCCATCACCGCAGTCAACCTCCAGGGTGACCACCCGATCGAGCGAATCTCCAGGTTCACCACGTTCTTCAGCTGCTGTGAGAACCGGGTGACCAACATCCGAACCATGGCCCGTGCCATCGACGGGTATGTGGTGATGCCCGGCGAGACCTTCTCCATCGATCGGGTCGTCGGGCCGAGGACAACGGCGAAGGGCTACCTCCCGGCCCCCTACCTGCAGAACGGTGTGGGAAAGTGCTGTGCCATCGGCGGTGGGGTCAGCCAGTTCGGGACCACCATCCACAACGCGGTTTTCTGGGGCGGCTACCAGGTCGTCAGCCACCGACCACACACCGGCTGGATCTCGCGATATCCCCTGGGGATCGAGGCCACGCTGGTGTACTCGTCGATCGACTACAAATTCACCAACAACACGCCAACGCCGTTGACCCTCAGGACATCGAGCACGTCGACCTCGGTCACCGTCGAACTCTGGGGGTACCAGGGCGGGTGGCAGATGAGAGGATTCCACCCCATAGGGTCGCGCAGCTCGTCGATCACCGTTCTCGACCAAGGCGGGGCCAACGCCAAACGGGTGAGCGCCCGAGTCACCGGCTCCGCCCCAGGGACCGTGCGGATCGTTCGCACCCTGACCCAGGGCGGGGTCGCTCGATCGCAGACCTGGTTCTGGAACTACGTGAGCTGAGAGGCTCCGCGGGTAGGACTCGAACCTACAACCAATGGATTAACAGTCCCGCCCATACCGTCCGTCCAGTCCTCGCGCGTGCTGTTCAGTCCCGCCCCTTCTACGAATTCCGATCGGTCGTGTTGTCTGGAGACGTCCTGTCCGGCTACGTACGGCTACACATTTGGCTACACCCGAAGGTTCTTGCGTAGGGTTGTTCTGATATCAGCCGGCGTTGCACCCGGCACATGTCTGGTCGGTTGAGCGGGCCGAGGGGTCTTTGAGAGGGTTGTGATCCCAGTCACGATGCCGAGGCCCTCACCGACGAAAGTCATCAGAAGGCCTACTCCGATCTCCGTGGTTCCGAGCAGTGCTGTATTTGGTGGGCTGAGGTTGCCGAAATTGGCGAGTGACAACCATCCGGCCCCCAAACTCAGCAGAAGGATGCCGACTCCGGTCGCTGTGCTCGGCGGTCGGAGCCAGGCGAGAGCCGCGATTCCAAGACCGGCGACAAGGACAAGCAACATGGACTTGAGCGGGATAGTCACCAATACCAGGAGCGCACCCAGAACTACAAAGGCTCCCGCCGTGACCCCGAGCCATTTCGGAGTCGAACCTCGGGATGGTTCAGGGACCACAGACGGTGTCGGCATTGGATCGCGTGTCACGCAAAGGCTCCTTCTCTACAGCTCAAACCCCACCGATCACATGGAATCGTGAGGGTAAGGCGATCATTTCTTCGACCAACTTCTCCCTGTCCATCGTCAGGCAGTCGCGCCTTGTGATGTCTCTGGTCGTCATTTGCCACGGTCCTTGTCGTCCTTGGGCTTGGGCTTCGGCGGTGGTGGCGCGGACTCTCCCCCTCAACGAGTTAGAGGTGACGTACGCTTCCATTCGGTGCTACCGGACCTTGGTGCCGTACCGTGCTGTTCTGTGACAACAGGTGCGGCTACAGGTATGGCTACAGCTGGTTCGACGCCTTGAGGGCCCGGGGACCGCGCCAGGTGGGTGTCTTCACAAGTCGCACATAATGCCTGCAGTCTCAATAGGTCGACGCAACACCTCTTCGGCGAAAGTCGTGTCTCTCTGTCGAGGAGGTTGTTGTGCGGAAGTTCAGCGAAGCCGAGCTCGCGCTGATTTGGGATCGTCGGAGTCAGGGAGTGGGGATGCGGACGGTGGCCCGCGAGCTGGGACGGGCTCATGGGTCGGTGCGGTGGATGGTGGAGAGCTACGGCGGGGTCCGGCCTCGCCCTCGGGTCCGTTCCTCTCGGCATCTGACGCTCGAGGAGCGGGAGGAGATCTCACGTGGTGTGGCTTCTGGTGAGTCGCTGCGGTCGGTCGCTTCACGGTTGTGTCGGCCGGTTTCGACGGTAAGCCGTGAGGTGGCCCGTAATGGTGGCCGGTCTCGGTATCGGGCTCATCGTGCCGACCAGGCGGCGTTGCGGAGGGCGCGTCGTCCCAAGGTGTGCAAATTGGCGGCGAACCCGACGTTGGTTCTGATCATCGAGGAGAAACTGGGCTTGTGGTGGTCGCCTCAGCAGATCTCAGGATGGTTGAAAGAGTCATACCCTGAGTCCCCGGAGATGTGGGTGTCCCACGAAACGATCTACCTGACGCTGTTTGTCCAAGGGCGGGGAGCGTTGAAACACGAGCTGACTCAGTGTTTGCGCACTCACCGGGCGATCCGCCGGCCCACCAAGAAACGGGCTCCCACCGGCAAAGGCCAGATCCGCAACCCGGTGATGATCTCCGAACGGCCCGCCGAAGCAGACGACCGTGCTGTCCCCGGTCATTGGGAAGGAGACCTGTTGATGGGGAGACGGATGACCGCCATCGGCACCCTGGTGGAACGGTGGTCTAGGTATGTGATGCTGTTCCGATTGCCCGACGGGAACACCGCCGAGTCGGTACGCACCGGTCTGGCCGAGGTGATCCAACGACTCCCAGACCATCTCTGGCGGTCGCTGACCTGGGATCAAGGCAAAGAGATGGCCGAACACGCCCAGTTCAGCGTCGACACTGGAATCCAGATCTACTTCTGCGACCCCAAGTCACCGTGGCAGCGCGGGTCGAACGAGAACACCAACGGGCTTCTCCGGCAGTATTTCCCCAAGACCACCGACATGGCAGCACTCACCCAGGCCGAACTCGACGAAGCCGCCTTCTCGCTCAACACTCGCCCTCGACAAACCCTCGGATGGATGACACCATCACAAAAACTCGCCGAAGCGTTGCAATGATCCCCTGAGACCGCAGCCGATATCGCTCGGTTTCAGATATGAGCGGTTCCGCTCGATATTTGTTGTTCTGGTAAGCCGATGCCTAGGTGCGGATAGCGGTGAATCGCTGGGGGGGGCATTTGTAGAGCCTCGACGCACTAGGGGTCGGGCGAGGACGCACCTAAGCGACGGGTTGGAAGGTAAGAACTTGAGAGTGAGAATGTCCAAGGTGAGCGCACCGCAGAAACCGGACACCACACGTTTCTTTGATGGCGTCGACCATTCCGGTCACCGTACGCTGAGTGTCAGGCTGGTGAGCACGGTGTGCCTGGTGCTGCTCGTAGTCGGCTGTGTTCCTGGTCGTCCCGGCCGGGCAGTCGAGGCGGACACGGTCGGTGTGGTCAGCGCGGTCAATAATCCCGTCGGGGCTGAAAGAACGGTGGAACTCGAGGACGGCCGGATCATCGAGGTGCCTCGCAACTCCACTGCCCTAGATGGTTCAGGAATTAATCCTGAGCAGCTTCTTCTCTTTGGTCAGGACTTTG
>DATKCZ010000009.1:0-68410 GCA_035512955.1 Acidimicrobiia bacterium
TCGGGTATCGACTTTCTCGATCTGATCCAGGAAGGCAACCTCGGTCTGATTCGCGCGGTCGAGAAGTTCGACTGGCGCAAGGGTTTCAAGTTCTCCACGTACGCCACCTGGTGGATCCGTCAGGCCATCACCCGGGCCATCGCCGACAAGTCGCGGACGGTTCGTATCCCGGTCCATCTCCACGACACCTTGGCCGCGGTGCGCGCCGCCCAGGCCTCGCTCAAGGCCGAGCTGGGTCGTGATCCGCGACCCGACGAGATCGCCGAGGAGGCTGGGGTCACGGTGGACAAGGTAGAACTGGCGTTGTCGGTGGCCGACACGGTCTCTTTGGAACAGCCCATCGGTGAGGACGGCGCCCAACTCGGTGACTTCATCGAGGACGAGGACGCCGCCGACCCCGTGCAAATGACCGAGGAGATGGACGTGGCCAACTCGCTGCGTCAGTCGATCGACCGGCTTCCTGAGCGTGAGGGGCGGATCCTCGCCCTCCGGTATGGCTTCTTCGACGGCGTGCCCCGCACACTCGAAGAGATCGGTGATGAGTTCAACCTGACCCGTGAGCGGATCCGTCAACTGGAGAAGCTCGCACTCTGTCGGCTTCGGCACCCTTCCTTCGGGATACGCGAGGCAGACCTCGTCTGAGTCGGCCCACCCTCGAGTGAAAGCCCGCCTACAGGCGGGCTTTCTGTTGTTAGCGTGACAGGTGATGCGACTCGGTGATCTCGTCGGCAACGCCCCATACGTGTGTGGACCGGATACGACGTTGCTCGAGGCGGCTGCGGCCATGGAGAGCTCCGACCTGGGCTCATTGGCGGTAGTCGAGGGGATGAGTCTGCTCGGTCTGATCACAGAGAGAGACATCCGCCGGGCGGTGGCCACCGGGATCGACCTCGAAACCGCGGTGTCCGCGCTGATGAGTGGTGACCCGGACACCTTCGACCCCGATCTCGACGTGTGGGATGCGGCGGCGTGGATCGTGGAGTCCGGTTACCGGCATCTCCCGGTGGTGGGCGACGAAGGCGAGCTCCAGGGTGTGGTCTCGATCCGGGACCTGCTCAAGGCATTGGTCGACACCGTCTAGTCACCGGCCGCCGCCGCCGTCATCTCACTCCACCGGCACCCAGACCAGCTTCAGATCGGCCACCCTCACGTCGCTCTTCTCCAGCCGGATGTCCACACTCTCGATGCTCCCGGCGAGCGCCTCGTACCTGCTCACGATATCGTTCACCTCGGCCGCCAACTCGTCTTCGAGCTCCGCCAGCTCTTGGTGCTTCGCCTGGTACTTGGCAGCCTCGGTGTCCGCCTTGGCCTGTGCCTTGGCCGTCGCCGTCCTCCTGTTGGCGGCCTGTTTCAACGGGTTCGATCTCGACCTCCCGCCCAGAAAGGCACCGAGAAGATCGCCGGCAGTCCCCAAGAGGTTCTCCTCGCTCTTCGCCGCAGCGATGGCATCGGCCTCCTGATAACGAGCGTGCGCGGTGGCCATCTGCTCCCTCACCCGGTCGATCTTGGTCTGGAACCGATCCCTGAGCTTGGCGAGCTCGGCGTCGGACGTCTCCTCTGCGACCTCCCGGCATCGCTCCCTGAACCGCACCTCGGTCTCATCGACACGTGAAAAGACGCTCAGGTCCGGGTTGGCCCACACCTGTAAGGGCCGGTGGGCCACCAGGTACTCCCTCAGATCGGTCTCGAGACCGTTCCAGAAAGTCTTGGTGTCGAGTTTCAGCCCGGGGATCCGGAAGGCGGCACCCGCGGTCGGCTCGGGGCGAAAGTCGCGCGCGTCATGGTCGGTGGTGATCACGTCGTCCACGTCGATGATCCCATCGAGGGGGAATATCACCGCCTCGTAGGTCTCGCGGTGGTTCAGACCGGCCTTGGCGTCGTCGTAGAGCAACTGGATGGTGGCCGCAGCCGCCGGTTGATAGACGGTCCCCGTGGGGTCGGCCCCGACCTCGCCGGCCCAGGCAGCCGCCGGATCGAGGAACCAGACTTCGACGCCCTCGGCGACCATCGGGGGCACCGGGACCGTGTCGCCCGACGACGTGGTCTCCCTCTCCGCGCCCGACTCGGAAGGCTCGGCCGGGGGCGGGTCTCCCTGGTCGGACTCAGGCACCGATCGTCGGCCGGCCATGAGCCTGGTCACCTGGTCACGGGTGAGCGGCCCGGCCAGGTATGACATCGCCCACCGGGTCCCGAAGAGTTGGGGAGCGGCCGACTTGGTGGAGTGGAGGACGAATTGACGCTTGCCCAAGTCGGAGATCTGTCTGTCGATGAGCCCGACGTCGATGTCACCTGAGGCAGAGGCGAGGCCCTCGAGGATCCGCTTCTTGTCGTTCTCGGTCTGGAGGCGCCCCACCATCCATGTGCCGGCATTGGACATCGCCTTGTAATCGAGATCGACCGGGTTCTGGGTGGAGAGAACCATGCCCACCCCGTGGGCCCGGGCCTGTTTCAGAATGGTGAGGATCGGCGTCTTCGAAGGTGGCTCGGCAATGGGCGGGGCGAACCCGAAAACCTCGTCCATGTAGATCAGGGCCCGCAATTCCGAGGTGCCCGGCTGGGACCGGATCCAGGTGACGGTCTTGCCCAGCAGCAGGGTCACCAGGAACTGTCTCTCCTCGTCGGTGAGATGCGACATATAGACCACGGCCGCCTTGGGCCGGTCGCCGCCCAGCATCTGCTCGATATCTAGGGGCCGGCCCTCCATCCAGGTGGCGAATGAGGGCGAGGCGAGCAACCCGTTGAGCTTGAGCGCCAGGTCCATCCTGGCCTTCTCCGGAAAGAACGTGTCGACGTCGAACACCCCCAGCTTGCGGAACGGCGGCCTGGGGATCTGGCCCACCAGTGCCGCCAGGTCGAGGTCCTTTCCGTCCTTCCAGAAGTGCTCGATGATGGTGGCCAGCAGGATGTGCTCCTGACCGGAGACGGGATCGGAGTCGACGCCGGCGAGAACCAGCAGGGATGAGACGAACGAGCTGATCTCGTCGCGGATGACCTCGCTCTCGGTCGACCAGTCGAGGGCCGGCGCCTCCATTGAACCGAGCACATTGAGACTCACCCCGGCACCAGATCCGGGGGTGTAGATGGTGACTTCGGCTCCCTCCTTGAGCCGTTTCATCCGGTCGGAGTCGATGCCGTGGCCCTCGAGACCCGACTTCCACATCGCCGCCGTCACCGCCGCCATCTCGGATACCGTCTTTCCCTCTTTCGATGCCGTCGCCACGTCGACCCACGGCTCGAAGTCTGCCGGAGTGAGCTCGGGGAAATTGAGGGCGAGGTTGCCCATGTCGCCTTTGGGGTCGATGACCAGACAGGAGATGCCGTTGAGTAACGCCTCTTCGATCAGATCGATGCCGAGACCGGTCTTCCCCGACCCAGTCATCCCCACGATCACGCCATGAGTGGTGAGGTTGTCCGCTTCGTAGATGACTGGCTCGTCGGACCCGGTGTCACGTCCGATGTAGAGGTCGCCCTTGTCGAGGTCCATGGCGCGAAGGTACCAAACGGCCCGCTCCCCCGTTTGGAGAGGCTCGTGACCGATGACCGACAGGTGAGGTTAATTGGGGCTCACCGGCTGTTTGTCGGCCGTAACATGCCCCACTGCTGCCCGATGCGACGCCGGGCTTGACTTAAACCGCGCTTCAAGTTCTACGTTTCTGGTCAACCATGTCCCAACCTGTCCTGACACCCTGGGCCGTCGTACGCGACGGCGTGAAGCTCATCGGGCGCTTCGTGAAGATGCACCCCGGTGCCTTCGCGCTCGCCGTGACCGGGGCCGCGGTCTATGCGGGCGCCATCATCCTTGCCTCATGGGTGATCGGGTGGGCGACAGACAACGTGATCATCCCCATCCTCGACGAGGGTGAGGAGCCTCGTCTCCTGGTCGCCGCCGGTGTGGTCATCTTCGGCGTGTCGGTGGTCAAGGCCGGGGGCATCGTCCTCCGGCGGAGCGCCGCCGCCTATCTCACCGGGGCGACCCGTCGTGACATCCGCAACCGCCTCCTCGCCCACCAGTTGACTCTCACCATGTCGTGGTTCAACCGTCAGGCGATCGGCGACCTGCTCGCCGTGGCCGACGCCGACACCGACCAGGGGACCGGAGTCCTCGGGCCGCTTCCCTATGCCTCAGGGGTGTCTCTGCTCCTCGTCGGCACCGTCGTCCTCATCACCTCGATCGACCCATGGCTCGGATTGGGGGCCGTGATCGGGTTGCTGGTCGCCATCGTCATCGACGTGCGGGGAAGCTGGATCACCTTTGGCATGTGGGAGGAGGTCCAGAAGAACCGGGGTCGAGTCGCCTCTATCGCGCATGAGAGCTTCGATGGGGCCCTGACCGTGAAGTCATTGGGACGCGAGTCTTATGTCGCGGATAAGTTCGGCTCGGCGAGCGACGTGCTCCGCGACCGGATCATCGAGGTCAACTCGACGTGGACCAAGTACCAGGTGATCATCCGGGCGCTGCCCCAGATGCTGATCATCGTGCTGCTGGTGATGGGTGCGACGCGGATATCGGCCGAAGCGGTGACTCCGGGGGACGTCATCACCGTTGCATATCTGCTGGCGCTCCTAGCCTTCCCCATTCAGCTGATCGGGTTCGTCCTCTGGGACCTGGCGGGCAGCCTCGCCGGGTGGCGCAGGGTGCAAGAAGTCCTCGACTCCGATGATTACGTCTCCTGGGGTGAGGCACCGGCTTCGACGGACACCGCGGCCGCTCCGGTGACCGGCCAGACCGTGGGATTCTCCTACGACGGAGAGGCCGTGCTCAGCGGGCTCGACCTCGACCTGAAGGCAGGGACCACGTTGGCGGTCGTTGGCCCCACCGCTTCGGGCAAGACCACCCTGGGCCTGTTGCTGGCCCGCTTGTGGGACCCCGACTCCGGGGAAATCCACCTCGAAGGACGAGATCTGCGGGGGTTTGCCCGCTCCGAGCTGCCCAAAGAGGTGTCCTATGTCTCCCAGAGCGCCTTCCTCTTCGATGCCACGGTGCGGGAGAACATCACCCTCGACCTCGACTACGGCGACGATGAGGTAGGTCGGGCATTGCGTCTCGCCGGGGCCGACGACTTCGTCAGAGAGCTGCCCCATGGCCTCGACACCGAGTTGGGTGAGCGGGGAACGACACTGTCAGGTGGCCAGCGCCAGCGTCTCGCCCTCGCCCGCGCCTTGATCCGCAGGCCGCGGTTGCTGATTCTCGACGACGCCACCTCTGCGGTCGACCCGTCGGTGGAGGCAGAGATCCTCAGGGCATTGAAGGGAGCGGAGCTGCCTTCCACCATCGTCGTCGTCGCCTATCGGCCCTCGTCGATCAGGCTGGCCGACGAAGTCGTGTTCCTCGATCACAAGAGGATCCTCGGGCATGGGACTCACGACCAACTCGTCGAGACGCTGTCCGGCTACGCACGGCTGGTGCGCGCCTACGAGGAAGAGGCAAAACGGCTTCGGGAGGCATCATGAGCGAGCCTCACACCACCGCTTCGATCATCCGTCGCGCTCTCGGCGAGGCGCCATCGCTGCGTGAGGGTCTCAGGATGACCCTGATCCTGGCGATGATCGGCCAGGCCGTCACCGTGGTCACCCCCATAGTCATCCAGGTGATCGTCGACACCGAGATCCTCGATCCGTCCGGTATCGACATCGCCGGTGTGGTCCGCCTGGCCGGGATCGCCCTCGCCGCATTGCTCATCGGCGTGATAGTCGGCCGGGCGTCGCTGCTGCGTCTCGTCAAGAGCTCGTCGACGGGTCTCTCGGACCTGCGCACCAAGACGTTTGGCCACATCATGCGTCAAACGGTGCTCCATGTTCAGTCGGAGCGCCGCGGGAACCTGCTGTCACGGGTCACCTCCGACATCACCACGCTGCAGGAGTTCATGGAGTGGGGGGGCGTCGGGATGATCATCGCCTCCAGCCAGGTGCTGCTGGCCACCGGCGTCATGATGTTCTACGAGTGGAGGCTGGCGCTGATCGCCCTCGTCGGTGTCTTCATATATCTGGTGATGATGCGGTGGTTCCAGCGAATACTCGCCCGCAACTACGACGCGGTTCGCAAGGAGGTGGGGAGGTCTCTTGGGGTGCTCAGCGAGTCGATCACCGCGATCCCCGTAGTGCGTGCCTACGGCACCGAGGAGAGCACCAAGTCGAAGGTGGCCGAGGCGCTCGAGCGCCGGTTCATGGTCGAGTTCAAGACGGCCCGGTTCGGCAACATCCTGTTCTCCACCGCAGAGGTGTTCGCCGGCCTGCTGACCGCCGTCCTGGTGATTGCCGGTGTCCTCATAGGTCTCGATCTGGGGATGTCCGCGGGGACGCTCATCGCCTTCCTCTTCCTCGCGAACCTCTTGATCGAGCCGCTGCAGATCCTGGTCGAGACCCTGGAATTCGCTCAGTCGGCGGCGTCCGGGCTTCGACGGGTGATCGACGTCCTCGACGGTGAGATCGAGATCGAGGATCCTGAGGAGGCCGAGGCTCTGCGAACGGGTGGGCTCAGTGCATCGTTCGACAGGGTCCACTACTCGTACCCGAATGGCGCAGAGGTGCTCAGCGAGGTGACGGTCGACATCCCGGTCGGGTCCCGTGTTGCCGTGGTCGGGGAGACGGGGTCGGGCAAGACGACCTTCGCCAAGCTCCTGGTGCGGCTGATCGACCCCTCATCGGGCACCATCCACATCGGGGGTGTTTCGGCGCAGAGGATTCGTCTCGAGGAGGTGCGGAGGAGGGTGGCCTTCGTTCCCCAGGAAGGTTTTCTCTTCGACGACACCGTGGCCAACAACGTCAGGTATGGGCGGATCGACGCAGACGACGCCGAGGTCTGGACCGCCTTTCACGAGCTGGGGCTGGGCGAATGGGTCGAGGGTCTCCCCGAGGGCCTGCAGACCAGGGCAGGGGAGCGTGGCGGCAACCTCTCCGCCGGCGAGCGGCAGTTGGTCGCCCTGGTTCGGGCCTGGATCGGCACCCCCGACCTCCTAGTCCTCGACGAGGCCACCTCGGCGGTCGATCCCGCCCTCGATGTCGCCCTGCGTCATGCGATCGACAAGCTCACCGAGGGACGCACCTCGGTCACCATCGCCCATCGTCTCTCGACCGCGGAGGGCGCCGATGAGGTGCTGGTGTTCGATCAGGGTCGTCTCGTGGAGAGAGGGCGTCACCGCGACCTTCTAGTCACAGACGGCGTGTACGCCGCCCTGTACGCCGATTGGGCGACAGGCACCAGGAGCGTGTGACGCTGTTCTCAGTGACAGACGCGCAATGAACAACACATATTGTGGGCTGGCTCATGACCGGGCCCGGTCGAGCAGCCGTCGTGGCCAGGTCGGGTTGATCGACTGGGTGAGGAGAATCCCCACCGAGACGAGGATTATGCCGGCCGCCTCGCCCAGTCCGAGTGGCTCCTCGAGGAAGATCCAGGCCAGGACCGCGATCTGGATCAGCATTGTGTTGTTGATCGCGGCCGATTCCAGGGCAGAGAGCCTGCGGAGTGAGAGGTTCCAGAGGGTGAAGGCCAGGGCAGTGTTGACCACCGCGAGCCAGACGATGATGAGCCATGCGCGAAGTGAGACCGTCGGTGGACCTTCCAACGCGATCCCGACCGCGACCAGCACCCCTGCACCCACGGCCATGCTCAGGGTGGTCACGACCACCGGGGCGAGGTCGGCCCTGCGGTTGACGGCACGGCCCAGGAGCGCACCGACCACGTTGGCTCCCAGTCCCACCACCGCCGCCGTCATCCCGACCGCGGTGGACCCCAGATCGCCGGCGAAGTAGAACCATGCTCCGCCTCCGACCAGGCCGGCCCCGACCAGTTGTCGAGCCGTTGACCTCTCGGAGATCGACCAACCCCCGACGAAGGCCACCAGTAATGGGGTCCATGAGAGGACCAGGCTGGTGGTGGCGGCGGGTTGATTGTCGATGGCCACGAACTGTGCTCCCTGGGTCAGGGCGTAGAGGACGATTCCCAAGACAGCCAGTTGCGCGATGGAGGAGCGATTGAGCGTGGAAAAGCCCGTGCGAAGCCGGGGTTGGCCGACCACCCATGCCAGGAGGACAATGGCCGCTACGGCGTAACGGAGGGCGGCGAAGGTGATCGGCTCGAGTGCCTCCTCGTCGAGTCCCCAGCGGATCAGGACCCACGATGAGCTCCACAGAAATGTGACGAAGAGGGCGGTCCACACCGCTGGGGTGCTGGTGGCAACACGGTCAATGGACATCTTCGGCCTCCTTGTCGGCACGCGTGAATTCGTGCCGACCTATCCCCTCGAGGCTTTTGTCCATTGAGGTGCGAGCCCTGCGCGGGCCGTCTGTGGCGCTCGGACCAGGCCCCGCTCGAGGCGGGCGGAACCCTAGCCACCCTTCAGTCGACGACTCAGACGATAGCGCCGATTCACGATCCGTCGCCGTAACAAGAGCGTCCGCCTACGGTGAATATCGAAGCCAAAGAGAGGACTCCATGCTGAAACTGTCAGAAAAGGCTGCTGCAGCACTGGAAAACATTCGCCAGAGCCAGGGAATCCCCGAAGCTCACATCACCCGACTCACCGCCGATCATCAATCGACGGGCGATCTCGCTCTGCGACTGGAATTCGTCGAGCAGATCCCCGAGGACGACCAGGTTGCCGAAAGAGCCGGCACCGAGGTCTATATCGACCCCGAGGTCGCCGAGCCGTTAGGAGATACCGTGATGGACGTCCAAGACGGTGATCAAGGACTCGCCTTCGTGTTTCGGAGCCAGACTCCCTAGAAAGCCCGGCGGCGACCCCCTGGGCGGAAGGGGGGAGGACCGACCAGGCCGACCTGATCGTGTTGTGCTGGTTTCATCACCATGTGGTGGTCCACCAACGAGGCTTCCGACCCTACCCCCACCCCGACCACGGACGGATCAGATTCCACCCATCCATCTCTCACCCCGACCGGGGACCACCGATCCGACCCCAGGGATGACCACTCCGGACGCCCCAACCAACAGGCCCTAAAGGACCAGCCAGGCGCGGTCGCGCCTCACAGCCATGTCCAGCCGGTCACACCTTCGGTGGCGGGACATAGCGTGCGGTGGCGAACCGCCCACCTACCAGGTCGACCTCCCAGATCGACCCTTTGGAGCAGTAGAACCTCGACTCCAGGGTCAGTCCCGCCCACATCATCCGATTGATCACTGCCGGGATGACGTCACCGTGGGTGCACAAGACGGCGTTGTACCCCACCAACTCGTCGGCCAGGCCGGATGCGCCGTCGATGTCGGGCCCTTCGGCGAGAGCGTCGTGCTGGATCACCTTGGCCCCGATGACCGCGGCCAACGGCTCCACGGTTTGCACACACCTGGTGGACGGGCTGGTGTAGATGCGCTCGATGCCCTGGCTCCCGAGATAGGTGGCCAGTGCGGCAGCCTGACGGCGACCTTTCTTGTTGAGGGGCCTGACCGCGTCGTTCCCATCCCAGTTGTTGCGATCCCCTGCGGCGGCGTGCCGGAGGAGGAACAAGGTGCCGCTGCGCGCCAGCTTCTTGATACTCGGGTCGGCCACCAGGGCACGGTCGTACTCGTAGTCGAGGAGAGCGTTCGCCTGTTTCCGGCTCAGCCAACGGATCTCGTCCACTTCTTTGTTCTTCTTGAAACCAGGGCTGTCGGGCAGGGGCCGCATGGCGAACCATTGGACCTCCTTGACCCCGTTGTCCACCCGGTAGCGGGTGACCTCGATCGGGGCCACGATCCGGCAGTGATAGCCGGTCTCCTCGAGCACTTCCCGGATCGCAGTCTCCTCGGGGGTCTCACCCTTGTCCGCCTTGCCCTTGGGAAGACCCCAATCGTCGTATCTGGGGCGATGGGCCGCCAGCACCTTGAGTTTGCCCTTGGACGATTCCCGGAAGACGAGCCCCCCGGCAGCCTTGATGACACGGGTCACGGCGGCACGTTAGGGGAGGGCCACCGGGGTTAGGAATCCGGGGTAAGTGTGCCGATCCTGCGGTTGCGGGACACCGGAGTGGTCACCTCATCGACTCCGGTGAGGTCGATGGTCACCTCCCCGCAGGTCTCACAGACTCTTCGAAGGATTCCGGCGCCGATGTTCTGAGACTCTCCAAAGAAGTGACGCCCCTTGCGACATGAAGAGCGGGTGTGCCTGCTCGGTTGGTCGTCCGGTCTGAGATGACTCACAGACAAGACAAGCTAGGCGTTCGATTGGCGAATTCAACGAATCTCCGGCTGTGCCAAAAGCCACTCGACTGCCTCGTCCGCCGTCCCGACGAGATGGATGTCGTCCGCAACCGCACCGAGGCGGTCGCTGAGCAGACTCGACAACCCTCGCCACCCGTCCCCGACCGCGGCGGTGGGGAACCTTCTTCCTGCCCCGACTCTGGCGATGTGGTTGAGGTTCCACGCGACCATCAACTCGGTGGCTGTCCCGATCGACCCGGGCATGACGATGGCCCCGTGAGTGATACCGGTGAGAATGCCGATCCGCTCTGCGAGCTCGCTCGTGGGGATCTCCTTGGTGACGAAGCGGTTGGCCCCCGATCTTCCCGGGAACAACGAAGGTGCAGTGACGCCGATGACCTCTCCCCCGGCCTCGGCGGCTCCTTTCGACACGGCCTCCATGGTTCCCCCGTAGCCACCGGTGACCACCGCCAGCCCTGCTTGAGCGCACTTGGCGCCGGCTCTCTCCGCCGCACGCCACTCCGGGCTCTCCGGCTCGGTGAACGACGATCCGAAGATCGCCACCGCCCGCTCTCGGCTCAACCAGCCATCACCTGTTCGATCCCGGCGGTGACCCGCTCGACATCGATGAGCGCGTGTTTTTCGATGGCGAACTGGGGCCAAGGGATGTCGAAACCGGTGACCCGGACGATCGGGGCCCCCAGGTCGTACATCGCATTCTCTGCCACGACCGCCGCCACTTCGGCAGCCACACCAGCACTCCCTTGGGGCTCCTGGACGACCACGAGCCGGCCGGTGCGGGCCACCGATTGGAGCACGGTCTCCCGGTCCCAGGGAAATAGTGTCCTGAGATCGATCACCTCTATCGAACGCCGAGATTTCTCGGCTGCCTTCAGGGAGACAGGGACCATGCCCCCGTAGGTCACCAGCGTCAGGTCGGTGCCCTCCCGGCAGACGCGGGCTCGTCCGATGGGCAGGGTGTAATGGTCGGTCGGCACGTCGCTGCGCCCTGCCCGATAGAGGACCTTCGGCTCGAGAAAGATCACCGGGTCGTCCCCGGTCAGTGCCGCAGCGAGCAGGCCCTTGGCATCGATGGGAGTGGACGGGCAGACGACCACCAGCCCGGGGGCATGGACGAAATAGGCCTCAGGGGAGTCGCAGTGGTGCTCGTGGGCCCCGATTCCAGCCCCGTTGGGGAACCGGACGACGACCGGCACCGAGGACAGCCCCCGGGTGCGGAAACGAAAACGCCCGAGATGACTGACGATCTGGTCGAATGCCGGGTAGACGAAGCCGTCGAACTGTATCTCGGCGACCGGACGGGCACCTGCCAGCGCCATGCCCACCGCAGTCCCCACGATCCCCGACTCGTTCAACGGCGTGTCGATGACCCGGTCCTCTCCATACTTCTTCTGAAGACCCTCGGTGATGCGGAACACCCCTCCGGCCAACCCGACGTCCTCGCCGAGCACGATCACCCCGTCATCGGACTCCATCGCCTGGTCGAGGGTGGCGTTGATCGCTTCGGCCATGTTCATCGAGGAGGTGGGGCCGTCGGGGATCTCATCGTGACCGACCTGCCAGATCTCGTCGGGCTCGAACTCGGTCTCGGCCTCGCCATGGGCCCGCTGCATCTGATGGAGTTGGGTGACCACGTGCTCGGGGATGCGGGCAAAACCGTGTCTTATCGCATCGTCACGTTGGGGAGCTGGCTCCGCCTCGAGGGCGGCCACTGCCCGGTCCACGGAGTCGGTGATCTCCATCGCCACCTTCTCGCCCACCCGCTGGTCCCATTCCCCACGCTTCTCCAAGAAGCGGCGGAGACGCTCGATGGCGTCCTTCTGCCTCCACTCCTCGACCTCTTCGTCAGACCGGTACAGCGTGGGGTCGTCGGCGGTGGCGTGGGCCCCGTAGCGGTAGGTCATCGCCTCGATGAGAGTGGGCCCGCGCCCGTCACGCGCCCGCTGTGCGGCCACCCTCGTCGCCAGGTACATGGCGATTGGGTCCATCCCATCGACACGAAGACCCCCGAATCCGTAGGCCTGTGCCTTCTGGGCGATCGTCTCGGAGGCGGTCTGCTTCTCGTAGGGGACCGATATGGCGTATAGGTTGTTGGCACAGATGAAGACGGTGGGGGTCTTCCACACACCGGCGAAGTTCATACCGGAGTGGAAGTCGGCCTCGGAGGTGGCTCCGTCGCCGAAGTAGGTCACGGTCACGGTGTCCTCCCCGCGCAGCTGGGTCATGTACGAGTAGCCCACCGCATGGGGAAGCTGGCTGGCGATGGGCACCGTCACGATGCCAGTGCGGTATTTCTCGAGGTCCCATGCCGCGTTGGGCAGCCCCTTCCAATACGCCAATAGCACCTCCATCGGGAGGCCCCTGGTCACCTGAACGCCGTGCTCGCGGTAGCTCGGAAAGACGAAGTCGTTGGGCTCGAGGGCGAGGGCCGACCCGATCTGGACTGCTTCTTGGCCCTCGAGCATGGCATAAGTCCCGATCCGGCCCTGTCGTTGCAGGGCGAGCATCTTGCGGTCGAGGGTTCGGGCGAGAACCATGTTGCGGTACATGGTCTGGTACAGCTCGGGGTCGAGCCCTGGGTCCTCCCCTACCAGGTCTCCCTGGGCGTCGATGATCCGCAGCGTCTCGTACGGGCCCATGCCGGGAGTCTGCCACAAGTCACGAGACGGTGAGCGAGGAGGACGGCTAACTTCGCCCCGATGCCGCGCTTCCGTTCAGAAATCGCCGCCCTCAGTCCCTATCAGGTTGGCCGCCAGCTCGAGGATGTGGCACGTGCCCACGGCCTCGACCCAGCCGACATCGTCAAACTGACCGCCAACGAGGGCCCCGAGGGACCGTTCCCCGGGGTGGTCGAAGCGGCCACCGCGGTCCTGGCCCGGTCGAATCGATATCCCGACAACGCTTGTTGGGATCTGGGCCATGCCCTGGCCGAGGAGTTGGGCGTCGATTTCTCCAATCTCATGTTCGGCGCGGGGAGTGTCGCCCTCCTCGCCGAGATCGCCAGTGCTCTCGGAGGGCCCGGGACCAACATCGTCTACGGGTGGCCGAGCTTCATCATGTACCGGTTCGCGGCTATCTGGGCCGGCTCGAGACACGTCGAGGTCGCTCTCGATGACTCGTTCAGTCTCGATCTCGACGCATTGAGGTCGGCCATCGACGGGGCCACCGGCGTGGTGATCGTCTGCAACCCCAACAACCCCACAGGGACGATAAAACCGGCCGACGAGATCGAGGAGTTCATCGACTCGGTGCCGGATTCGGTCCTGGTGGTGGTCGACGAGGCCTATCACGACTTCGTCTCCGATCCTCGCTACCGGACCGAGATCCCGTTTGCGGTGGAGAGGCCAAATGTGGTGATTCTTAGGACTTTCTCCAAGATCTATGCCCTGGCGGCCCATCGGATCGGGTATGCAGTGGGCAGCGCCGACCTGCTGATCGAGCTCCGAAAGGCGCAGGCGCCGCTGACCGTCAATCAGGTGGCACAGGCCGCGGCCCGGGCCTCTCTCGGCCAGCCCGGGGAGTTGGAGCGTCGGCGCTCGGAGAACGAGGCTCGTCGGCATCACCTGGTCGGAGCCCTAGCCGAGCGGGGCATCCCGATGACGGAGACCCACACCAACTTCATCTTCTTCGACCTCGGGGAGAAGGCCCGGTGGGTGGTTGCGGACATGACTGCGCAAGGGGTGTTGATTCGGGGGATGTCGGGCGGCTGGGTGAGAGTGACGATCGGGAGCGAGGAGGAGAACCGCAGGTTCCTCGCGGCCCTCGATGCGGCCCTCGATGCCTGACAGTCTCAAAGGCCATGGAGCCGCGTACCGACGTGTGTTTAGCGCATGCGTTTTGGCAAACTCAGCCCGGGAAGCGACCATCGTGGGCGCCACTTCGAACACTCGTCTCAACCAGGTGTGAATCGTGAAAGCAATCGTCTCAACCTTCGCCGCTGCCTCGCGCCGCGCCCCATGGATCGTGGTAGCGGTCTCACTCGTCCTGACCGCGGTCCTCGGCTCCTTCGCCGGCGAGGTCACCGTGGCCAGCGGCAACGAAGGGTTCGCCCCGGAGAGCGCTGAGATCTCCGCCCAGGAGCGCATCGCCGAACTGTTCGGAGACGACAGCTCGGGTTCCACGATCCAGGTCATCCTGAGGGAGCCGGGTGGGGACGTCATCAC
Organism: Acidimicrobiia bacterium; assembly: GCA_035512955.1. Classification (GTDB taxonomy): domain Bacteria; phylum Actinomycetota; class Acidimicrobiia; order Spongiisociales; family ZC4RG35; genus JANQRA01. The sequence goes on from DATKCZ010000009.1 coordinate 14,317, forward strand.
CGTCGCAGGGCTCGAGACGGCGATGGCTACCAACGAGACGATTCGAGGTTCAGAGGCGGGCAGCCAGATCACCGACAGTGAGCAACAGCCCGGCGTCGTTCACTACCTGTTAGGGGTCGAGCAGGCCATGGCTGCTCAGGGGTTGTCCATCGGCGAGATGACGGACGAGATGGTCAAGCAGTTCTATGTCGCCTCGCTGGATCCGTCGAATTCACCGCCCGAACAGGTCTCCTTCCTCACTCGGCTCGTCTCCGCGGACTTCGATCCCGAGACCGTCACGTCATCGGCGGGGATGGTGCTCGCCTTCGTGGGCAGCTATCCGGGTGAGGACCCTGAGGAGTCATTCACCAACCAAGTCGAGACCGAGAGCGCCCTCGCCGGCGACCTCGCCGCCATCGACACCGACCTCGAGATCCGTCCTTTCTCATTCGGGCTCCTGCTCACCGGGGTCGACGACTTCACCGCCGAGGTCGGAGAGCTGTTCGCTCTGGCGTTCGCGGTGATCCTCGGCATCCTTCTCTTCGTTTATTGGCTGTCGCCCGGCAAGGAGGGAAGCTGGTTCGCATCGTCGCGTCGGACCATCACCGACACACTGTTGACCCTGCTCACCATCGTCATGGCGATCGGGGTGATGCAGGGCACCGGGTATCTGCTGGAACAGATCGGAGTGATCGACGCCTTCTCCGCACCGACTCAGATCGTCCCCATCCTCCTCATCGGTCTCGGTGTCGACTACGCCATCCACCTGACCTCCCGGTACCGCGAGGAGGTCGGGCAGGGCAAGATGGTCGACGGCGCGATGACCGGTGCCGTGACCTCGGTGGGAGTGGCCCTGTTCCTGGCCACGATCACCACGGTGATCGGTTTCCTCACCAACGTCTTCAATCCGGTGCCGGCACTGAAGGACTTCGGCATCCTCGCAGCGGTGGGTATCACCGTCGCCTTCCTCCTGATGCTGACGTTCGTCCCCTCGGTGAGAATCCTCCTCGACCGGCGGGCCGAGCGCAACGGGGATCTCCCGGTGGGTGCGCTCCAGGCGCATGGTGATCGGTTGCTGCCCCGGGTCATGGAGAAACTGGCCCTTCTCGCGGAGCACGCCGCAATCCCGACTCTGATCGTGGCCTTGGCGCTGGGGGCCGGCGGTTTCTACGGATTCACCCAGCTCGAGACCAGGTTCTCCTTCACCGATTTCCTCCCCGACGACTCGGAGTATGTCGAGACCCTCGACGTGCTGGTCGACGAGTTCGGGGGAGGGTTTGGCGAGCAGACCCAAGTGTTGGTGGAGCCGACCGACGCCAAGCGGATAGATGCGGAGGTCCACAACGCGCTGGTAGCCGCCAACGCCGACCTCGTCGCCATCGAGGATGTCTCGACGGTCGAGAGCGAGCAGGGCGAGTTCGCCAATGCCTCCTCCCCGATATCGGTGCTGGGGCAATTGCTGGCGGGAGGCCCCGAGACTGCTCCGCCTGATGTCCTGATCGCCGCCGAGCAGGTGGGTATGGCCCAGGACCTGACCGTGTCCCCAGAGGCCGATGTCTCCGCCCTGTACGAAGCGATTCTCGCTGCGGCCCCGGAGCAGGCCGCCGCGGTGATCGCCATGGATGACGGGCGGATCGACGGTCTGCGCTGGGACATCACCACCACCGCCGGGGAGTCGGTGACCGATCTTCGTCGAGGGCTCGACTCGACGTTCGGGACTGTCGATGTTCTGGGGGCCTCCGCCGTCGCCACCTCGGACAACATCATCGGCGACGCGGTGGTCACTGAGCTCACCGAGTCTCAAAGCATTTCCCTGTTCATCACGATCGGTGTGGCCGCCCTGGTCCTGATGGTGAGCTTTCTGCTCGAGTCGCGACGGTGGTTCCTGGGTGTGATCACGATCGCGCCGGTCGCCCTCGTCGTTCTCTGGACCTACGGGCTGATGTTCCTCACCGGGATTCCGTTCGGGCCGGTGACCGCAACCATCGCCGCTCTGGCGATAGGTATCGGCGTGCCGTTCACCATCCACATCGCTCGCAGGTTCCAAGAGGATCGCAGGTCGAACGACGACGTCGATGCAGCGATGAGGTCGACCATGAGGCACACCGGTGGGGCCCTCGCCGGATCGGCGTTGACCACGATGGCCGGCTTCGGCGTGTTGATCACCTCCAGTCTCACCCCGTTTCGCCAAATGGGTCAGGTGACGGTATATGCCATCGGGTTGTCTCTGGTCGCCGCGGTGCTGGTCTTGCCATCGATGCTGGCGCTGTGGGATGGGTGGCATCGTCGTCGGGGCGAACGGCTAATTGGGTCGGAAGCCCTGGAAGAAGTCTCTTCCAGTTGAAGCTGATGCGACCAGAATCGGGGCCGGGTAGATCGCACTGCCCCTGATATGGACGCATCGAGGACACAAGCCGAGGCGACCAGGCTCCTGCCGTTGGCCCAGAGAGTCCTCGCTCGCTATCCCTTCCGGACTCGCGAGGTCAGTCACCTGGCCACACATTCCAACGTCATGTATCGGGTGGTCACCGACAGCGGCGAGCAGCGGGTGTTGCGGGTGGGGACCCCACACGCCAACTCCCGCAGCAACATCGAGATAGAGGTCGCCTGGCTCGATGCCATCCAGCGGGACACCGACCTCGACGTGGTCAAGCCGATCCACGCCACCTTGGGCGAGTTGATCGTGGACGAGTTCGACGAAGGCATCGACAAGGAGCGGTCGTGCGTGCTGTTCTCGTGGATCCCCGGCCAGCCAGTCGCAAGTGGGTCGGGCTCGTTTGCCTACCGCCTCCTCGGCACAATGTGCGCCTCGCTACAAGTCCACGGTCGGGGGTGGACTCCTCCGCCCACGGCACGACCGAGACGTTGGGACCGGGTGTTCTACTACCAGCCCGACCTCGATCCCGTGATCATCGATGAGCCCACCTACAGCCACTTGTTCGACAATTCGCGATTGGCGACGATCTCGAAGTCCTTCGACCTCGCCCAGGGAGTCATCGCAGACTCCTACGTGCTGTCCTCGGCCCAAATCGTCCATGGCGACCTGCACGAGTGGAACGTTCACCTGGCTGGTGGCAGGTTGTATGCGTTCGACTTCGAGGACGTGATGATGGCTCTTCCCGCCCAAGATGCTGCGATCTGTTTGTACTCCTCGCGTAACAGTGAGATCCGGGGTGACACCAGAAGGGCATTCCGAAAGGGTTTCGAGGAGGTGGCGCCATGGCCGATCATCGACGATCGCCAACTCGACGGGTTCCATGCGGCCCGTCAGATCATGTTGATGAACTATGCGGGCCGCACCCTCCCGGTCAGGGAGGCAGCCGACTACATCGATCACGTGATGCCCTGGTTGGTGGGCTACGTGAATCGCTACGGCTGACATGAGATTCGACGACCGTCGCGATGCCGGGGCTCGATTGGGAGCGGCGGTCGCCGAGTTGGAGCCGACGAATCCGGCGGTGTATGCCTTGCCCCGCGGCGGAGTCCCCGTCGGTTTCGAGGTGGCCCGGTCGCTGAGGTGCCCCCTCGACGTGTTGATCGTGCGCAAGGTCGGTGTCCCGTTCCAGCCGGAACTGGCCATGGGGGCCATCGCCGAGGGAAACATCGTCATCCGCAACGAGGAGATCATCTCCGAGGTCGGCATCGGCGATGTCGACTTCGAGGCAGTGGCCGAGGCAGAACGGGAGAGTCTCGACCGGCGAATCGCCATCTACCGCGCCCAAGCCGCGCCCATCCCGCCGTTGGGGCGGACGGCGATAGTCGTCGACGACGGTCTCGCCACAGGCTCGACGGCCTTGGCGGCGGTAGCCGCCCTCGAGGCCAAACAAGCAGCTGCGGTGTGGTTGGCGGTCCCGGTGGCGCCCAGAGGAGTGCTCGCCCAGTTCGAGGGTCGCGCCGATCGGGTGGTGGTGCTGTCGAGTCCCCATGGGTTCGGGGCGGTCGGGGTCTGGTACCGCGACTTCTCACAAACCAGTGACGATGAGGTCAGGTCATTGCTCGCGGCGGCCCGGCTAGCGTGACGAGGTCGTCGGACCAGAGAGGATGTAGATGCCGTCACTTGAGAAGTTCTGCACCGTTGAGGGTCAGCTCGGGATGAAGGTCATCGGCAAGGCCCCGATGGGGATGCGTATCGACTTCCCTTTCGAGGGGACGGCGACGAGTGAGCACTGGGAGGGGGAGCGCCCGGTGCGAGGCGTGGACTATGTGACCGTGCGAGAGGACGGCAATATGAGCCTCGACATCCATGCCACCATTGGGGAAAAGCGCGAGTCCGTCTCCTACACGGGAACCGGGGTCTCCATCGTCAACGAGGACCAGTCGGCCAACCCCAAGGAGCTGATCGTCTTCGCGACCGGCAACGAAGACCTGGCCTGGCTCAACAACGAGGTGGGAGTGGCGTTTGGTCACGGCGCCGCGGGCAAGATCACCCTCGAGGTCTATCTGATCAGACCGTAGGTCAGCCGGAGCGGCACGCTCCGGCCGGACCGCCCCTCGGTTTGACCGGAGATCCTCCGATTGTCAGGTGTCGGTGGGGGTGGATCCCCTGTTACGGGTGATCTGCTGGCCTGGGGAGGCAAGCGGTCAAAGTCGGCCGGCCATCAAGACTGTCGGAAGTCGGGCCTTCTCTTCTCGAGGAAGGCCATGACGCCCTCGTGATGCTCGGCTGTCTGGCCCAAGCGGCCCTGCTCGGCCTTCTCCGCCTCGAGACCTTCGAGATAGGTGAGGTTGGTTGAGTCGCGGATCAGACGCCGGGTGCTCACCAGGGCATCGGTCGGCAACTCGGCGAGCCTGGCTGCGTACTCCATCGCTGCTTCCACGCTCTTCCCGTCATCCACCACCGCGGCGCACAGACCACGCTCCAGTGCCTCGTCGGCGCCCATGCGCCGGTTGGTCAAAGCCAGCTCGAGAGCGGTGGAGACCCCGAGGTGACGGGGCAGTAGCCATGTCGTGCCGGAGTCGGGGGCCAGTCCGATGGCGGTGAACGCCGAGGTGAAGTAGGCCGAGGAGGCCAGGACCCGGATGTCACAACTCAGGGCGACCCCCAAACCGGCGCCCGCCGCCACCCCATTGACCGCGGCGACCACCGGCAGGGGACACTCGCTGATCGCACGGACCATGGGGTGGAACTCATCCTCGAGGTGTTTGGCCAGGTCAGGGCGCTTGTCCTGGTACTCGTCGACGAAGCCCGACAGATCGGCGCCCGAGCAGAACGCCTTGCCCTCCCCGGTCAGGACCACCGCCCGCGCCTCGTCGGCGGCCTGCCCCAGGGCGGCAATCAGGTTGGCCGAAAGATCGGCGTTGATCGCGTTGAAACGCTCCGGGCGATTCAACGTCACTATGGCGACATCGTCGCTCATCTCGTATTTGGTGGTCATAATTGCTCCTCGAGCTCGCGAATCGTAAACGACGGAAAACATCGGTAGTGATTGGGCTATCCCCTATCGTTGTCGCATCGTCGCAGCAGAACAGCCGCGAAACCATCGACCCACAAGGAGGCGTCGTGAACAAATCGGAGATGGCGGACAAGCTCGCCACGCGGGCGAACATCTCAAAAGCGCAGGCTTCGGAGATCATCGACCAAATCTTCTCCACGAAGGACGGAGAGGGGATCATCGCCGTCGAGCTGGACGCGGGCCGCAAGGTCAACATCACCGGCTTCGGCAGCTTCAGTCTCAAGCGCCGGTCGGAGCGCATGGGACGCAACCCGGCAACAGGCCAGACCATCACCATCCCAGCGAGGAACTACGCACATTTCAGTGCATCCAAGGGCCTGAAGGACAGGGTGGCGGACTAGAAGGCCGATTCCAACATTTCGAAGCGGCGGGTCGCCGAGACCCGCCGCTTTTTCTTGTTCTCATCGATACGACCAGGGTTTACCGTGTCGGTATGAGACTCGACCCCGAGAGGTGGACCACACCAGTGGCGATCGCCCACCGGGGTAGCCGGGTGTTGTGGCCCGAGAACACCGGGACCTCGTTCCAGGGGGCATTCGAGCTCGGTTATCGGCATTTCGAGACCGACCTGCACCTCACCGCCGACGGGAGACTGGTCTGTTTTCACGACCCCACGGTGGACCGGACCACCAACTCCTCGGGGCGGGTCGAGCACCTCACCCTGGCGGAACTGCAGGCCCTCGACGCCGGCTACCGCCACGCCACGACGGATGGCTTCACGTTTCGGGACGGCGGGGCCAAGGTGCCCACCCTCGAATGGCTGCTCACCACCTATCCCTCCATCTCGGTGGTGGTCGACATGAAGTGCGACGGTCTCGCTCGCCCCTTGGCCCAACTCATCCACGATCTCGGGGCTCACGACCGACTCATCGTGGGCTCGTTCGTCGAGGCCCGACTGGCCGAGTTCCGTCAGGTCATGAACGGCACAGTGGCCACCTCGAGCGGGCCCACCCTGGCCAGGTTGTGGGTCCTGGCCTCACGGGTCGGACGCGGTGCGGGAGGTGACATGGCTGCGCTGCAGCTGCCGACCCATTTGCGGGGGGTGCGGGTGATCGACGAGAGACTGGTCTCCGTAGCGCACCGGGCCGGTCTGCAGGTCCATGCCTGGACGGTGAACCACCCTTCGGAGATGACTCGTCTCCTCGACATCGGAGTCGATGGGCTGATCACCGACCGGCCGGACCTCTTGAAGGATCTGCTCATCGAGCGGGGGGAGTGGCACCAGTGAGGTGGGTGATTGCCGCGGTTGTGCTCGGTGGCGCATTCGGAAGCGCCACGGCGGACGTCGAGGAAATCGACGCCAACGTGATGATCATCGAGATCGAGGTGGAGGTTCTGAAGGCGTCCGACTCGGTCGTCGCGCACTTCGCCTTCGAGGATGAGCCCGTGCTCACCCTTCCGCTGCTCGACCGGGGCGAGGGGGTCTTCGCCATCAGGACCGAGTTGGAGCCGAAGGACTATGCAGTCGTCTTCGAAGTGATTGGCCCCGGCGGTGAGAGCTCCAATCCGGTGTCCCTCACCCGAATGGGCGCCGACCTCCGCTCCCAGGCGGGAACGACCACGTCCACCGTCGACGAGGAGGGGCTGAGTGGGGAATCAGAACAGATGCTATGGCTCGCGGTCGCCCTCGGCGCCGCCTCACTCTCCGTGCTGGCGTTCTGGGTCCTGAGCGGGAGGGACGACGACGATGTCGGCGAGACCCTCGACGAGGAGGAGTGATCTGCTCCGCTGGGCCGTCCCCGAGGACGCCACGGCATTGGCCGACGTCCACGTCACCACCTGGCAATATGCCTATGAGGGCATCTTTGCCGATCGGTTTCTGAACGGGCTGGACCGGGAGCGTCGTGGCAACTGGTGGAAGACGTTCATCGAGGAGGGTGCCCGCGTCCATGTCGTCGATGACCACGGCATCGTCGGCTTCTGTCATGCCGGGGCCTCTGATGCCGAGGGCTGGGGCGAGATCTTCGCCATCTACGTCCACCCCGATCATTGGGGAAGAGGGCACGGGGATGAGTTGCTCCGGGCGGGGGAAGCCACGTTGCGTGATGCGGGGTTCGGAAGGTCTCTGCTCTGGGTCTTGGAGGACAACTCTCGTGCCCGTGGCTTCTATGAGGGCCACGGCTGGAGCCTCGGGAAGCCGATCCGGATCGAGGACATCGGCGGGGTCCAGGTCACCGAGCTCAGGTACGAGAAGGACCTCTGAATCGGTCCCTGATGGTCTCGAGATCTGCGGGGTAGGTGACTTTCACGTTCGTCTCATCGCCAGGCACCGCCACGACGGTCACATCACCGAACCGCTCCATGACCTCATGGGTGTCGTGCCCCTCGAACCCGGACCGGGCAGCCCTCACGTAGGCCGAGGTCAGATCGTCCCCGCGGAACACTTGAGGGGTCTGCGCCCTGGCCAGCCCGGGGACCGGCCGCAGTGTCTCCTTGTCGAGGACGAGCCGCTCCGGCGCGATCACCGGCACCGCGCCACCTGTCTCGTCGGCGATGGTGAAGAGTCGCTCGATGGTCGCCCCCTCAGGAGACGGACGTGCGGCGTCATGGATCCCGATCAGGTCGAACCCGGCGCCGAGGGCGGCGAGGCCGGCCATCTCGCTCAGGGTGCGGGTGACGCCACCCGGGGTCACGATCGCCCCGGTGGCGAGCCCTTCGACCGTTGTGACGACTTCGGCCCGACAGACCACCACGAAGACGTCGACGTACTCGCGGACGGCATCGACGGTATGGGCGATGAGTGGGCGTCCCCCAACCTCGACCATCAGCTTGTCGGTCCCGAAGCGGGTGCTCGAGCCGCCCCCTACGACGATCATGGCTCGCGACGGCATCGTGACGAGAGTACTTTGGCCAGGTGATCTCGACCGAGCGGCTCATCGAGAGACTGGACGGGCACCGGGTCGTATTCGATAAATCCGGTGCGCCTGTCGACCTGGAGGCGCCCGATGATGTCGGCCCCGCCACCTTCTTGGTGACCGCGGTGACCGATGCTCTCAAGCTCGTCGCGGACGGGATGGTGGAGGGATCCGTCGACCGCAGCCGGATGTGGGCAGTCGAGGCGATCATCCTCGACAGAGTGGTCCTCGAGCGCCTGGGCCCTCGCCGGCTCAGCGTCGAGGACTTGCTCACCGAGGTGCGCCAGCTGGGATTCGCCTGGCAGATCAGCCAGATTTCCGCCCCTTGAGGGCCCAATAGGTGAGCACCGCGGCGATTCCGGTCGCCACCGCGCCCGAGGCGGCGATGGCCGGCAGCTTGTCCCGCAAGGTCACCGCCAACTCGAACCGGCGAACCTCCCAGCCCCTCTCCCCGGCGATCCGAGCCAGCTCGGTGTCGGGGTTGACCACGACGGGGTGCCCGACGGCTTCGAGCATCGGAATGTCTGTGATCGAATCGCTGTAGGCGTAGCTGGCGCCGAGGTCGATTCCCTCACGCTCCGCCATCTCGATCATGGCTTTGGCCTTCCCGGGCCCGTAGGCATAGAGCTCGAGCTCGCCGGTGTATCTCCCCTCCTCGTCGACGGCGGCGCGGGTGGCTATCACGTCGTCGATACCCAGATAGCGACACAGCGGCCTGACGATCTCCTCGGGGCTGGCTGATATGACCACCACACGGCGTCCGGCGCCACGGTGCTCTTCCATGATGGCGAGGGCCTCTGCGTACACCAGGGGGGCAACCACCTCGTCGACGGTCTCGGTGACCACGGCCTCGATCTCCTCGCGGTCCCAGCCCTTGGTCATCGCCGACAGCTCCTCCTTGACCCGTTCGAGCTGGTCATGGTCAGCGCCGAATGCCTGGTAGTACGCCTGGGCGATGCCGGCCTTCGCCAGGGTCGTCCCGCTGAGCAGCCCGGCCCTGAACATCGGGCGAGTGAAGGCCAGGGTCGAGGACTTGGCGATGATCGTCTTGTCCAGGTCGAAGAACGCGACTGCGGTCACCACATCAAGTTAACCGCCGTTCGACAGGGGTCTTGTACCCGGCGGGGACGGCCCATATGTTCGACTCATGGTTGGGAAGGGGAGACACCCAGTACTCGGTCTGCGTTCGCCCGATCCACTGCTGTCCACGGTGGCCCCGATCGGTCTCGCCGCTTCGGTGGGCACCGCCCTCGTCGTCGATCTCGTCTCGACCCGGGCAGCATCGCGACGAACCCTGCGCGACATGTGGGCCGACGGCCCAACTCTCTCCGAGCTCAGCCCGGGACGCCCCGGCATCGCCATGGTCGCCGGGGGCTCGATCGAGCGCGACGCTGCCATCGAGGTGATCGAGCAGCTGTCGAGACGGTGGCCGGCGCTGGTCGTCAGAACCGATGGGATCGATTGGCCCTTTGCCACGGTGCCGGTCATCCCCCTGTTCCCCGGGCGTCTGGCTCCCCAACCCGAAGGTTCACATGGTGTGTGGCAGCCGGTTGGAGCGGGCGCCGACCCTCCGGGCCCGGGCCCGGTGCTGCCCCGTCTCGGACCGGGAGCGCTGCGGCGAATGCTCGAGGGACATCTCCCCCGGAGGAGCCGTTGGGTTGAGGCCTGGCGACCTGTATGGGAGATGCCATGGGCGTAGTGGAGAGGATCAGCCGCGCCATCGCGGTCGGCGACACCGCGCTCACCCCTCTTGAGGTGGAGTTGGAGGCGGGACGTCTCCTCGGAACCGAGTCTCCGTGGCATGGCCCCCGCCAAATCCGCCATGTGGTCGACAGGGTGACGGGTCTCGGCCCGGTCCAGGAGCTTCTCGACGATCCCGATGTCAGCGACGTGCTGGTGAACGGTCATGATCGGATCTGGGTCGACCGGGGGCTCGGTCTCGAGCTGGTCCCCACCCGGTTCGAGTCCGACGAGGATCTGGTGGCCACCGTGGAGCGGGTCATCGCCCCGTTGGGCCTGCGACTCGACCGGGCTGCCCCGATGGTCGACGCCCGTCTCCCCGACGGCTCGCGGTTGCATGCCGTCCTCCCCCCGGCATCGGTGGACCACCCCCTGGTGGCGGTGCGCCGATTCACCCAGCGGGTGACCAGTCTCGACGACCTGGTCGATGCCGGAACCGCCACCCCCTCGCAGCGTGAACGATTGGTGGCCGCGGTCAGCGCCCGGCTGACGATCGTGGTCTCGGGGGGGACCGGAGCGGGCAAGACCACGCTGCTCAACCTGCTCGCGGGTCATATCGACCCGGGTGAGCGGGTGGTGACCATCGAGGACGCGGCCGAGCTGAGTCTCCCCGGTCACGTGGTCCGGCTCGAAGCCCGACCCGCCAACGCCGAGGGGGCAGGTGCGATAACCATCCGCGCCCTGCTCCGCTCGGCCCTGCGGCTGCGCCCAGACCGGATCATCGTGGGTGAGGTGCGCGGTCCTGAGGCACTGGATCTGATCTCTGCATTGAACACCGGGCACCGCGGCTCCCTCACGACGGTGCACGCCAACTCCCCCGAGGAAGCTCTCCTTCGTCTCGAAACCCTGGCCCTCAGCGCCGGGGACGTATCGGAGACCGCAGTCACCCGGCAGCTGCGGGCGGCGGTCGACATGGTGGTCCAGATCGAACGCGAGAGGAAGTCACGAAAGATCGTCGCCATCGCCGACTCGACGGATCTGGCCGGGGAAGCCCGATGATCGTGGTGCTGGGTTTGGGGGTCTGCTTCGCCGCCGGGGTGGAGCCGAGAAGACTCGCCCTGTTGGCCGGGGCGGTTTATCTGCCAATGGTCGTCGGTGCCCTCCTGGCCCTCCTGGTGTGGAGGGCACGACCCGATGACGACGACCGTGCCGTCCTCTTCTGCGAGGGTGTCGCCTCGGAGCTGCGTGCGGGAGCATCCCTCGGTGACGCCCTCGCCTCCGCGGCGAATTCGGTTGGGGGCGCTGGTCTCTTCTTCGATTCCGCATCCCGGCCATCGATTGCCGAGGTGGCCGCGATCGTGTCCGAGTGGTTCCCGGTCATCGGCGAGGAGCTGCGTCTCACCGTGCTCACCGCCGCCCGTACGGGCAGCGACTCGGCGGCTCTCTTCGACGAGATGGGTTCGCTCGCCCTCGCCAAGTCGGAGATCCGGCGTGAGGTCAGGGTTGCCACGGCCCCGGGACGGGTGACCGCCCTCGTTCTCCTCGGCGCACCCTTGGCCTACCTCTTCTCCCAGCTCGGCTCGGGCGGGCTCTCCAGCCTGCTCGCCTCCTCCCAGCAGCGAACCGTCGCACTGGCCGGGATGGGTCTGTTCCTCACCGGTCTCGGCGCGGCCGGGCTCGTGATGTGGAGGGCGGCGAGGTGATCTCGGTGCTCGGCGCTTCGGTGGGTGTGTTATTGGGTGGGCCGATTGGAGCAGTGGTCGGCGGTCTCGCCCCTGGGGTGTGGCGCCGTCTCGTACGAGCACGACGTGCTCCGGAGGCCCCGATCACCCTGGTGTTGCTCCTGCTTTTCGTGGAGATCCGCTCCGGGCTCTCGGTGCTGGCGGCGTTGATCGAGGTCTCCGACACCTTGCCCGGACATGAGAGCCTGAGGAGGGTGGCCCGGGTGGCACGGGTGTCAGGTCTGGTGACCGCGCTTCAATACGCCGACGACGGGCTCCGGCCGGTGGTGGCCCAGCTCGCCCGAGCGCAGCGATCCGGTGCCTCTCTCAGCGGTGCGGTGCGCAAGATGCTCGAGAGCGAGCTTGCTGCCGATAGGGCGCGGCGGATCGCCCGAGCCCGCACCCTCCCTGTGCGGCTGATGGTCCCGGTGACCTTGCTGATGTTGCCCGGTCTCGTCCTCGCCCTCTACGCCCCCTCTCTGCTCGGGATGTTCGAAGACCTGACAGGGGTCCTCACATGAGTTCCGCACTTCCTCCCGCACCGGTCGGATACCGGATTGGAAGGAGTGTCAATGACACGTGTTTGGAGTTGGGTCGTCACCCGAATCGGGTCTGATCGAGGTCAGGCAACTGTGGAGTACTTCCTGGTCATACTGGCGGCCACCGCCCTCGCCATCATCGCGCTGAAGTGGCTTCAGTCGGGGAGTGGGAGCGGTCTGCTGGGCAACCTGTTCGGCAAGGTGATCTCATGGGTGGCGGGGGCCTTCTGAGACGGGATGGCGGATCGGTGACGATCGAGTTCTTTCTCGTCATCCCGCTATTGATCATGGTGCTGGTCGCCGGGATCCAGGTGATCTCGGTGGCCCGCACCCGCATCGAGTTGCTGGGCGCGGTGAGGGAGGGGGCTCGGGTGGCCGCCACCACCCCCGACCCGGCCAAGGCCGTCGAGGCGGTGCGATCCGCCGTCGCCCCGCAAGAGCGTGATCGCGTCCGGATCTCGGTGAGCCGGCCCGCAGTCGTGGGGAAACCGGCCCGGGTCACCGGGTCGATGAGACACCTCTTCGGTTTTCCGTTCCCTGACGGTTTCGGGGTCGACGTGTCGGCAACGGCCACGATGCTCGTCGAGAGGTGACTGCCCAGACAGGGTCGATGACGGTGGTGATGAGCGGCGTCATCGCCATCGTCGCATTCGCCGCGGTGGCGGTGGCCTCTCTCGGCACCCTGTACGCGGCGCGTGCGCAGGCGATCAATGCGGCCGATGCGGGGGCGCTCGCCGCCGCCGTGGCCACTTACCCACCTGCCTCGTCCATAGGGCCGGCGACCGCCGCCCTGGAGGTCATCGCTCGAAACGGGGCGGTGTTGGTCGACTGTCTTTGCCCGCGGCGCGCCGATCTCGTTCCACGAACGGTCGAGGTGGTGGCCGGGGTGAGGGTGGAGGTTCCCATCTTCGGGACCTTCACGGTGAAGAGTGCGAGCCGCGCCGAGTTCGACCCGCTTCGCTGGCTGGGTCGCTGATCGCGCCGCATGGTCGGAGAGAGGGTCAGAGCGATAGTCTCGCTCGATGACCTCAAGGGCCGAAGCCGTCCGCATGCTCGTCGAGCTGGCCAAGCTGACCGCACTCGACGAAGGCTCGCCGCAGGCCTTCAAGGTGCGTGCATATGAGAACGCCATCGCCGGGCTCGAGGGCCACGGTGGCGAGATCGAGGGGCTCTCCAAGACCGAATTGACCAATATCAAGGGTATCGGAAGCTCCACCGCGGAGAAGATCCTCGAGTTGGGCGTGACCGGGTCGGTCGCCAAGCTGGAGACGCTCCGTGCCAAGTACCCGCCCAAGTTCGTAGAGCTGACCAAGATCCCCGGGCTGGGACCCAAGACCCTGAAGATGATCCGATCCCAGCTCGGCGTGGAGGACATCGAAGGGCTCAGGGAAGCGATCGAGGCCGAGCGGTTGCGCGATCTGTCGGGGCTGGGCGAGAAGTCCGAGGAGAAGATCAAGAAGGCGATCGAACGACTCGGGCTCCATGGCAAGGACCGGAGGACGCCCCTGGTCGAGGTATTCGGCCTGGCCCACTCGCTCGCCAACCGGATCGCCGGCATCGGGGGTGTCGAGAGCGCCGTCCCGTGTGGGTCCTTCCGACGCTTCTCCGAGACGGTCGGGGACATCGACATCGTGGTGGGGACGAGCGACTCTGCAAGCGTCCACGTAACGGTGTTGTCGTTCCCCGAGGTCGCTGATGTCGTCGGCTCGGGTGAGACCAAGACATCGTTCCTGACCCGTGAGGGTCTCCAGGTCGACGTGCGAACCGTCTCGGTCGAACAGCTCGGCTCCGCCCTCCTCTATTTCACCGGCTCGAAGGCACACAACATCCAACTCCGGCAGAAGGCGATCGAGCGGGGGTGGCTGTTGAGTGAGTACGGGTTGTTCGAGGAGGGCGAGGTGATCGCCTCACGCACCGAGGCTGACATCTACACCGCTCTCGGCATGGAGTACATCCCCCCGACATTGCGGGAGGGCGGTGGAGAGGTCGAGGCCGCCCTGGCCGGGGAGGTCCCCGACCTGGTCAGCCGGGGGGTGATCAAAGGAGACCTCCACTACCACTCCGGTCGCTCCGGTGATGGCCGGTCGACTCTCGAGGAGATGGTCGATGCCGCGCTCGATGCCGGGTACGAGTACATCGCCTTCACCGACCACGGCGAGGACCTGGCCATCAACGGATCGAGCCGGGAGCTGATGCTGGAGCACCGTGAGCTGATCCGCCAACTCGACCAGACCCGACCCGAGATCAAGATCCTGTTCGGGTGTGAGCTCAACATCGGGCCCGACGGGAGCCTCGACTACGACCCCGAGTTCAGGCTGGAGTTCGACTATTGCGTGGCCTCGGTCCACTCCCATTTCGACCTGTCCGAGGACCGTCAGACAGCTCGCATCCTCACCGCCCTCGCCGACCCGTCGGTGAATGCCATCGGGCACTTGAGCGGCCGTTACGTGGGCCGCCGCCCCGGTGTGGAGTTGGACATCGATGCCGTGCTCGACGGTCTGGCGGTGACTGGGGTGGCCTTGGAGATCAACGGTGCCCTCGACCGTCTCGACGCTACGACCGAGGTGGCCAGGGCCGCCATGTCGAAGGGAGTCGACTTCGTGATCGACACCGACTCGCACCACACCTCGGATCTGCGTCGCATGGACTATGGGGTGCTCTACGCCCAGCGGGGATGGGTGACCACTGACCGGGTGGTCAACACGAGGGACTGCGACTCGTTTCTCCAGTGGTCGCGGAGTCGCCGGACTTAGGCTCTGGTCATGGCCAGGACATACCAGGTCACTCCCGGCAAGAGGGTCATCAGCTGGGTGATGGCCCGTATAGCAGCCATGGGAGTCGGGAACTATGTCGTGCTGACCACCACCGGCCGGAATAGCGGGCGTCCCCGCAAGGTGACCCTGGCCATGATCTCCGATGGTGGGACCGATTACCTGGTTTCTCCCTACGGGGAGTCGGGATGGGTGCTGAATGCCCGGGCCAACCCCAACGCCACTCTCCGACAAGGGCGCTCGGAGAGACCGGTCACGCTCGTCGAGGCGACCGGGGACAAACCCGGCCTGGTCAAGGAGTATTACGAGCGGGAGGGTTTCGCCCGCCGGTTCATGGACGTTCCCGGCGACGCCGAGGAAGCCGACTTCGCCTCGGTGCCCGAGCGTTTCCCCGTGTTCGAGATCTCGGGCGCGGGCTGAATACGATCCTTGTAATTCACCGTGGGATGCATGAAGCTGTGCTCCTTGGCGCCGACAACGAAGGAGACCTCCCCGGTGGCTTCCACCTACGTCCTCGACACCTGTGTCCTCCTCGCCGACCCCCACTCCCTCTTCCGATTCGACGAACACGATGTGGTGCTCCCCCTCGTCGTTGTGGAAGAGCTCGATCGCAAGAAGACTCGGATGGACGAGGTCGGCGCCAACGCTCGAAACGCGATCAGGCTGCTCGAGGATCTGGGAGCTTCCGCCTCCGGGGGGATGCGCGAGCCCGTCACGTTGCCCACGGGCGGCACCCTGCGCATCGAGCTGAACGGGATCACCTCCGAGCGATTGCCCACGGTGCTGGATCCCAAGACCCCCGATCACCGGATCCTCGCTACCTGTCTCAACCTCATCGACGAGACCGACGCGGTCCTGGTGACCAAGGACGCGGCGCTGAGGATCAAGGGCGCGCAGCTCGGGGTGCCGGTGCAGGACTACCGCGCCGACACCGTCGAGGTGGACCAGCTCCACTCCGGGGTCACCGAGCACCGGGTCAGTGGTGAGACCATCGATCGGCTCTTCGACGAGGGCAAACTGGAGATCGAAGGGGTCAGCGCCACCGTCAACGAGTTCATGGTGCTGCGCAGCGGTGCCTCCCGATCTGCCCTGGCACGGGTCATTCAGGCTGAGCCGACCGTCGTCGTGGAGCGGATGCCCACCCATGTGAGAGCCTTTGGGGTGGAGCCGAAGAACGTCCGCCAGACCGTCGCCCTCCACCAGCTTCTCGACCCCGACATCCCTGCAGTGTCCCTCATGGGGATGGCGGGAACGGGCAAGACTTTCCTCTCCCTGGCTGCCGCCCTCGAACAGGTCCTCGAGCAGGGCCGCTATCGCAGGGTGTCCGTGTACCGTCCGCTCGTCGCGGTCGGCCGGCAGGAACTGGGCTACCTGCCGGGCGACCTCAATGAGAAACTGGCCCCCTGGATGGCCGCGGTTCATGACAACCTCTACGCCCTCTTCTCCGACGCCGGGGTCGACGGGGCGCGCCATGCCATCGAGGAGTTGGTCGACCGTGGTGATCTGGAGATGGCGGCGGTCACCTATCTGCGCGGGCGGTCGATCACCGGTGAGTTCGTGATCATCGACGAGGCGCAAAACCTCGAGCTGCCCACGCTGAAGGTGATCCTGACCAGGATGTCCCGTGACTCGAAGGTGGTCTTCTGCGGTGACCTCTCCCAGGTGGACAATCCGTACATCTCGCCTTACGGGGGCATGGCCGCCCTCATCGAGAAGTTCAAGGACTCGAGCCTGTTCGCCCATGTCGCCCTGGAGCGCACCGTCCGCTCACCGCTCTCCGAGATGGCGGCCACCGTCCTCTAGATCGGCGTGCGTGTGACGGGTGCCTGCGACGCTTTGCTCAACAGGTCAGGCATCGAGCCGGTCCCTGCGGGCCTGGAGGAGCTCGGCCGCCCGCTCCATTGTGATCGTCTCCGGTGAGTCACCCTTGCGCAGCGAGGCGTTGACCTCGCCATCGGTGACATAAGGCCCATAGCGGCCGGAGCGAACGGTGACGGCTTTGCCCGACACCGGGTCCTTGCCCAGCACCTTGAGGTCCGAGGTCGGGGCCTGGCCCCGTCGCCGTGGCGGCTCCGCGAGGAGCTTCAGGGCGTCGTCCACCTCGATCGAGAACAGTTGGTCCTCGCTCTCAAGGCTCCTTCGGTCGTCGCCTCGCTGGATGTACGGCCCATAGCGGCCGTTGAGCGCCACGATCTCGACACCGTCGGGGTCGGTCCCCACGATGCGGGGGAGGGACAAGAGACGCAGCGCGTCTTCCAGGCCCAGCTCGTCGATCGTCATCGACTTGAGCAGCGATGCCCGCTTTGGCTTCTCCTTCGAGCCCTCCTCCTGCTCCCCGAGCTGGATGTAGGGGCCGAAGCGACCGGTTCTCCCGTACACCGTCAGACCGGTCTCCGGGTCGGTGCCGAATATCTTGTCGCCCCTGTTCTGCTGGTCGATCAGCTCGATTGCCTTCGCCACCGTCACCTCGTCGGGGGCGAGGCCATCGGGGATCGACCCGCGTTCCTCGCCACGTTCCACATAGGGCCCGTATCGGCCGATTCTTGCCACGATTTCGTTGCCGGACTCGTCGACACCGATGGGGATCGAGTTGATCTCCCTCGGGTCGATCTCGTCGAGTCGCGCGGCCACCTTCGTCTTTAGCCCGTCATCGCCGAAATAGAACGCGGACAGCCAAGGGACGGACTTCTCCTCTCCACCGGCGATCCGATCGAGGTCGGACTCCATCGCCGCGGTGAACTCGTAGTCCACCAGGTTGGGGAAGTGCTTCTCGAGGAGCCCGACCACCCCGAAGGCGATGAAGGTGGGAACCAGCGCCGCCCCCTTCTTGAAGACGTATCCCCGGTCCTGGATGGTCGTCATGATCGATGCGTAGGTGGAGGGGCGGCCGACGCCGAGCTCTTCGAGCTTCTGGACGAGTGAGGCCTCGGTATAGCGGGACGGAGGGCGGGTCTCGTGACCGGTCGGCTCGAGACGGGCGACGGCCAACGCGTCTCCCTCGTTCAGCGGGGGCAGGATCTTCTCCCGATCGTCCAGCTCGGACTCGGGGTCGTCCGAGCCTTCGACGTATGCCCTCAGGAAGCCGGGGAACGTGATGGTGCGCCCCGATGCCGCGAACACGGCGTACTCACCACGCGAAGAGGTCGCCCCGAGACGCACCGACACCGTCACCCCTTTGGCGTCGGCCATCTGCGAGGCGACGGTCCGCTTCCAGATGAGGTCGTAGAGGGCAGCCTCATCCGCTCCCACCCCGGTCCCCACCTGCTCCGGGGTGAGGAAGTCCCCGGCGGGCCGTATCGCCTCATGGGCCTCCTGTGCCCCCTTGGCCTGTTTCCCGGTGTACTTGCGAGGCGAAGGTGACAGGTATTCCTGCCCGTAGAGCTTGGTGATCTGACTCCTCGAGGCACTCAGGGCGGTGTCCGACAACTCCACCGAGTCGGTGCGCATGTAGGTGATGTACCCATTCTCGTAGAGACGTTGCGCCACCGACATCGTTCTCGAGGACGAGTAACGCAGTTTGCGGCCGGCATCCTGCTGCAAGGTTGATGTCCGAAACGGCGGGTAGGGACGGCGGGTGTACGGCTTGGATTCGACCGAGCCGACCTCGAATTCCGATTCCTGGAGGGCGGTGGCCAGCGATGTCGCCGTTTTCTGATCGAGGACCACGACTCTGGCGGCAGCCTCGCCATCGGAACCGAAGTCCCTGCCGGTGGCCACTCTCTCCTCGTCCACCGACACCAGGGTGGCGTCGAAGGTCTTGTCGAGATCTGCCTTTGAGGCGAAGGTTCCTTCGATCGACCAATAGCCGGCGGGGACGAAGGCCATCCGTTCCCGTTCCCGTTCGACGACTATGCGTATGGCGACGCTCTGCACTCGTCCGGCGGAGAGCTTGGGCTGCACCTTCTTCCACAGCACGGGAGAGACTTCGTATCCGTAGAGGCGGTCGAGAATGCGACGGGCCTCCTGTGCCGACACCAAGCGCTCGTCGAGGTCTCGGGGGTTGGAGAATGCCTCTTCGATGGCCGGTCTGGTTATCTCGTGGAAGACCATCCGCTTGACGGGCACCTTCGGCTTGAGCACCTCGACGAGGTGCCAGGCGATGGCTTCACCCTCCCGGTCCTCGTCGGTGGCCAGGTAGAGCTCGTCGGCCCCGGCGAGCAGGTCCCGCAGCTTCTTGACCTGGCTCTTGCGCTCCTTGGGCACGACATACAATGGCTCGAAGTCGTTGTCGACATCGACACCGAGACGGGCCCACTCCTCGCCCTTGGCCCGTGCAGGGATCTCCGCGGCCGACCGGGGGAGGTCGCGGATGTGACCCATCGAGGACTCCACTATGGCGTCCGAGCCCAGGAAAGCGGAGATGGTCCGGGCCTTGGTGGGGGACTCGACGATTACAAGACTCTTCGGCATGGGCAGGCAGTTGACACCGCTCCACGCCATTATGTCAATCTCTGCCGTCGTGTCCGGGCCGCTGGTTACCGTGACACAGGTGAGTAAGTACATCGCTCTCGAAGGGGTGGACGGGAGTGGCAAGAGCACGGTTGGCGGCGCCCTCGTCCAGAGCTTGATCAGCTCGGGATCCGACGCCATCCTCGTCCGCGAGCCCGGCGGAACAGCCCTGGGCGAGGCGTTGCGCGGACTGCTGCTCGACTCCGACTCGCTCGATCAATGGGCCGAAGTGTTCTTGTTCGCCGCCCAACGGGCCGAGCTGGCGCGTGAGGTGATCGAGCCCGCGCTCGAGTCGGGGACCTGGGTGGTCTCCGACCGCAGCTACTACTCCTCCATCGCATACCAGGGTCGGGCTCGCGGGCTCGGCGAGGACCGGGTCAGGTCGATAAACGAGACGGGCCTCGACGGGGTCCTGCCCGACCACGTGTTCGTGCTCGACGTCGATCCGGGGCTGGCCCTGGATCGACAAGATTCCCCCGACCGGATAGGCAAGGAGGGTCTCGATTTCCAGAGCGCGGTAAGGTCTTGTTATCACGATATGGCCGAGAGCGACCACAAGGTGGTCCTGCTCGATGGCTCCCGCTCCGTCGACGAACTGGTGGGGACCATCATGGGGATGGTGAGATGAGCGACCTGTTCTCGGATGTGATCGGTCACGAGTCTGTGGTCGACCTGCTCCGCTCCGAGTTGGAGCATCCCGCCCAGGCCTATCTCTTCGTCGGCCCCCAGTCGATCGGCAAGGAATACGTGGCGCTGCGTTTTGCCACCGCTTTGCTCGGGGGGACCGCCGACCCGCGAGTGCGCCGGCTCGCCCTGGCCCGAGCCCATCCCGACCTCTGGGTGCTCGAGCCGGAGGGGGCGACCAGTCTCGGGGTCGATCAGACCCGTGAGGTGGTGTCACGCGCCTCGATGACCCCGGTAGAGGCTCCCCGCAGCGTGTTTCTGTTCCCCGACGCCGGGGCGATGACCGAGTCTGCGGCCAACGCGTTGCTCAAGACCCTCGAAGAGCCGTCGGCTCAGGTGGTGTTTCTCCTGGTCGCCGAGTCGGAGGAGGACTTCCCACCGACCGTCGCCTCGAGATGCCGCTCGATTCACATGGGCCGTGTGCAGCTTCCAGAGCTGGTCGGGGCGCTGGTGGAGCGGGGAATGGGTGAAGATGCCGCCGAAACGGTGGCGGTGGTCTCCGGGGGCCGTCCCGGGCTTGCCCTGGCTCTCATGAGTCGTCCCGAGGTCGCTCGGTTCCGTGAGCTGTGGCTCTCCATCCCCGGCGAGGTGACACCGCACCCCGGCGACGGGCAGCGTCTGGCGATGGGCGTCCTCGAGGAGCTCTCCCCGCTGGTCGAGGACTCCGTGCCCGAGGACCTCCCCAAGGAGAAGGCGCAGCGAGCGCGGCGCAGGGCGGAGATGTCACTTCTGGTCAGCGGTCTCGAGATCCTCGCCTCGTGGTACTCGGATGCGGCCTCCCTCCAGCTGGGCGGGCCGATTCGCAACAGCGACCTGGATCTGGCCTCCTTCACCGATGTCCCCCCGCGTAGGGCGGTCACATCGGCGGAGGCGGTGCTCGACGCCGTCGTCGACATTCAGGCCAACCTGCGGCGCGAGCTGGTGCTGGCCAATCTGTTCTCCTCGTTGGGCTCCGACACCGAATAGGTCTGCTGTGCAACGGGATGCCGTCATGGCACCTCTCGGCCCTCTGGTTCGCAGCGCCGCTCGGTGGTGCACCAGGTTGCCGTCATGGCACCTCTCGGCCCAGCGGATCGATCTGGCCAATCGTGCCGCCTTCTCTAGAATCAACCGTCCCGCCGGAGTAGCTCAGTGGTAGAGCAATTCACTCGTAATGAATAGGCCAGGGGTTCGACTCCCCTCTCCGGCTCGACAAATCGTCCCTGATCCGGCCCCCGGCTAGCGTGCCGCTCCATGGCCGATCAGGCGGACTTCGAGCGAGACGCACTCCAGTACTCCCGCCAGCTCTACTCGGCCGCGATGCGGATGGCGCGCAACCCAGCAGACGCCGAGGACCTCGTCCAGGAGACCTATCTGAAGGCTTACCGCGCCTATCACACCTTCCAGGAGGGCACCAACCTCAAAGCCTGGCTGTACCGCATCCTCACCAACACCTATATCAACAAGTACCGCAAGGAGTCCCGTCGGCCCAACGAGGTCGACCTCGGTGACGTCGAGGATCTCTACCTGTACCGCCGTCTCGGCTCCGAGGACACCGCCGAGGTGTCCCGCACCACCGAGGACCGGGTCCTCGACGGCCTGGTCGAGTCCGACATCAAGGCAGCGGTAGAGGAGCTCCCCGAGAACTTCAGGCTGCCGGTGCTGCTCGCCGACCTAGAGGGGTTCTCGTACAAGGAGATCGCCGAGATCCTCGACATTCCGATCGGAACCGTGATGTCACGATTGCACCGTGGAAGAAAAGCGATGCAGAAGCGGTTGTGGGAGTTTGCAAGCAAGCGAGGGCTTCTTCCCGAGGACGCCGAGAGACCATGAGTCAAAAATGCAACGACGCACAGGGCCGGTTGTATCAGTATCTCGATGCCGAGCTGGACGAGTCGACCTTCGCCAGCGTCCGTAGCCATCTGGACGACTGCAGCGGCTGTTTCGACTCGTTCGACTTCGAGCGAAGACTCAAGATCGTGATCCGGAACCATCTCGGCGAGGACATGCCCGAAAGCCTCGAGGAGAAGGTGAAGGCACTCATCCGTGAGGAGAGTGCCTAGTAAGACCGCTAGGTTCGCCCGCTTCGAGGGCGAGCGGTAGTCTGAGATTCATGAGTCGTGTGGGTCGCTACTCCCTGCTGCTGTTGGTTGTCGGCGTCCTTCTCGCCGGTATCTCGGCGGTGGCCCTGGCCGCCGAAGGGGGTGACGAAGAAGGAGGAGCAGGTGAGGTGACCACCACCACGATCGAAAGCGGGCTTTCGCCAGCCGTTTCCATCGAAGACGCCGAGACCGCCCCACCAACCGAGGACTGGACGTACCGCTACATGATTCCGACCGCGCTGATCCTCGCCGTGGTGATCATCCTCCTGACCGCGGTCAAGTACTTCACCGACGTTGTGCGCAAGCGGTACCGCATCCTCGAAGAGTGACCACGTCACAGTCCGGCCGCGGCCGTCTCTCGGGGCGTCTTGCCGGCACCTACCCGCTCGCCGAGACCTATCACGCCTCGAGTCTCGCCGATGAGATGGAGCGGGTCACGCTCGAAGTCTCCGACCTCGTCCCCGAGGCCACGGGTCTTCGATTGCCGGGGAGCCCCGAGACGGTGGTGATCGATCGGTCCGATTGGATCGAGCGCAACGTCGCCACCTTCACCCACCTCACCGAGCCGGCGCGTCGCAAGCTCGAGGAGCGGATAGCAGGTGCCGGGCCCCGCGGCCAGTCGGCGGCGGCGTTGGCCGAGCGGATCATGGCCGCCGAGACCCGTGCCGTCCTCAGCCTGCTCTCACGTCGCGTCCTGGGACAGTATGAGCTGGTGCTGCCCACCGGCGAGCAAGGCGACGTGGTCGCCTACGTGGGCCCGAACATCCTCCAGATGGAACGGGAGCATCAGTTCAAGCCGTCCGAGTTCCGTTATTGGGTCGCCCTGCACGAGCTGACTCACCGCGCCCAATTCCAGGGCATTCCCTGGATGCGGGGTTACTTCATGAACCTGGTGACCGAGCTCGTCGAGCTATCGAAGCCGGAGCCGGGCTTGCTCGGTCGGGTGATCGAGGTGATCGGTGAGCGTCGGGCATCAGGCCAACCGATCGTCGACGAGCGGGGTCTGCTCGGTCTATTCGGGTCCCCGGAGCAGAACGCGGTGGTCGACAAGGTGCAGGCTCTGATGTCGCTTCTCGAAGGGCACGGGCATGTCGTCATGGACCGGGTGGGCTCGGAGCGCCTCAAGTCACAGGCACGGATGAGTCGGGTACTCAAGAGCCGTCGTCATGACCGGAGGACCGCGGCCTTCTTCCGGCTCACCGGTCTCGAGATGAAGCTGAAGCAATACCAACAGGGGGAGCGTTTCGTGCTCGCCGTGCAACGTGAGGCGGGCTGGGATGCGGTGGGTCTCGCCTTCCGTGGCGCGGGCAGCCTTCCCGATTTGTCCGAGATCGAGGACCCGACCTCGTGGTTGCGACGCGTCGCCTGACCCAACTCATCTCGGCTGCCCTGCCAAGAACGCAACTCCCTGAAGACCCCCTGGTCGTCGCCTTGTCAGGTGGCGCCGACTCCGCGGCCCTCGCCCTGCTCGGCGTCGAGGCGGGGCGCCAAACGACCGCTCTCCACATCGATCACGGGCTCCCGGCTTCATCGGCCATGGCCGATGCCGCGGGGGGCGTCGCCGCGATGCTGGACTTGCCTCTCAGTGTCGAGGTCGTGCAGCTGGGAGTCGGCCCTTCGACGGAGGAGCGGGCCCGGGAAGCCCGCTACCGGGTATTCGTGAAGATCGAGGCCACGGTGCTCACGGGGCACACCCGCGACGACAGTGTCGAGACGATGCTCATCAATCTATTGAGAGGCACGGGGCCTGTTGGTCTGACCGGGATCCCCCGGCATCGTCCGCCCAACATCTACCGGCCTATCCTCGAGATCACCAGAAGCGAGACCAGGGAGATCGCCACTCTGGCGGGCCTGCCCTTCGTCGACGACCCGATGAACAAGGACATGAGCCTCACCCGGAATCGGATACGTCTCGGGGTTCTCCCCCTGATCCGTGAGATCAATCCTCAGGTCGACGAGGCTCTGGCCAGGTTGGCCGGCATCCTCGACAGGGATGTGACCTATCTCGAGGAGTTGTCGGCGAGGCAACACTCCGGCCCTCACATCCCCGTCGGGTTGGTCCAGACCTTGCCACGGGTGCTCGCCGATCGTCTATTGCTTCGCGCCCTGGACGACGTCGGCATCGGTCGGACGGCGGAGCGCCTCGACCGCATGTGGTCGGTGGCATCGGGGCAGTCCGACCGCCAGGACCTGGCCGAGGGGCATGTTGTGGTGCGCCGGGGCGCCCTTCTGGTCATCGAGTAGACGGTTCGCTGGCCATCCCCCGGGTCGGCTACCTTTGCCCCTCCGCAGGAAACGCCACAGAGGACACGGATGGACATCAAGCCCTTGATCACAGCCGAGGAGATCGACGGCAAGCTCGCCGAGATGGGCAAGCAGATCTCCGAGGACTACGCCGGCAGGGAGGTTCTCTTGGTGGGCGTTCTGCGCGGCGCCTTCATGGTCATGGCCGACTTGGCGAGACACCTCGACCTGGCCTGTGAGTTCGACTTCATGGCGGTCTCCTCATATGGGGCGTCTACGCAGACTTCGGGCGTGGTCCGAATCCTCAAGGACCTGGACGAGGAGATCGAGGGGCGTCACGTTCTGATCGTCGAGGACATCATCGACTCGGGGCTGACGCTCAACTATCTCATCAAGAGTCTCCGGGTGCGCAATCCCGCATCACTCGAGATCGCGGCCTTGCTGGTCAAGGAGGGCATCCAGAGAGTGCCGATCGACGTCAAGTACGTGGCGTTCCCCATCGGCCCCGAGTTCGTGGTCGGATATGGCCTCGACTATGTCGGCAAGTATCGCAATCTGCCCTACGTCGGGGTGATGGGGGAAGAACTCTGACCGAGACGGGGTTCGACTACTCGCCTATCCGGCGTAGCATCTATCCCAACCCGCCCTTTAGAACCGAGGTCTTGTGAACCGCACCCTGCGAACACTCATCGTCTACGGGATGTCGATCATTCTCGTCGCCATCCTGTTCTCGTGGTGGTTCGATCAGGTGGCCGGGCCCGAAGAGATCTCCATCGCCCAATTCATCGAGAACGTCGAGGATGGTGACTACGCAGAAGTCGTGCTGCTCGCCCGTTCCCGGCGCGCCCAAGGCCGCCAGGTCGGCCCTTCCCAGGAGGAAGCCGTCTTCGACCACGTCGCCAGCTATGTCGAGGGGTTCGAGGCCGAGCTGACCGCCACCCTGGAGCGCGCGGGGACGGATTGGTCCGCCGACGAGGAGCCCGCCGGTTTCTGGGAGCTGCTGATCGGTTTCCTTCCCTGGCTGTTCCTGCTCGGCTTCATGGTCTTCATCTTCATGCAGATGCAGGGTGGCGGGAATCGGGTCATGCAGTTCGGCAAGTCCCGGGCCAAGCTCGTCGGGAAAGAGCAGCCCAAGGTCACTTTCGACGACGTTGCCGGTCTCCAGGAGGCCAAGGAGGAGCTGGAGGAGATCAAGGACTTCCTCGCCAGCCCGGATCGATACCGTCAGATGGGCGCCAAGATCCCCAAGGGGGTGCTTCTCTTCGGGCCACCGGGAACCGGCAAGACGCTGCTGGCCCGGGCTGTCGCCGGGGAGGCCGGCGTCCCCTTCATGTCGATCTCGGGCTCCGACTTCGTCGAGATGTTCGTCGGAGTCGGAGCCGCCCGGGTGCGCGACCTCTTCGAGCAGGCCAAGCAGAGTGCCCCCGCCATCGTGTTCATCGACGAGATCGACGCGGTAGGGCGTCACCGCGGCGCCGGGCTGGGTGGCGGTCACGACGAGAGGGAGCAGACCCTCAACCAGCTCCTCGTCGAGCTCGACGGTTTCGAGGGCAACACAGGCGTGATCGTGATGGCGGCCACCAACCGCCCCGACATCCTCGACCCCGCCCTGCTCCGCCCCGGTCGATTTGACCGCCAGATCACCGTCGACTCCCCCGACGTCGAGGGTCGTGAGGCCATCCTCGGGGTCCACTCCCGGGGCAAGCCACTTGCAGACGACATCGACCTCGGCGTGCTGGCTCGCCGGACCCCCGGTTTCACCGGGGCCGACCTGGCCAACTTGATCAACGAGGCGGCCCTCCTCGCCGCCCGCAAGAGGAGCAAGGAGATAACGATGGTCGAGCTCGAGGAGGCGATCGACCGTGTCATCGCAGGGCCGGAGCGCAAGTCGAGGATTCTCTCCGACGATGAGCGCAAGACCATCGCCTACCACGAGACCGGCCATGCCCTGGTCGGATATGCCCTCCCCAATTCCGACCCGGTGCACAAGATCACCATCGTCTCCCGGGGTCGCTCCCTGGGCCACACCCTCGCCCTGCCCACCCATGACAAGTACATCTCCCGTCGCAGCGAGCTGGTCGACCGTCTCGCCATGCTGCTCGGCGGGCGCACCGCAGAGGAGTTGATTTTCTCCGACCCTTCGACCGGGGCCGCCGACGACATCGAGAAGGCCACCACGCTGGCCCGCCGTATGGTCATGGAGTACGGGATGAGTGATGAGCTTGGCCCCATGCAGTATGGAAGACCCAATGGAGAGGTCTTCTTGGGACGCGATTACTCCCGGCAACAGGACTACTCGGACGAGGTGGCCGCCTTCATCGACGCAGAGGTGCGCAAGATGATCACCGCAGCCCACGAGGAGGCCCGGACCATTCTCACGCATCATTCCGATGCCATGGACCGCATGGTCGAGGCGCTGTTGGAGAAAGAGACCGTCGATCGTAGCGAGGTAGCCGAGATCTTCGCTGACGTCCCCAAGTGGGAGCATGCCTTCGACGGCTCGTTGCGCATCAAATACCCGGAGAACCCGGTGCTCCCCCAGAATCGCGAGGACATCGCCGCTGCGGTCGAGGTGGAAGAAGAAGAGCCCGATGGAGTCACCGAGTCGCTGAAACTCGGCCGCAAGCTGCCCCGCACCAAGGGAAGACCGGCCGAGGCCTGACCAGGGTCTCTCCAGGCGCTGCAGAGGACCGGATTACCGGACCCACCGCATCAGGAACGGTTCAGGCGCGTTCGATGTTGAAGTCGCCCGAGACAAGCTTGGCTTTGATCGACATGTGACGCTCTGGTTCACCCTGGCGCGGCTCGGGGTCGGGAAGTCGTACTTTGCCCGAGAGGGTGTTGACGTCGAGGTCGACGGTGGTGCGTGAGGGTATGCCCAGGTCGACCCTCCCGGACATTGCCTTGAAGTTGGCGCTGCGACCGGTGAATTGTCGGACGTAGGCGTCACCCGACGCGGTGTTCATGTCGATGGTGGCGTCCGACTTCTCGATGTGAACGTCACCCGATGCGGTGGACACCACTACGGTCCCACCCGCCTCCTCCACCCTCACGTCACCCGAGGCCGAGGCGACCCGTAGGGAGCGCACCACCCTCTCGGCGTGGAGATCGCCGCTGGCTGTCCTGGTCACCAGTGTCTCCGCGGCGGTGATGTCGATGTCGCCCGAGGCGGTCTTGATGTCGACCTTGCCCATGTCGACGTCGATGGTGACCGAGGCCGAGGCCACGCCCGCCCGGAGATCACTGCCAGGGGGTGTCTCGACGACGACATAGGCCGAGCCGCGGGACAACCAGCCGGCGTCGCGGTCGGAGGAAACCAAGATCGAGTTGCCCCGCTGCTCGACGATGAAACCGGGGAGCTTGGTGTCGACGGTGACGTCCACCTGGCCGGGTGCGCCCTCGTGCACCTCGACCCGACCCGACTCGATGCGGATGTCGATGTCGGGGAGACCGTCGACGGAGAAGGTCTTGTGGATCACAGTTCCAGGGTCGTCTTGGCCTGGGTGCCGCTGGTGCGGCGACGACGTGCCTTGTTGCTGAGCAGCTCGACGACGTAGGAGTTGATCGAGTCGCCGGCGGTCTCCGCCTCGGAGGAGATGAGATCCTTGAGATACCCGGGCAGTCGCACCGTGATCCGTGCCCCGTCGTCTTCTCCTTCGTCAGGGCGCGGGGGAGGGGGAGTGACCGCGGTGGGATCTTCCCGTACCACCAGCTCGGGGTCGCCGTCGACCAGCTTGATGTCGATGGTTTGGGCGTCGAGCTGGCTGGAGACCTCGGCGACGGCCATGGTGACCACTTCCATCATGGTCTGATTGATGGCCGGCCTGAGCGCCGCGAGCAGTTGTCCACCGGCTTCGGCGATATCGGGCCCGGCCACCCGGAGTTGGGTCTCCACGGCCGTCTCGAGGTTGGTTATGGCGTGAGAGAGCTGCATCAGTGGAAACGGCGCGGTTGGGGCCGGTAATGGCGGAGGCGTTCCTCCATCAGTGCCTCTACTTGATTGGGGGTCATGGTCACCAGCATGGCTACCTCTTCCTGTATGTCACTCTGACATCGAAGTGATGTCAAGATGATGTCACCATACAGTCACCGTGACACTATTGTCAACCCCCTTTTCCCAGTTTTGCGAAATACCCGGCCCCGCCCTCTAGTTTTCCTTGCCATGGCTGACATCGACACCGGTCGTATCGAGAAGGCGGTTCGCGAGATCATCGAGGCTCTGGGGGAAGACCCGCTGCGCGAGGGTCTGGTAGAGACCCCGGAGAGAGTGGCCCGGTTCTATGC
Organism: Acidimicrobiia bacterium; assembly: GCA_035512955.1. GTDB lineage: Bacteria > Actinomycetota > Acidimicrobiia > Spongiisociales > ZC4RG35 > JANQRA01. The sequence goes on from DATKCZ010000009.1 coordinate 43,057, forward strand.
GGAGGTCTTCGATGGAATCCACCGCGATCCGGGGGAGGTGATCGACGCCTTTTTCGGCGAGGAGCACTACCAGGAGATCGTGATGGTCAAAGAGATCCCCTTCTACTCGATGTGCGAGCACCATTTCGTCCCCTTCCACGGTCAGGCCCACGTGGCATACATGCCTCAAGGCCGGGTCACGGGGCTCTCCAAGCTGGCCAGACTGGTCGAGGGGTTCGCCCGTCGCCCCCAGATGCAGGAGCGGCTGACCGCCCAGGTGGCCAATTGCCTCGAAGATCGGCTCGACCCGCTGGGTGTCCTGGTGGTCATCGAGGCGGAGCACCTCTGCATGTCGATGCGGGGTGTCCGCAAGCCTGGCGCCTTGACGGTGACTTCGGCGGTGCGGGGGATAATGGAGGCCAATCCGGCTACCAGGTCGGAGGCCATGTCCCTCATGTTCGGAACCGGGAATTGACCGCGACCGCCTCGAGCTGGTCTCTCGTCTCCGAAACCATCGACATCGAGCGCGGGTGCCTGGTGGGGATCCTCAACGTGACACCGGACTCCTTCTCGGACGCGGGGGAGTTCCTCGATGCCGAGGCGGCGGTCGCTCACGGTCTGACCATGACCGAACACGGTGCCTCGGTGGTCGATGTGGGTGGGGAGTCGACCCGCCCCGGGGCCGAGCCGGTATCCGGTGACGTCGAGCTGAGTCGGGTGATGCCGGTGATCAGCGGGCTCGCCGCCCGAGGGGTGCGGGTGAGCATCGACACTCAAAAGCCAGCGGTCGCCGAGGAGGCACTCGACGCCGGTGCGGTGATCGTCAACGACGTCGGTGGCTTCGTGGACGAGGCGATGGTGGATCTGGTGGCGGGTCGTCGATGCGGGGCGATGATCATGCACAAGAGAGGAACCGCCGCGGAGCGATACTCCGACACCCGGTACGACGATGTGGTCGGCGAAGTGGAGGGCTTTCTCCTCGATCGGGCCCAGCATCTGGTCGACGTCGGTGTCGACCGGATGAGGATCGCGATCGATCCGGGGATCGGATTCGGCAAGAAGGCGGCAGACAGTCTGGCTCTGTTGGGCAATCTCGATCGGCTCGCCGGGCACGGCCTCCCGGTGGTGGTCGGAGCGTCCCGCAAGGGGTTTCTGGGCAAAGTGATCGGAGCCGAGTCGTGGGAGGAGAGGGACACCGCCACCGCCACGATCACCGCACTCGCCTACGCACTCGGAGCCAGGGTCTTTCGGGTGCATCATGTCCCCAAATCGAGAGATGCGCTGAGGCTGGCGGCCGCTATCGTGGCGAGCCAGTAATGGGACGCATGGTTGCAGGCTTAAAGCCTCGGGGATTCACCTGGGTCATCGCGGATCGACTCGCTGTTTCCCACCGTGTCGGCGGCTCCGGGTTTCAGCACCGACGAGTGCGTCGCGAAGAGGAGATCACCTGGCTGGTCGAGGAAGCCGAGATCAACACCATCGTCTCCATGCTCCCCAGCAACCAGAATCTCGCCGCCTACCGGCAAGCCGGGATCGCCACCTACTCGGTGCCGATGACCAGCCCGCTCGACCGAAAGGACGTCGTTCGCTTCTTCGCCACTCTCGACCAGGCGCTGGCCCGAAACCACGCCAAGGTCCTCATCCATCGGGAGACGATCGACGACACCATCGGGGGGCTTCTCGGCGGCTACCTGGTCAACTCGGGGATGGTGGCAGACCCGATCCTCGCCCTGGCCCTGATCCAACAGATCCTGGGCCGTGCCCTCGGTCCCGAAGGGCGCTCGCTCGTCCCGGAGGCCAACGCCAGTTGAACGACCGGATCGACCTCACGGGTATCGAGGTCTATGCCAAACACGGTGTTCTCGCCGAGGAACAGGAGAAGGCCCAGGTCTTCAAGGTCGATGTGACCGTCTTCGCCGATCTCGCCACAGCCGGTGAGTCCGATGACCTCTCCGACACGCTCGACTACTCGGCTCTCGCCCTCGAGATCAGGGAAGTGGTCGGATCCGAGTCCTACAAGCTGATCGAGACGGTTGCCGCCCGGGTGGCGGATGCATTGATGCGCCATCCCAATGTGACCAGGTCGATCGTAACCATTCACAAGCCTGATGCCCCGATCGATTTGGTATTCCGAGACGTCGCGGTCACCGTCGAACGGTCGAGGTGAATCGATACGCCATAGGTCTCGGCTCCAACGCGGGGGACCGGCTCGGCCATCTGGTCGGCGCCTGGCGCGAGATCGGGGATAAGGTCGGGATTCGATCCGTCTCACCCCTCTACGAGACCGCTCCGATGGGTGGTCCCGAACAGGACCCGTATCTCAATGCGGTGATGATCGTCGAGACCGGACTGGCCCCCCTCGAACTGCTCGACGTCCTTCAGGGGATCGAGCACCACCATGGTCGCGACCGCGAGGTGCGTTGGGGTCCCCGAACACTCGACCTCGACATCGTCGCATTCGAAGGGCGTGCTCATCTCGAGGAGCGTCTCAGCATCCCTCACCCCCGGGCGAGGGAACGGGAATTCGTGCTTCGCCCCCTCAACGACGTCTGGCCAGGAGCGATGGTGGCCGATGGCCTCACCGCAGCCGGAGCGCTCGACCTGAACGACGACCAGGGGGTCGACCTGTTGGCCACCAACTGGACCCCACCCGTCTCCAAATGGAAGGCCCATGGGCTCGTGGTGGGTCAGTTGGCGATCATCGCCGCCATCGCCCTGGCGCTGGCCTCCAACGGGACGCCCCCGGGCGTGACAGTGACGGTCACCCGCGTGCTTGGTGCGGTGATGGCCACGGTGGGGCTGATCCTGGCGTTCATCGCCTCCCGCCGTCTCGGCGCTGCCCTGGGCGCCAGCCCGCTGCCGCGACCCGGCGCCGCCCTGGTCATCGATGGGCCCTATCGGTTTGCCCGACACCCCATATACGGCGGTCTCAGCCTCTTCATGATGGGGAGCGGGCTCTTCCTCGACAGTCTCCTCGGGTTCGTGCTCGCGGCCCTGCTGGTGCCCTACTTCCTGTTGAAGGCGCGATACGAGGAGCGACAACTTCGCATGCATTACCCCGGCTATCGCGCCTACAGGAAGACCGTGGATCGTTGGCTGATCCCGTTCGTGATCTGATCCCCGTTCTCCAACTCACCGGAACTGCTAGGTTCGGGGTATGGCGCTTGGGCGCGGCCCGCCTCCCAGCCTCTGTGAGTGACACGACCAGGTTCACGACAGGAGGTAATGAATGGCCAAGAGGTCGCGAAAGCACCGCCAGGGAATCCCCGGATACGACGAGAGCCGTCCCTCGCGCCGGGAACGCAAGCAGCAACATCGTGCCGCCCGACACGCCGCCAACCAATTGCTCCACACCCTCGACGATCCGGAGGGGATCGTCCTTCCCGAAGAGCGGCGTACCCGGACCCATGAGACTCTCAACGGCGACCAAGAGCCGGGGAAGCGCCGTTATCGGGTCTGGAAGACGAAGTTTTGGAAACGCCGGGATGACTACCGCTTTGAAAAGGCCGAGATCGATTCGAACTGGCCAGTGATCACACCGAATCAGCTTCAGGAGGAATAGACCGGGGGAGTGGCCGCACCATTAGCCTCGCCGCCATGTTGCGGCGGATTCCCCGATGCGGTTGATAGTGGTGGGGCATGGTCGTGCCGGCGGCGCCCTGGCGCTTGCGGCCCGCGCCGCGAATCACGAGGTGGTCGGGGTCCTCACCCGTGACCTGGTCGACACCGGGTGGCCCAGTCTCGACTGGGAGACCGACCTCCCTGAGGCAGACATCGTTCTCATCGCGGTGCGTGATGAGGCCATCGAGGAGGTGGCCCGGCGTCTCTCAGCACGCGTTGGGGAGATCGGCGTAGTGGCCCATCTGTCAGGATTCGTCCCCGTCCTGGCACTTCACGAGATCCAGGAGAGGGGAACCGCCGTAGGCGGGTTCCATCCACTCCAATCTCTACCAGATCATGAGACGGGTGCGGCCGCCCTGAGCGGCGCTTATGTGGGCATCGACGGTGACGAGTTGGCGGTCGACATGCTCACCCACTTCGCCACCTCTTTGGGGATGGAGCCTTTCCGCCTCGATGACCACGCCCGACCCGCCTATCACGCCGCCGCGGCCGCCGCGTCCAACTTCGTCGTCACCGCTCTCGCCGTCTCCGCGGACCTGTTCCACTCGGCCGGTGTCGACCCCCGCGTGTCCCGCCCCCTGGTCGAGCGGGCCGTGGCCAACGTCTTCGACAAGGGACCAGCTGCCTCGCTGACCGGGCCGATAGCCAGAGGCGACATCGACACCGTGATCGGGCACCTCACCGCCGCCCACCAGGTCTCGGAGCATGTGGGGCGTCAGTTTCGCCTCATGGCGGAGGCGACCACCATCCGGGCAGGGCGGGAGGAGGACCTGCACCGGTGGAAGTGACCAGGGCATTCCAGGGGACCAGGAAGCTCTACGAGGGTCGAGTCGGTCTGCTCCCCACGCTCGGCTACTTCCATGAGGGGCACCTCGAGCTCATGGACATTCTCCGGCAACGATGCGACACCCTGGTGGTCTCCCTCTTCGTGAATCCTACCCAGTTCAACGAGTCGGAGGACTTCGCTGCCTACCCCCGAGACGAGGAGCGGGACGCCTCCTTGGCAGACGAGCACGCCGTCGACATCCTCTTCGCCCCCGGCGAGGCGGAGGTCTATCCCGATGAGTCCGTCACCACCGTTGAGGTGGTCGGCGTCACCGATGAGATGGAGGGCCGCCACCGACCCGGGCACTTCGTCGGGGTGGCCACCGTCGTGGCCAAGCTGTTCGCCGGCCTGGCACCCGACCTGTCGATGTTCGGCCGCAAGGATGCACAGCAGCTGGCGGTGCTCAAGGCCATGGTCAGAGACCTGAGGTTCCCCGTCGAGATCGTAGAGGCTCCGGTGGTGCGTGAGCCCGATGGTCTTGCCCTGTCGAGCCGCAACGTTCGTCTCAGCGCCCGGGACCGTGAAGCAGCCCTGGCGATCTCCAGGGGCCTGTTCCAGGCAGCAGAGCAGGTCGACGCCGGGGAGCGGCGTGGCGAGCGTCTCGAAGCGACGGCGCAGCGTTCGATGCGAGGACTGGAAGTCGATTACGTGAAGTTGGCGTCGCAGAAGACGATGAAGCCGACCGAGACCCTCGATCGGCCGGCGGTGCTGGCGGTGGCGGCGCACGTGGGAGCGGTGCGTCTCATCGACAACGTGGCCTTCGACATCGACTCGGGCCGACCCGTCCCCGACCGGGGGATCCTCCTCGATGCGCCGAGTCGACTCACCGCCCTGCCATGATCGGTGACTCGACATGACTGAACATGCGGAGACCAGCGAGGAGCGCCACATGGCGGGCCGACGTGAGAAACACGAGGCGGTGCTCGCCGCAGGGGGCTATCCCCACCGCTTCGAGCGCTCCGACATGGCCTTCGAGCTCCACGACCGGTACTCCTCGCTGGAGGCCGGTTCGGTCACCGAGGACCGGGTCACCGTGGCCGGCAGGCTGATGCTGCATCGGTCGTTTGGCAAGCTTCAGTTCGGCACGCTCCAGGACTCGAGTGGGACCATCCAGCTCTTCGTCGAGCGGGGCAGTTCCGGCGAGGAGGTGGCCCACGGGTTCGGTGAGCTCGACCTGGGGGATTGGATAGGTGCCTCCGGGGTGGTGATGACCACCAAGCGCGGTGAGCTGAGTGTCAGGGTCGACAGCCTCACCCTGTTGCAGAAGGCTCTGCGACCGCTTCCCGACAAGTGGCACGGGCTGGTCGATGTCGAGACGAGGAGTCGTCAACGCTACGTCGACTTGATGGTCAATCCCGAGGCACGACACATCGCACTGACCAGGGCCCGGGTGCTCTCCGAGCTGCGAGGCGAGTTCGAGTCGCGGGGCTTCGTCGAGGTGGAGACCCCGGTCCTCTTGACCCAGGCAACCGGTGCTCTCGCCCGTCCGTTCACCACATATCACAACGCACTCGACATTCAGCTCCAGCTCAGGATCGCCACCGAGCTGCACCTGAAGAGGCTGGTGGTGGGGGGCATGGAGCGTGTCTTCGAGATCGGGAGGATCTTTCGCAACGAGGGGATCGACTCCACCCACAATCCGGAGTTCACCATGCTCGAGGCCTACCAGGCCTTCGCCGACTACACCGACATCATGGATCTCGTCGAGCAGGTGATCAGCGCGGTGGCCATCTCGGCGCTGGGCAGCGCCGCGACCACCTATCAGGGCCGCCCGCTCTCCTTTGCCCCCCCGTACCCCCGGGTGAGCCTGACCGACCTGGCATCCGACTTCGTCGGTCAACGAGTGTCCTTGGACACCGAAGACGATCTCCTCCAACAGATGCTCAGCGACCGCGGCGTCACCCCACCTGGGGGGGCCGGCCCCCCCTGGCTGTTGTTCGAGCTCTACGAACTGGCCCACAGAGAGATCTGGGAGCCGACATTCGTCACCGACTTCCCCACCGAGGTCTCCCCCCTCTCGCGCGCCAAACCCGCCGATCCCCGACTCACGGAGCGATTCGAGCTGGTCATCGCGGGTGCGGAGTACTGCAACGCCTTCTCGGAGCTCACCGACGCCCACGACCAGCGATCCCGGTTCGAGACCCAGGCGGCGGCCCGGCTCGGCGGTGACCCCGAGGCCCATGTGATAGATGACGACTACATCCAGGCTCTCGAATACGGGCTGCCCCCCACGGGCGGGCTGGGCATCGGCGTCGACCGCCTGGTGATGCTGTTGACCGACCAAGCCCACATCAGGGAAGTGATCCTCTTTCCCACCCTCCGCCCCATCTAGGGTCACCGGTCAGTCGCGGGCGGCGTCGACCCTCTCCAAGAGGTACTCGCCGAGACGTTCCAGGATGTCCTTCGGCTTGGAGTCGGGCAACGTGGCCAGCGCCGACTCGGCGACGGTGAGTCGTGCCTTGGCGGTCTCCAGGGCGGCGTCGACGTGGCCTCCCTCGCGGACCAGGCCGATCACCTCGTTGACCGCCTCGTCGCTGTAAGGGCGTCCTTCCCTGAGGATCTCCGTCACTCGATCGCCATCCGGCCCCGAGACCGCCCGCAACACCGGCCCGGTGAACGTCCCCTCGCGGATGTCCGACCCCGCAGGCTTGCCGATGGTCTCCTCATCAGCCACCAGGTCGAGGGCATCGTCGGCGATCTGGAACACCATTCCCACCTCCCATGCCCATGTCGAGAGAGCCTCGACGACTTGTTTGTCGGCATCGGTGGCCATGGCGCCGAGACGCGCCGAGGTGCGGATCAGCGAGGCGGTCTTGCCCCCGATCACCTGCTGGTAGTCCTCGAGGGAGTGGCTCAGGTCGTCGGTGAGCTGCAGTTCCCTCGTCTGGCCCTCCACCAGCTCGGCGTAGGTGGAGGCCAGCAGCCGGACCGATTCCTGGTTCAGGTGAGTGGCGGCCACCTCCGATGCCCTGGCCATCAGGAAGTCACCGGCGAGGATGGCCACGGTGTTGGTCCAGTTGGCGTTGGCCGAGCTGGCGCCCCTGCGGGTGTCGGCCTCGTCGATGACGTCGTCGTGGTAGAGCGAGCCGACGTGGATCAACTCGACTGCGACGCCGGCCTCCACCGGACGGCCGTCTTTGGGATCGCCGAACTCGGCGGCCAGCAACGCCAGCAGGGGACGGAATCTCTTCCCACCGGCGAGCAGGAGATGTTGTGCGATCTTGGTCAGGTATGGATCGTCGGCGACCGATGCTTCGAGCAAACGCTCCTCTACTCTTCCCAATTGATCCCAAATTCGGGGAATACCGACAAGACTTTGGAGGTCTTCCATTGGTGACGATGGTATTACGGATCAGCAGGGTTGGATGCGAGATGGGGTTGAGTCCCCAGCCGATGTTAAAATTGCATATGCCAGGTTCAGGAGAAGCGAGTGTTTGAGCGCTTTACAGACCGGGCCCGACGAGTCGTTGTACTGGCTCAGGAAGAAGCCCGGTTTCTAAATCACAACTACATAGGCACCGAGCACATCCTTCTCGGGCTGCTCAACGAAGGGGAGGGCATCGCCGCCCAGGCCTTGGAGAGCCTCGACATCGATCTCGCCTCGGTGCGTGATGAGGTGGTCAAGATCATCGGACAGGGACAGCAGTCCCCCTCGGGACACATCCCGTTCACCCCGCGTGCCAAGAAGGTCCTGGAGCTCTCCCTGCGCGAGGCGCTTCAGCTCGGGCACAACTACATAGGCACCGAGCACATCCTCCTCGGCCTGATTCGTGAGGGCGAAGGCGTCGCCGCCCAAGTCCTGCAACAGCTCGGGGCCGAGTTGCAGAAGGTTCGCCAGACAGTCATCCAGCTCCTCTCCGGACCGGGTGGCAGTGAAGAGCAGCAGCCCAAGGCCGCCGGTTCGGGGGGCCGCGAGGCGGGCTCGTCGGGGTCGACCGTCCTCGACCAGTTCGGTCGCAACCTCACCCAGTCGGCCCGCGAGGGAGTCCTCGACCCGGTGATCGGCCGGACCCGGGAGATCGAGCGTGTCATGCAGATCCTCTCGCGGCGAACCAAGAACAACCCAGTCCTCATCGGAGAGCCCGGTGTCGGCAAGACCGCCATCGTCGAGGGTCTGGCCCAGCGGATCGTCTCCGAAGACGTCCCGGATACCCTCAAGGGCAAGAACCTGTACACCTTGGACTTGGGTGCCCTGGTGGCCGGATCGCGCTACCGCGGCGACTTCGAGGAGCGGCTGAAGAAGGTGCTCAAGGAGATCAAGAGCCGCGGGGACATCGTGCTGTTCATCGACGAGATCCACACTCTGGTCGGCGCCGGTGCCGCCGAGGGCGCCATCGACGCCGCCTCCATCCTCAAGCCGATGCTGGCCAGGGGCGAGTTGCAGACGGTGGGGGCCACCACCCTCGAGGAATACCGAAAGTACCTGGAGAAGGACTCTGCCCTGGAGCGCCGCTTCCAGCCGGTTCAGGTCGATGAGCCCTCCCTCACCGACACCATCGACATCCTCATGGGTCTCAAGGACCGTTACGAGGAGCATCACTCGGTCCGCTTCACCGACCAGGCCATCGTCTCGGCCGCCAATCTGGCCGATCGGTACCTCGCCGACCGGTTCCTCCCTGACAAGGCAATCGACCTGATCGACGAGGCCGGATCGCGGATGAGGATCCACCGCAAGTCGGATGTTCCCGCCATCATCGAGATCGACGACAAGCTGGCCGGGGTTCGCCGGGACAAGTCCGATGCGGTCACCGGGGAGAACTACGAGCGGGCCGCCACCCTGCGCGACGAGGAGCGGTCACTGCTCATTCAGCGAGCGGAGCAAGAGGCGGAGTCGGCCGACTCCGGATGGGTCATCGACGAGGAGGAGATCGCCGAAGTGCTTGCACAGTGGACCGGGATCCCCGTCCACCGTCTCACCGAGGAGGAGACCGCCCGCCTCGTCCAGATGGAGTCCGAGATGCACAAGAGGATCATCGGCCAGCACGACGCCATACAGGCGGTGTCGAAGGCCATTCGGCGCACTCGGGCCGGTCTGAAAGACCCGCGTCGGCCCTCGGGCTCGTTCATCTTCCTGGGTCCCTCGGGTGTCGGCAAGACCGAGACCGCCAAGGCCCTCACCGAGTTCTTGTTCGGCCAAGAGGACTCCCTGATCCAGCTCGACATGTCGGAGTACATGGAGAAGCACACGGTGAGCCGTCTCGTCGGTTCACCTCCGGGTTATGTCGGCTACGACGAGGGAGGCCAGCTCACCGAGGCCGTTCGCCGCAAGCCGTTCTCAGTCGTGCTCTTCGATGAGATCGAGAAGGCACATCCCGACGTGTTCAACACCCTGCTCCAGATCCTGGAGGAAGGCCGGCTCACCGACGCTCAGGGTCGAACGGTCGACTTCAAGAACACCGTGATCATCATGACCTCCAATCTGGGAACCCGCGACCTCCACAAGAAGGCGGTGGGCTTCCACATGGAGGATCAGGAGGTCGGCTACGAGCGCATGAAGGAGCGGGTCACCGAGGAGCTCAAGAAGCATTTCAGACCCGAGTTCATCAACCGTCTCGACGAGATCATCGTCTTCCACGAGTTGACCATGGACGAGCTCAAGCAGATCGTCGACCTGATGCTGCTACGGGTCAGGGATCAGTTGGCCAACCAGCATCTCGACCTGGTTCTCACGGACGACGCCAAGGAGTACCTGGGCACTGAGGGCTACGACCCCGAGTTGGGGGCGCGGCCGTTGCGACGTGCGATCCAGCGCCTTCTCGAGGATCCCCTCTCCGAGCGGGTGCTGCTCGGCGAGTTCAAGGCGGGGACGACCATCCTGGTCGCATACGACCGCGAGAACGAGGAGCTCACTTTCGAAGGAGTCACCTCTCCGGACGCGCCGACGGTGGAGTTCGCCGGCCAGGAGTGAGTACGCTGCCGGCAATCCCTAAAGATCGCTGAAATCGAGCCGATTGCGTATGGGCGCTAGCTCATGCCGACATTGATTGCCCTACTGGTTGTACTCATAGCCGGTCTCGGCCCCGGGGAAGAGCCTGAATACGCTCCCGCGGGAACCGAGGCCTTGTCGCTCGATCTCGAGCTCGATGGCTATGTCAACGGCCGCATGGACCCAGATCGGATGATGACGGTCCGGGGCTGCACCCTCGAACGCGACGCCGCCTATCTGTACTCGCTGATGATCGATGCAGCCGAAGAGGACGGTGTCTACCTTGGCCATGAGGGCTGCTACCGGACCTACAACCAACAGGTGAGTGCATACGAGCGAAGGTGCCCCATCGTGGAGACCGCGATCCTCGCCATCGACCCAGCCACCGGAGAGCAGGTCCAGACCGGGACCAGCAGGGCACGTGAATGCTCGGGGCCCCCCACCGCCACCCCGGGCCGGTCCAACCACGGTTGGGGGCGCGCCGTCGACTTCAGCGACGGACGCGGGGTGCTGACCTGTTACGACGACGAGTTCCATTGGCTGAAGAACAACGCCCACCGCTTCGGTTGGGTCCACCCGGCTTGGGCCCAATGCGGTAGGGCGACCCAGGAGCCCTGGCACTGGGAGTTCGCCGGGGTCACCGACCCCAGGCTGGTCAAATACGTCACGATCGACCCCTCGCTGATCCCCGCCCTCGAATAGCGGTTTAACTCCGAACCTCAGATAGTGGGGCCCACATGTGGGTCGAAGAGCCTCGAGAATGAGGAGGGCGGTCCTTCTAGGAGTGGTGGCCTCGTCTTCTACCCAACAACCGCGAGACACCCGAGGCCAGGAGCATCGCTGACACCACGGTCATCAGCCACGCCGTCCACAATTCGAATGGCGAGTCGAGTGACCAGTGATCTTCCTCCTCCGGGCCAGCCGCCTCCACGACCAGAGAGCCCGCGCTTGGTGCAGGGGTGTCTTCAACCCGCTCGACCACCTCGTCTGGCGTTGGGCTCGAGGTCGATGGCACGGTGGGTGGCGTGTACGACCAAGGCGGCGATGCCTCGACACGGTCTGAGGCCACCTCGTCACTGGTAGCGGTGGTCACGGCAAGAGTCTCGATGCCCCCTAGTGCGGTGGGACTCGCCTCGGTGGGTGGGGCCCCGGTGTCGGAGGGGGGCGTCGCGGTGGTTCCCGGTGTCGTCGGGGTGGTTGACTCGCCGGTCGTCGTGGTCGGTGGCCCGCCGGTCGTCGTGGCGGTTGAAGCGGTCGTCGTGGTGATCACGGAGGCTTGGGTGGTAGTGGGAGCCGTGGTTGTCGTCGTCGAGGGGTTGGTCGCCTCCCCCATCACTTCGATCGGGGCCGATGAGCAGGTCAGATCCTCCAGTAGCTGGCAGGCGTAAAGGTCGTAGACACCCGGGTCGGCGGTGGTGGGGATGGTGACCGTTGTCGTGAAGCCGCCGAGGAGATTGGCGGTGGTCGTCCCCAGATCGTCACACCCTGATTGGTTCCAGCAGAGCTCGACTGTGAGCAGAGGCGCATACGAAGAGCCGGTCACCTCGAGGGTCGAACCCGGATGACCCGATGAATTGGCCGGGCTGAGCTCTGCTGCGACCGCCGATCGGGCGCCAATCAGTTGAACCGACACGCACAGCACCGACAGGACCACCCCCCCAGCCAGAAACCGCTTGATCAACACAGCCAAATTCAGTTTCCGCTCCATCGAGAGGGCGCCCATCCCTACCCATCTCGGGTCCATCCCAAACCAGCTGCCCGGGGCGGGCCCGTCCGGACACGTAGCCTCTCCCGAATGGACAGTGCCGTGCGCGGATTGCTCGTGGTGGGCGGCGCGTATGTGGCCGCCCAGATGATGGCCGATGTGGCGAGTCTGCGGATAATCAGCATCGGCGGCTACGCCGTCGATGCGGGCACCCTCATCTACCCGTTCACCTTCACCCTGCGCGACCTGGTCCACAAGATCGGGGGGAAGTCCGCGGCGCGGGTCATCATCGGCCTGGCCGCGGCGATCAACTTGGTCATGGCGGCATTCTTCGGTCTGGTGGGAGGTCTCCCCCCCGACCGGGCGACCGGGCCCCAACTGGAGTTCGGTGAGGTCCTCGCCCCTGTCTGGGGGATCGTCATCGCCTCGATCGTGGCGGAGGTGGTGGCGGAGCTCATCGACACCGGGGCCTACTCGAGATGGGTTCGTCGCTTTGGTGTGCGACGGCAATGGGGTCGTGTCCTGGTATCCAATGCCATCGCCATCCCGGTTGACTCGGCGATCTTCGTCGCTCTGGCGACAGTGTTCGGTGTCTTCCTCGTCGAGGTGGCCTGGTCGATCTTCTGGGTGAACGTGGTTTTCAAGGGTGTGGTGACACTGATCTCGATCCCTTGGATATACCTGGTCCGGCCCTCACCCCTGGCATCGGCATGGCACTAGGGGATTGGCGCCACTAGTCTGCCCCGGCGGACGGGCCCTCCTGCCCGCAACACCAATTACTGGAGGAAAAACAGCGTGAAACGCTATATCCGGTACCTCGCGATCTTTGCGGTGCTGGGACTGGTCCTTGCGGCCTGTTCCCCCGAGGAAGGTGGCGAGGACACCACGACCACCGAGGCTCCGGCGGCGACAACCACCGAGGCCCCCGAGGGGACCACCACCTCGGCTGACGATGCCACTACCACGACCGCCGAGGAGATGGAGTTCACCGCACTCGCGACATGTTTCGTCACCGACGACGCGGGTGTCGACGATCGGAGCTTCAACGCCTCCGGTTGGCAGGGTGTCCAGGACGCCGTTGCCAGCGGTGCGGTTCAGCCCGACCCCATCCTGCTCGAGTCGACGAGTGAGGCCGACTACCAGCCACACGTCGAGACCTGTCTGGACCAGGGTGCCGAGCACATCGTCACCTCCGGCTTCAAGCTGGGCCCGACCACCGAGACCTTTGCTGCCGCCAACCCGGATGTCCAGTTCACCATCATCGACTTCCCATCCAACGGGCCAAACGTTGCGGGGACCGAGTTCCAGACCGATGAGGCAGCCTTCGCCGCCGGCTATCTGGCCGCAGGGGTGACCCAGACCGGCATCGTCTCGACCTACGGTGGGGCCAACATCCCGACCGTCAGCATCTTCCTGGACGGCTTCACCCGGGGTGTAGCCCACTACAACGAGGTGAAGGGCGCCGATGTCCGGGTCATCGGTTGGGACGTCGAAGCCCAGGACGGGTCGTTCACCGGTGTCTTCGACCCGGCCGACCCGATCGTGCGGGCCACTTGTGAGAGCCAGCTCGACGAGGGTGCGGACATCGTCTTGCCGGTGGGTGGGGCGATCAACCTCCCCTGCGGGACGGCGATCCAGGACCGAGGGATCGACGGAGCGCTCATCGGAGTGGACGCCGACGCATTCGACGCCATGCCCGCCGAGTTCCAGGATCTGTGGCTGGTCACCATCCTCAAGGGGTTGGCGTCCGGAGTCACTACTTCCATCGAGGCCCACGCCTCCGGAGAACCTCTCGGCGGCAGCAGCTATGTCGGCAACCTGGAAAACGATGGAGTGGGACTGTCCGACTTCCACAGCTGGTCCGACCGAGTCCCCGAGGAGTTGGCCGCGGAGACGGCTCAGGTGCTCGAAGACATCAGGAGTGGTGTCATCACCTGGGACAAGTTCGTCGTCGGCGGCGGTTGATCCAACCGCAGACTCGCAAGGAGCCCCCACACCGCCTGTGGGGGCTTCTTGACATATATAGTGTCCGCCCGACGGTGGTCGTCCAGAAGGAGCAGGCGAGTGGCGCTCGAGCTGCGGGGCATTACAAAGCGATTTCCCACAGTCGTCGCCAACGATGACGTGAGCCTGTCGGTCGAGGCGGGTGAGATCGTCGGCTTGCTCGGGGAGAACGGCGCCGGCAAGACCACCCTGATGAACATTCTCTTCGGCCTGTACTCGCCGGACGCGGGTGAGGTGGTCATCGACGGCGAGAGACTGGAGCTGAGCAATCCCAGTGCCTCGATCGACGCCGGTGTGGGGATGGTCCATCAGCACTTCATGCTGGTCCCGGTGTTCTCCGTCGCCGAAAACGTCATACTCGGGTTGGAGCCGACCAGGGGCCCCGGCTGGATCGATAAGCGTGCCGCCGAGGACCTCGTGCGAGATGTGTCCGACCGCTACAACCTCTCCGTCGATCCCGAGGCAATGGTCGAGGACATCCCGGTGGGCGTCCAGCAGCGAGTCGAGATCATCAAGGTGCTGGTGCGTGACGCCCGGTACATCATCTTCGACGAGCCGACCGCGGTGCTGACTCCCCAAGAGGTCGACGAGTTCTTCGAGATAGTGCGTGGTCTCAAACAAGACGGCAGGGGTGTCATCTTCATCAGCCACAAGTTGAACGAGGCACTGGAGATCGCCGACCGAATCGTCGTGCTCCGCGACGGCAAGTCCGTGGGCGAGGCCGATCCGGCCACCGCGACGAAGGAACAACTCGCCGAGATGATGGTGGGGCGTCCTGTCCTCTTGAAGGTCAGCAAGGAGGTGGCGACGCCAGGGGACGTGGCCTTGTCGGTCGAGCAATTGGTGGTGCTAGACGACCGCGGCCATCGAACAGTCGATGGGGTGTCGTTACAGGTGCGCGCCGGCGAGATAGTCGGGATCGCGGGCGTCCAGGGCAACGGTCAGACCGAGCTCGTGGAGAGCATCACCGGGATGCGCCCCTCGCTGGCCGGGAGGGTTCTCGTGGCCGGCGAGGACGTCACCGAGCACAGCCCCCGCCAGATCCACCGCTCTGGGGTCGCACACATTCCCGAGGACCGGCAGGAGAGTGGTCTCATCCTCGACTTCACCGTCACCGAGAACATGGTCCTCGGCTGTTATTACGACGAGCCGTACTCGGAGGGCGTCCTGATGGACTGGGCCGCCGCCACCGGGGCATCTCAGCGCCTCGTCGATGAGTACGACGTCAAGACGAACCGGGTAGACGTGCCGGTGTCCACCTTGTCGGGCGGCAACCAACAAAAAGTCATCGTCGCTCGCGAATTCGATCGTGACGTGAAGCTGGTGGTCGCCTCACAGCCCACCCGCGGGGTAGACGTGGGCTCGATCGAGTACATCCACTCCCGGATCGTGGAACAGCGTGACCAGGGAGCAGCCGTCTTGATCGTCTCCTCGGAGCTCGACGAGGTGATGTCGATATCCGACCGCATTCTCGTCATGTTCAGGGGCCGGATCGTTGGCGAGTTCGACCCGGCGTCGGCGAGCAGCACCGAGATCGGGCTGGCCATGCTCGGCTCCCAGGTGGCAAATGTCTGACCTCCGCCGGGAGCCCCAGGGCGGCGAGACTCCTCCCGCCCCTGACGATGACCGTTCCACCTGGCTTCGCCGCGTCTCCGGAATCGATGACGGCTTCTGGAGGGTTCTGCTGGTGCCGCTGCTCGCCCTGGGCCTGGCGCTGGTCGTGGGGGCGGTCATCATCATGGTCACCGACGTCGACGCATGGCGCTTGATGGGTGAGAGCCCCGGAACCGCCATCGGTGACATGCTCAACGGCGTATGGGTCGCCTACCGCGCGCTGTTTTTCGGAGCATTCGGCTCGGTCCGGGCCATCTCGGAGACCCTGTTCACCGCGACTCCTCTGATCCTGTCCGGTCTGGCGGTCGCGGTGGGCTTTCGAACCGGGCTGTTCAACATCGGGGCCCGGGGCCAGATGTTCGCCGGAGGGCTCTGCGCGCTGTGGGTCGGCCTCAACGTCGAGCTACCGGCCCTCTTCCACATCCCCCTGGCCATCGTCGCCGCGATCATCGGCGGCGGCTTGTGGGGCGGGCTGTCCGGTTTCCTCAAGGCACGGACCGGCGCCCATGAGGTGATCACCACGATCATGCTCAACTTCGTCGCGGCGTTCTTCGTCCTGTACGCCCTGAAGACACCGCTGTTCCAGGAGGAGGGCTCCAACCTCCCACAGTCGGCACCGATCCTCGGCTCGGCGCGCCTGCCACCCCTCTTCGGTGACCAGTTCCGGGTGAGCATCGGGCTCTTCCTCGCGTTGGGCGCGGTGGTGTTCGTCTATTGGCTGTTGTTCAAGTCGACCATCGGCTTCGAGTTCCGCGCGGCGGGGCTCTCCCCCAGCGCCAGCAAATACGCCGGCATGAATGTGGCCCTTCTCTACACGCTCGTGATGTTCGTCTCCGGGGCGCTGGCCGGTATGGCCGGGGCGACGATGACCCTTGGCTTGCCCCCCTACACGGTGACCTCGAACTTCCCCGGGACGATCGGGTTCGACGCCATCGCCCTGGCGCTGTTGGGGAGGTCACACCCTTACGGAGTCCTCTGGTCGGGTCTGCTCTTCGGAGCCCTGATCGCAGGGGGTAGGACCATGCAGGCAGCGGCCGGGGTCTCAGTCGACCTGGTCATCGTGATGCAGTCGCTGATCATCATCTTCATCGCCGCCCCTGACCTGGTGCGGGCCATCTTCCGGCTGAAGCCGACTGAGGTGGAGCCGACGCAGCTGACCAAGGGGTGGGGGTCGTGACAGCCATCGCCGAACGTGAGAGAGAAGCGGTCGAGGTCAGGAATCGGGCAACCCCGGAGGAGCGTCGATCCTCGATCGTTGGCTGGGTGTTGATCGCCCTCGGGACCATTGTCTTCTTCGTCTTCGGTGTCGGCGTCGACGGCGAGCTCGACGCCACCTTCAACCTGTCTCTTCAGAACGACCGCTTCCTGAATCTGGCCTGGGTGGTCAATGCGCGGGCGCTCTCGATGATCCTGGGCTCGATCATCGCGGGGCTCGGAGTCTGGCGGTTGACCCGCAGGGCCCTTGAGTGGACGAACATCGCCCTGGCAATCGGTTTTTCCCTCTTCGCACTGGCATTTCTGACGTGGGCTGCTGCGGGAAGCCAGTTCAGCATGGTGGGGATGCTCCGATCCACCGTGATCCTGTCCGTCGTCGTGGTGTTCGGTGCGCTGACGGGTCTCATGTGCGAGCGGGTGGGGATCATCAACATCGGGATCGAGGGGCAGTTGCTCGCCTCGGCATTTGCCGGTGTCGTGCTGAGCAGCGCGTTCGGGACGGCGGCCGGTCTGGCCGGGGCGTTGCTCACCGGTGCTCTCCTCGGGTTGTTGCTGGCATGGCTGACCATCAAGTTCCACGTCGACCAGATCATCGCCGGTGTGGTGATCAACTTCCTCGCTTTGGGCCTGACGTCATTGATGTCGGCTCGGATCCTGTCCGATGTCCAGTCTCTCAACGCACCGGAGCGCATCCCGGCGATTCGAATCCCGTTGCTGGCCGACATTCCCGTGCTGGGGCCGATGTTCTTCGACCACACGTATTTCGTGTACGGGATGTTCATTCTCGTGGCGGTCATCCACCTCGGGCTGTTCTACACCCGTTGGGGTCTCCGTTCCCGCTCGGTCGGCGAGCACCCCAGGGCCGCCGACACCGCCGGCATCAACGTCTACTGGGTGCGCTACCGGAATGTGATGCTCGGCGGCATGATCGCCGGATTCGGTGGAGCCTTTCTCGGGCTGGCCCAGGTGGCTCGTTTCGAGGAGGACATGACTGGGGGAATCGGCTTCATCGGGCTCGCCGCCATGATCTTCGGCCGTTGGTTGCCGATCGGGGCGCTCGGCGCCGGACTGGTGTTTGGCTTCGCTCGAGCGGTTCAGCAGAAGGCGGCGATCCTCAATATCGGGGTGCCGTCGGAGTTCCTCATAATGCTGCCCTACGTGGTCACCATCATCGTCGTCGCCGGTGTCGTCGGGAAGACGAGACCCCCTGCTGCCGACGGGCAGCCCTACATCAAGCAATGATCCGAGCCGCCTAGCCCGCGACAGTGGTGGTCGTTGTCCCGCCTGCAGGTGCGGTGGTATTCGTCGGGGTGACCGGGCGGCCGATGATCGCGATCTCGTCGATGGCGAGCTCGTCGAAGACGTTGTCGTCGAGCACCTCCGCCTGATAGACGTCGAGGATCACGATCTCGAGTGTCGCGGTGTTCAGCGCCGAATAGCGGACCTGCTGGGTGCCCTGCTGGTCCTCCAGTCGCACCGGCACCGGCGACAGTGAGTCCTGGGCGAGGATGGTGAGGCTCTGCGCCCTATAGTTCTGACGGAAGCGGGTGGCGTCTTCGATGTTGGTCCAGTGGATCTCGGTGATCGCCATCGGCTCGAGGAAGGTGAACATGATCCTCACCCCATCGGCGCCGGCTTCTTCCCAGCTCACCTGATACTCGTTGCCCTGTCCGAACGTCCCCGAGGTCAGGTTGGCGCAGATCAGGCCGCCGATGCCCTGTGGGGTGCAGGTCTGGTCGAGGATCTCGATCGGACCGGGCTCCGCCACCTGGGGGATGGTGGTCGCCGTCGTGGTGGTGGAGGCACCGGCTTCGGGGTCCTCACCGCTGAAGATGTTGAAGAAGAGGGCGATGAGGATCACTCCGAGCAGGAGGCCGCTGATGGCGAGGGCCGCCCTGACCCCGGCGGTGGCTTGGACGGCCGGTCGCGGAGCCGTCGGAAGCGGGCCCTGGCGAAGACGTGCCCCGCACTCCTGGCAGTGGCGGTTGTGCGCCGGGTTCAGCGCTCCACACGATGGGCAGTTGACCTCATGTCCTGATCCGTCCCCGCCGGGGCCGGCGGGGACGGCACGCTCACTCGCCGGCGGACCGTCTTCGAGGGAGAACTCCTCGTAGGGCGTCTCGGGAGGGCCGTCTGAGGTGACGCTGATGACGTTTCCCCTGGCGGCGGTGGGTCTGCGGCGGGGGCGGGGTGCGGTCATCGGATCCATGAATGCGCCGCAGGACGGGCAGAACTGCTCGTCGCCGGCGGCTATCGAGCCGCACTGCCCACATGTCTGTGAAGCCACATCCCTCCTTCGGGGTTATTGTGCCACGGCATGCTGATCGTGGCCGTGAGGACATATGAGCCGTGGACTCTGTCGTCCGTCCTGGGCGGACTGGTCCTGACGGCGCTCCTCCTGGGGGTCTTGATTTTCGCACTCCGCCGCGCCAATCGTTAACTCTAAATGGCAACTTCTTCCACATTTGGTTGCGATTCGTGCGGATACCGGTCTGCCAAATGGATGGGATTCTGTCCCCAGTGCGGCTCATCGGACCCACTGTCGGAGACCGCTGGGACGGTGCGCCCGACACGACAGCGAGCGGCGAGTGTGGTGTCGATCGCCGAGGCGACCGCCTCCAGGGTCAACAGACTGGCGACCGGATGGGGCGAGGTCGACCGGGTCCTGGGTGGCGGTCTGGTTCGGGGCTCGGTCGTGTTGCTCGGTGGTGAGCCGGGCGTTGGGAAATCGACATTGCTCCTGCAGATCGCCGGTGGTCTCGGATCGGGGGGTGCCCGGGTGATCCTGGCCAGCGCCGAGGAATCGGCCCAGCAGGTGGCGATGCGCGCAGAGCGCACCGGCGTGACCGCTGACCGCGTCGACCTGGTCTCCGACGACGATGTCGATGCCATCGTCGCCCTCGCCGAGGACCTCGATCCGGCGGTCTTGATCGTCGACTCGATACAGACCGTCGGTGTCGCCGAGATCCCCTCGGCACCCGGCGGCGTTGCCCAGGTGCGGGAGAGTGCGGCGAGACTGATCCGCCTGGCGAAGACGTCGGGCATCGTCGTGGTGCTGGTGGGCCACGTCACCAAGGAGGGCGGCCTGGCCGGGCCCAAGATCCTCGAGCACATGGTCGACGTCGTTCTCTATTTGGAGGGCGACCCCGACCGTGGGTTCAGGGTGCTGCGCAGCAACAAGAACCGGTTCGGCGCCACCCATGTCTCGGGCATGTTCGACATGCAGGGCGACGGGCTCGTGGAGGTGGACGACCCTTCCAAGCTCTTTCTCGATGGATGGGAGACGAGAGTGCCCGGGACCATCGTCTATCCCGCCGTGGAGGGGCGTCGAGCGGTTCTGGTCGAGATCCAGGCACTAGTGGCACCCACCAGCCAGACCCAGCCGCGCCGCTCGGTGAGAGGGCTCGACTCGGCCCGGGTCAACCAGGTGATCGCGGTCCTCGACCGTCACGCCGGGGTGAAGCTCCAGGACCAGGAGATCTATGTGAATGTGGTTGGGGGGTGGCGTCTCGACGAGCCGGGCTGTGACCTTCCGGTGGCCCTGGCCCTGGCGTCGTCGGCGGCGAACACGCCCCTGGGGAGGATGGCGGCCTGGGGTGAGGTGGGCCTGGCCGGTGAGGTTCGGGCGGTTCCCTTCGAGACCAGACGGGTGGAGGAGCTCAACAGGATGGGTCTCGAGACGAGGGTGGCCCCCGGTGGCGGTGAGCCGATGAGGCTCGCCGATGCCCTGGGGCGAGCCGGGCTCGGAGCCACCCCCGGCTGACCAGGGACGGGGCTTCTTCACGGTGATAGCCTGAGCTGGTGGGCGGTCCATCGATAACTGAGACACTCGAGCGGTTGGCGCCGGGCACGCCGATGCGTCATGCCCTCGAGCGAATAATTCAACAGGGCAAGGGGGGGCTGGTCGTGCTCGGCCAGAATGTCAAGGTGCAAGCCGCCAGTTCGGGCGGTTTCAAGCTGGTTGAGGCCCCCTTCAACCCGGCGCGTCTCTCCGAGCTGTCGAAGATGGACGGCGGCATCGTCCTCGATGACACCTGGAGTGAGATCCTCTGGGCCAATGTGCACTTCATGCCTGACGGGTCGATACCCACCGAGGAGACCGGGGCTCGCCACCGCACCGCGGAACGGCTCGCCCGGGAGACGGAGACACCGGTGGTGGCGGTGAGCGAGGGGCGACGTGTTGCCACCCTCTTCTACGGTGATCACAAGATCGAGCTAGCCGCGCCCACCGAGGTGGCGGCCTACGTCAACCAGGAGCTGCAAAGCCTGGAGAGATTGAGAAGCCGTCTCGACGAGGCGGAGAACCGGCTCAGCCGGCTCGAGGTGACCGGGCTGGCCAGCTACAGGTCGGTGGTCACGGTGGTGCAGAGGGCTGAGCTCGTGGAGAGGCTCGGTGCGGTGATCAGGGACCGGACCAGGACACTGGGTGACGAGGGACGGATCGCCACTTTGCAGCTGAACGATCTTCTGGCGGGTGTCCGTTTGACCGAGCAGATGGTTCTCTGGGATTACCTCAAGCCATTGCGGGCCGGCGCGGTCGACCGTGCCATGGAGCGCCTCGAAGAGCTGTCCGGGCCTGAGCTCGAGGACCCGGCGCAGGTGGCCAATGAGTTGGGATTCTCGGATTTGGATGACCCGGCAGACGCCCGCGGCCATCGGCTGCTGACCCAGGTCGGAAGACTGCCCGACAGCGTCCGTGAGGACATCGTGCGCTCTTTCGGCTCGGTCAAGAAGCTCCTGGCCGCATCGGAATCGCAATTGAACGACGTCGAAGGTGTCGGCGACACCAGGGCGAAACAGCTCCTCAGCTTCTTTCATCGCCTCGAGTCCGCCGCTCACGAGTGGGAGCCCGTGCTCGATTGACCGGGTCGAGTTGTACACTGCGCCACCGTCCATGGCTCAAGATTCGAAGTATTCGGTGGGAGACAAGGTGGTTCATCCCCAGCACGGGGCGGCCACCATCCAGAAGAAGGTGCGTCAGACCTTCGACGGGACGAGGAAGGACTACTTCATCCTCGACATCGCCACCGAGCAGCTCACCGTGATGGTTCCGCTGGAAAAGGTGGACGACCTGATTCGCCCGGTCATATCCAAAACCAGGTCGCGTGAGGTCCTCCGGTCGTTGAAGGGGGAGCCCGAGGAGGCCGGGTCCAACTGGAGCCGGTGGTACAAGGTCCTCAACGAGAAGATGGTCTCCGGGGACATCTTCCAGGTGGCCGAGGTGGTCCGCGATCTCTCCTACGCTCAGCAGACAAAAGGGATCAGCCCCGCCCTCAAGCGCATGCTGTCCAAGGCGCGTCTCACCCTCAGCTCCGAGCTCGCCTTCAGTCTCGAGGTGGACGAGGAAGAGGCGATCAAGAAGCTCGATCGCGCGCTGCCCAGGGTGGAATCGGTCGAGGAGTGACCCCGGGCGAGCCTGCCGCGGGATCTAGGGTGGGCTGGGGCTTCGATGCCCACCGTCTCGATGGCGCTCCCCCTTTGAAACTGGGTGGAATAGTCGTCTCCGAATCGGTTGGCGTCTCGGCCACCTCCGATGGCGACGTGCTCGCCCATGCCGTCACCGATGCTCTGATGGGTGCCTGTGTACTCGGTGACATCGGGGAGCACTTCCCCTCCGACGCCCCCGAGTCGAGGGGGGTGGACTCGATGGTCCTACTGGAGCAGGCGGCAACCATGGCTGCCGCGGCCGGATGGGGGCCGACTCACCTCGACGTCACGGTGGTGGCCGAGTCGATCCGGATTGGGCCGCACCGGAGCGCGATCGCACGAAGCCTGGCCGAGGTCCTCGGCCTGGGCACCGAAGCCGTCTCGGTGAAGGCGACCACCACCGACGGGCTCGGGTTCACCGGCAGTGGCGAGGGGCTGGCTGCCGTGGCGGTGCTTAGCGTCGCCCCCCTGTCTTGACGTCTCGATCGCTTGTGCATCGGTGTGCTCTCAGGGCACATGACGGCTCACTCGATCTGGGGTGTTGATCAGTTGTGCATCGGTGTGCTCTCAGGGCACATGATGGCCCGACCGATCTGAACGGGCCCCCTGTCTTAACATCGCCCGGGTGATCCGCATTCACAACACGATGGGACGTGTCCTCGTCGACTTCGAGCCGCGCGACCGGGGCAAGGTGGGAATCTACGTTTGCGGTCCCACCGTCCAATCCGAGCCCCATGTGGGCCATGGCCGCTATGCGGTGGCCTTCGATGTCATCCGTCGTTATCTCGTCTGGAAGGGGTACGACGTCACCTACGTCTCCAACATCACCGATGTCGAGGACAAGATCATCGCCGCCGCGGCCGAACTAGGCGAGCCGGTCGAGTTGCTCGCGGTCCGCATGGCGAAACGGTTCGCGGAGTGCTTCGAGCGTCTCGGGGTGCTTCCTCCCGACATCGAGCCCAAGGCGACCGAGCACATCCCCGAGATGCTCGAACTGATCGACAGCCTCATCGACGGGGGTCTGGCCTACCCCCGGGACGGCGATGTCTACTTCTCGGTGAAGACCCAGGAGTGGTACGGGAAGCTGTCCGGCCGCAGACCGGACGAGCTCAGGCCCGGCCATCGGATCGAGGTCGACGAGGCCAAGGAGGATCCGCTCGACTTCGCCCTGTGGAAGGCGGCCAGGCCGGGTGAGCCCTCGTGGGACTCACCATGGGGCCCGGGTCGGCCGGGGTGGCACATCGAGTGCTCGGCGATGGCCGAGAAGTACCTCGGGCAGGGTTTCGACATCCACGGCGGGGGCCTCGATCTGATCTTTCCGCATCATGAGAACGAGGTAGCCCAGAGCGAAGGCGCCTCGGGCGGCACGTTCGCCAAGTACTGGCTGCACAACGGCATAGTCAACCTGGGAGGCGAGAAGATGGCCAAGTCGACCGGGCAGGTGGTGGATCTCGGGGAGATCCTCGACAGACATGGGGGGCGGGCGGTACGGCTGCTCTATGCGAGGGCGCACTACCGGTCTCCGATCGAGTACTCCGAAGAGCTCGTGGTCGACGCCGCCGAGTCACTCGAACGTCTCGACCGGTTCCGCAACAGGGTCGGGCCCGGAGTCCCCGACCCCAAGGCCATGGAGCGCTTCGAGGAGGCGATGGACGACGACTTCGGGACACCGCAGGCGGTCTCACTGCTGTTCGACCTGGTTCGGGAGGGAAACCGGGTCCTCGACGAGGGCGGTGACGCTTCCGGTCTGGCTGGTGCCGTCGAGGAGATCGTGGCCGTGCTCGGGCTCGACGACGCCACCAGCGCACCGCTCTCCACACCGGGGTTGTCCGATGAGGAGATCCTGGATCTGATCTCACGCCGTGACCACGCTCGCACCGAGCGCAGGTTCGAGGAGGCCGATGAGATCAGGGATAGGCTGACCCGGGCAGGGGTGACGATCGAGGACGGGCCCAATGGCACCCGCTGGGTACGGAGGTAGCGTCGAGGGCGTCCACGCGGTGGCCGCCGCCATCGCCGCCGGCCGGGTGGAGAAGCTCTTCGTTGAGCGGGGGCGGCGAGGTCGTCTCGAGGGAATCATCTCCGCTGTCGACGACTCCATGATCAACCTGGTCGACGAGGTGCGCTCCCTGGCCGAGACCGACGCTCCTCAGGGGGTGGTGGCCCGGTGCCGTCCAATCCGACCCGTCGCCCTCGAGACCCTCGCCGTGGAATCGGCCGCCGTCTTGGTGCTCGACCATGTAGAGGACCCCCACAACGTGGGGGCGGTGGCCAGAAGCGCCCGGGCGGCCGGGATGACGGGGCTGGTGGTGGCCTCCCGTCGCGCCGCCCCGTTGTCGGCGGCGGCGTTCAAGGCGGCCGCCGGTGCCCTGGAGCATCTCCCGGTGGCCGTCGTCGGCTCCATTCCCGAGGCGTTGTCCCGGCTGAAAGGGGATGGGCTCTGGATCGTCGGGCTAGACATGGGAGGCGACCAGAGTCTCTTCGACCTCAACCTGCTCACCGAGCCCCTGGCGGTGGTGATCGGGGCCGAAGGCAGCGGTCTCGCCGAGCTGACCAGGAGGCGATGTCACGTCCTGGCTTCCATCCCCATGGCCCGCCCCGCCGAGAGTCTCAACGCCTCGGTTTCCGCTGCGCTGGCCTCGTTTGAGATAATGAGAGTGCGCACGCCGCGTTAGCTCAGTTGGTAGAGCAGCTGATTTGTAATCAGCAGGTCATCGGTTCGACTCCGGTACGCGGCTCGGGAAGACGGAGAACCCCTAGCTAGTAGTTGCTGGATTCGGTTGGCCCTTCCTTCCGTCGTCGGTCCTGTTAGTCTGGCACAACGCTAGCACACCGGATAACGATGGCAAACGATTCTCTCCCAATCCTCGAACTTCTCGACAGCTTCGAGCTGCATCTCAGGGCGAAGAACCGGGCAGCCAAGACGATTCAAAGCTATCGGGCGGCCGTCAACCAATTGGTTGACCACGTTGGCGACAGGTCCGCCGACAAGATAACCAAGGCCGACATCGAGGGGTATTTGGCCGCGGTCCTCGAG